>NZ_JBYTEG010000012.1:0-125946 GCF_058792255.1 Cupriavidus sp. CPT47-8839-RL05A | reverse complement strand
GGAAAAACTGGGGGGGAAAAACCACCTTTCGCGCCGCCCCCGGCCGGGGCCCCCGCGCAAACAGGAAACGGCCAGGACCAGGCCTGGCCACCGGGCCGACGCGCTGCGCGGCTGGCCCTGGATCACGGAAAAGGCACGCGCCTCAGGCCTGTTCCTTGACCTGGTTTTCCAGCTCCACCAGCCGCTTCTTCAGCGCCCGCTCCTCCTGGAAGCGCACGGTCTCGTCGCGGACCACGGCGACGATGCCGGTGATAGCGCCCGCATCATCCTTGAGCAGCGCCACGGTGAAGGCGATCGACATGGCCTTGCCGTCCTTGTCGACCGCGGGCACCTTGAGCAGATCGTGGCCGTAGCGCGTGATGCCGGTCGCCATGGTCTTGTCGTAGCCCTCCCAGTGCCGCCCGCGCAGGCGCTCAGGGATGATCAGGTCGAGCGACTTGCCCATGGCCTCGGCCTGGGTAAAGCCGAACATGCGCTCGGCCGCGGGATTCCATAGCGTGATGGCGCCCTTGGCGTCGGAGATGATGATGGCGTCGCTGATGGCGGACACCAGTTGCGCGTAATCGATCTGGTCTGTCATGGGGATTCCCTCGTTATTACCAGGGCCGGTCGGCGCCGGCCTGTCATGGCCATCAAGGTAGCGTGCCACATGGCCACGCTGCAAGCAAAAACGCCGGGGCCCGCTATGCGCGAGACCCCGGCGTACACTCCGGCACAAGTGCCGGCGGGCAGCGTCAGATCACCTGGGACTCGCGCAGGCGCTTGATGTCGTCCGCGCCGTAGCCCAGGCCGGCCAGCACCTCTTCGCTATGCTCGCCCAGCAGCGGCGACCCGGTGATCTCCGGCTTGAGGTCGGAGAACTTGATCGGGCTGCCCACCGTAAGGTAGGTGCCGCGCTCCTTGTGCGGCACCTCGGTGATGCTGCCGCTGGCTCGCAGCGACGGATCATCGGCGATTTCCTTCATCGACAGCACCGGCGAGCACGGGATGTCGAACTTGCGCAGGATGTCCACGGCCTCGTACTTGGTCTTGTCGGCGAGCCATTCCTCGATGGTGTTGAAGATATCGAAGATATGCGGCTGGCGAGCCTTGGCGGTGGCGTAGTTGGGATCGGAAATCCATTCCGGCTTGCCCAGCGCCTTGCAGATCGGCTCCCAGGCATGGCCCTGGATGGTGAAGTAGATATAGGCGTTGGGGTCGGTTTCCCAGCCCTTGCACTTCAGCACCCAGCCCGGCTGGCCGCCGCCGCCCGCGTTGCCGCCGCGCGGCACCACGTCGCTGAAGCTGCCGTGCGGATACTGCGGGTACTCTTCCAGGTAGCCCAGGCGGTCCAGGCGCTGCTGGTCGCGCAGCTTGACCCGGCACAGGTTCAGCACCGCATCCTGCATCGACACGGCCACCTTCTGGCCCTTGCCGGTCTTGTCGCGGCCGATCAGCGCGGTGAGGATGCCGATGGCCAGGTGCATGCCGGTGTTGGAATCGCCCAGCGCCGCGGCGGACACCGTCGGCGGGCCATCCCAGAAGCCGGTGGTCGAGGCCGCGCCGCCGGCGCACTGGGCCACGTTCTCATAGACCTTCAGGTCTTCATAGTGGTGGCCGTCGCTGAAGCCCTTGACCGAAGCCACGATCATCTTCGGGTTCAGTTCGTTGATGCGTTCCCACGAGAAGCCCATGCGGTCCAGCGCGCCCGGGCCGAAGTTCTCGACCAGCACGTCCGACTCGCGGATCAGCTGCTCCAGGATCTTCTTGCCGTCCGGCTTCTTGGTGTCCAGCGTCAGGCTGCGCTTGTTGCTGTTGAGCATGGTGAAGTACAGCGCATCGACATCCGGGATGTCGCGCAGCTGGGTGCGCGTCACGTCGCCGGAACCGGGGCGCTCGACCTTGATCACGTCCGCACCGAACCACGCGAGAAGCTGCGTGCAGGCGGGACCGGCCTGGACGTGCGTGAAGTCGATGATCTTGATGCCGTTGAGTGGGAGGTTCACTTTCGTTCTCCTATTGGATCAGAGGGGTGAAATTCGGGTGAATTACTTCTTGGCCGAGCTTTGCGGATTCAGATTGGTCAGACGACCGCTTTCCGTGCCGGCAGCCGGATCGATGACAGCGTTGACCAGCGTGGGCTTGCCCGAGCGCAGGGCTTCGTTCACCGCAGCCTCGAGTTCCGCCGGCGTGGTGACGTTGTGGCCGACGCCACCGAACGCTTCCATCATCTTGTCGTAGCGCGCGCCCGGGACGAACGTCGTGACCGCCGGATCCTTGCCGCCGGTCGGATTCACGTCGATGCCCTTGTAGACGCCGTTGTTGTTGAAGATGACGATGCAGACCGGCAGGTTGTAACGGCAGATCGTCTCGACTTCCATGCCCGAGAAACCGAACGCACTGTCGCCGCACAGCGCCAGCACCGGCTTGCCGGTCTCGACCGCCGCGGCGACCGCGTAGCCCATGCCCACGCCCATCACGCCCCAGGTGCCTACGTCCAGGCGCTTGCGCGGCTCGTACATGTCGATCACGGCACGGGCGTAGTCCAGCGTGTTGGCGCCTTCGTTGACGAACGAGATGCCCGGGTTGGCCTTGACCACATCCTTCAGCACGCTCAGCGCGCCGTGGAAGTTCATCGGCGAGACATCCCTGGACTTGGCCAGGGTCTCGGCCATCTTCGCCAGGTTCGTGTCCCTGCGGTCGGCCACCGCGTTCAGCCACTCGGCGCCCGGCTTGGCAAAGTCATTGCCGACCTTGTCGAGGATTGCCGACACGCACGAACCAATGTCACCCACTACCGGCGCGGCGATGGCGACGTTGCTGTCCATCTCGGTCGCCGCGATGTCGATCTGGATGAATTGCTTCGGCTTGCCCCAGGTCTTGCCCTTGCCGTGCGACAGCAGCCAGTTCAGGCGGGCGCCGACCAGCAACACCACGTCAGCTTCAGCCAGCACATACGAGCGTGCGGCCGAGGCCGATTGCGGATGCGTATCGGGCAGCAGGCCCTTGGCCATCGACATCGGCAGGTACGGAATGCCCGTCTTCTCGACCAGCGTGCGGATATCCGCTTCGGCGCGTGCGTACGCGGCACCCTTGCCCAGCAGGATCAGCGGGCGCTTGGCGCTCTTCAGCAGCGCGACAGCACGGTCGATCGAGTCCGGTGCAGGCAGTTGGCGCGGGGCCGGATCCACCACCTTGATCAGCGACTTGCGGCCCTTCTCGGCTTCCATCGACTGGCCCAGCAGCTTGGCCGGCAGGTCCAGGTACACACCGCCCGGACGGCCCGACACGGCGGCACGAATGGCACGCGCGATCCCGACACCAATGTCTTCAGCGTGCAGCACGCGGAAGGCAGCCTTGGCGTGCGGACGCGCGATGGCCAGCTGGTCCATCTCTTCGTAGTCCCCCTGCTGCAAATCGACGATCTCGCGCTCGCTCGAGCCGCTGATCAGGATCATCGGGAAGCAGTTGGTGGTCGCATGCGCCAGCGCCGTCAGCCCGTTCAGGAAGCCCGGCGCAGAAACGGTCAGGCAAACGCCCGGCTTTTGCGTGAGAAAGCCGGCAATCGCTGCTGCGTTGCCTGCGTTCTGCTCGTGACGGAAGCTGATGACGCGCATGCCGTTGGCCTGCGCCAGACGGGCCAGATCGGTGACCGGAATGCCGGGCAAGCCGTAGATGTTTTCGATGCCGTTCAGCTTCAGCGCGTCGATGACCAGATGAAAACCATCGGTTTGTGCCTGATGTTCTTCCGTGGCGTGACGCTGCAGTTCGTTTCCGACTTCTGCCATGGTTGATTCCTTCTATACAAATTGACTGGGGTTGGAATTCTTCTAATTCAGCGTGTCTTCCGCGTGGTGCTCCCGGCCCGCTTGGCTTCGACGACTTCGGACATGTCTTGGTCTCCTCGTTGAACTCTTTACGGGGCGGGGCACCCTCGCCTTCTCGCCCTTCGCTGTTGCTACCCGTATGCCTTGCGGCGCCCGATCGTTTCATTCGATCTTGATGACATACGGTATGTGATATATCAGAACGAAGCAAGAAGAATTTCCCCTAGATCTTCAAGTTTCGTCGATGCGGCGCAGCAATTTTGTAGGCAACTACCGCTAAATCAACCCAATTCCTGAAAGCACGCCATTTATGCGCAATCGGCACAGATTTCCGGGCCATGTCGAAACCTGGAAATCTAGTCGGAATTACGCATGAAGATATACTACATACCAAAATTCCAGCGACTTTATGGCCCTCTGGAACACGTTGCCGCGCACTGACGTCCTCCGCGAGCACCAGCGCACCCACTATGGGAATGTCCTGCCCCCACTCCGGAAGCCCGGCAGCCTACGCGAGGCTCCCCCTCTACTCTTCCGCCTACGCGGCGACATGCCAGCCAGGCACGCGCCGTCGGACACGCGCACTGCCTCGGCATGCCCGATGATAAAGCGCTTGCGCATGGGCGCCAGGAACACCTTGGCCAAGATCCCTGCCGCAATCGTCACCACCGCCGCCACCGAGAACACGGCTCCCCAGCCACCATGCGCCGACAGGACCGATGCCAGCGGCACCACCACAGTACCGCCTTGGCCGCCACCGCGCCCTTGGGCGCCTTGGGCTTCACCAGCAGCAGTGCCAGCACGAAAATGCACACGCCCTGCAAAATGCCGAAGGTCAGGAAGGCCTTTTCATAGCCCGAGCTGCATTGCGGCACATGAAGTCGTGGATTGATGCTACCTGAAGCTTAATTTGACTAGTCTTAAAGTTTTTTATCGTATCTATTCGTGATCGTTTATATATCGCGGAGCTGGCATGAATCGCCTGCCGGGCTTCCAAGATTGTCTATGGCTGGGCCCATCCAGACAACAAAAGCCACCGCCGCCCCGACCAACGCGGGGCGGCGGTGGCTTCGCGGCCGCCTGAACTGTTCAGCAACTCAGGCCGGCGCTTCCTCCAGTTGCCTCAGCAGGGCATCGACACTGCCCTTGGCGTCGCCGAACCACATCCGCGTGTTGTCCTTGTAGAACAACGGGTTGTCCACGCCCGCATAGCCGGCCGCCATGCTGCGCTTGGACACCACCACGGTGCGGGCCTTCCACACTTCCAGCACCGGCATGCCGGCAATGGGGCTGCCTGGGTCTTCCAGCGCACCGGGGTTGACGATGTCGTTGGCGCCCACCACCAGCACCACGTCGGCCTTCTCGAAGTCGTCGTTGATCTCTTCCATCTCCAGCACGATGTCGTACGGCACGCGCGCCTCGGCCAGCAGCACGTTCATGTGCCCGGGCAGGCGGCCCGCCACCGGGTGAATGCCGAAGCGCACGGTGACCCCCTGCGCCCGCAGCCGCCGCGCGATCTCGCTGATGGTGCCCTGCGCCTGCGCCACCGCCATGCCGTAGCCCGGCACGATGATCACGTCGCTGGCGTCCTTGAGCAGGTTGCCGACTTCCTCGCTGGACACCGGCAGCACCTCGCCCTGCTCCGTCGCCGCGCCCTGTGCCTGCACTGCGCCGAAGCCGCCCAGGATCACCGACAGGAACTTGCGGTTCATCGCCTTGCACATGATGTAGCTGAGGATGGCGCCGCTCGATCCCACCAGCGCGCCGGTGATGATCAGCAGGTCGTTGCCCAGCATGAAGCCGGTGGCCGCCGCGGCCCAGCCGGAGTAGC
This sequence comes from Cupriavidus sp. CPT47-8839-RL05A, assembly GCF_058792255.1. Taxonomy (NCBI): domain Bacteria; kingdom Pseudomonadati; phylum Pseudomonadota; class Betaproteobacteria; order Burkholderiales; family Burkholderiaceae; genus Cupriavidus; species Cupriavidus sp. CPT47-8839-RL05A. Next base: position 120,309 of record NZ_JBYTEG010000012.1, on the reverse strand, counting down.
TGTTGAGCATCGACACCACCACCGGCATGTCGGCGCCGCCGATGGCCAGCACCAGGTGCGCGCCGACCAGCAGCGCAATCACCGTCATCGCCGCCAGCGGCACCAGCCCCTGCTGCGCGTCGGGCGCGCTCAGGAAGGCATAGCCCAGCCACACGCAAACCAGCAGCGCGATGGCATTCAAGGCATGCCGGCCCGGCAGCAACATCGGCTTACCGCCCATGGTGCCCTGCAGCTTCAGGAAGGCGATGATCGAGCCCGTGAACGTGACCGCGCCGATCAGGATGCCAAGGTAGGTTTCCACTTCATGGATGGCCTTCTCCGCGCCGGTGAGCGCATGGGTATCCAGGTAGTTGGCGTAGCCCACCAGCACCGCGGCCAGGCCGACGAAGCTGTGCAGCACCGCCACCAGTTGCGGCATCTGCGTCATTTCCACGCGCCTGGCCAGCAGGGCACCGGCGATGCCGCCCACCAGCATTGCGCCGATGATGATGGCGATGCCGTCCGGGCTGCCCGCCAGCACGGTGGTCAGCACCGCGATCACCATGCCAGCGATGCCCAGCAGGTTGCCGCGGCGCGCGGTGCCGGGGTGGCTCAGCCCGCTCAGGCTGAGGATGAAGAGCGCACTGGCGCCCAGGTAAGCGATATTGCTGATTCCGGATGGCATCCTTGTCTCCCCCTCTAGTCCCGCTGGAACATCTTGAGCATGCGCTGCGTCACCAGGAAGCCGCCGGCGATATTGATGGTGGCCAGCAGCACCGCGCTGCCGGCAATCACCGCCGTCACCAGCGACGGCTTGCCCAGCTGCACCAGCGCGCCCACCACGATGATCCCGCTGATGGCATTGGTCACGCTCATCAGCGGTGTATGCAGCGCGGCGGTGACGTTCCACACCACCTGGTAGCCGACAAAGATCGCCAGCACGAACACCGTGAAATGCGCCATGAAGGCCGGCGGCGCGACCGCGCCCAGGCCCAGCAGCGCCGCCGCCGCGATGGCCAGCGCGACCAGCGTCGCGCCGGTGCGGCTGCGCGGCGGCTCGGCCTCGGCCTGCACCGGCGGCGGCGCGGCCGGCGCCTGCTGCTGCGGGGTCGCCACCGTCAGCGGCGGCGGTGGCCAGGTCACCGTGCCCTGGTGCAGCACCGTGGCGCCGCGGATCATCTCGTCGTCCATGTCGACCACGAGCTGGCCGTCCTTGCCCGGCGTCAGCTCCGTCAGCAGGTGGCGGATATTGGTGCCATAGAGCTGGCTGGCCTGCGCCGCCATGCGGCTGGGCAGGTCGGTGTAGCCGATGATGGTGACGCCGTGCTGCCGCACCGCCTCGCCCGGCACGGTCAGCACGCAGTTGCCGCCCTGCTCAGCAGCCAGGTCGACCACCACGCTGCCGGCGCGCATCAGGCCCACCGTGCCGGCCTCGAGCAGCTTGGGCGCGGGCCTGCCCGGGATCAGCGCGGTGGTGATGATGATGTCGACCTCGCGCGCCTGTTCGGCAAAGAGACGCATCTCGGCTTCGATAAAAGCCGGGCTCATCTCCTTGGCATAGCCGCCGCTGCCGCTGCCGTCCTCTTCGATCTCGACGGTCAGGAACTCGGCGCCCAGGCTTTCGATCTGCTGGCGCACCACCGGTCGCGTATCGAAGGCGCGCACCACCGCACCCAGGCTGCGCGCCGCGCCGATCGCCGCCAGCCCCGCCACGCCCGCGCCGATCACCAGCACGCGCGCCGGCGGGATCTTGCCCGCTGCCGTGATCTGCCCGGCAAAGGGCCGCCCGAACGCATGCGCGGCTTCGATCACCGCGCGGTAGCCAGCCATATTGGCCATCGAGCTGAGCGCATCGAGTTTCTGCGCGCGCGAGATGCGCGGCACGCAGTCCATCGCCAGCACGGTTGCGCCGCGCTGCGTCAGCCGCTCCAGCATCGCCATTTGCTGCGCCGGCCAGACAAAGCCGATCAGCGTGGCATGCTTCTTCAGCAGCGCCGCCTCTTCCACGCCCAGGCTGGGATGGACCTGCGGCGGGCGCACCTTGATCACCACGTCGACCGAGGCCCACAGGCTGGCCGCGTCGACAATGGCCGCACCGGCGGCGCTGTAGTCAGCGTCGGAGAACGACGCTTCCTGGCCGGCGCCGCTCTCCACCACCACCTGATAGCCGAGCTTGAGCAGTTCCCTGACCGAGTCGGGCGTGGCGGCAACGCGCCGCTCGCCCGGGTGGACTTCGCGTGGCACACCGATCGTCATTGGCATGGCATTCACCGTTTTATGGAAGGAATCGGGCGCCGGCTCAGCCGCGCACGTGGTTGACCAGCGAGCCGATGCCCGCGATCGCCACCTCGACCACCGCACCGTCCTTCATCGATCCCACGCCGATCGAGGTGCCGCACGCAATCACGTCGCCGGGCATCAGCGTCAGGTCCTGCGAGATCCGGCTGACCTGTTCCTCGGGCGAGAAGATCATGTCCGACAGCGGGTAGTTCTGCCGCTCCACGCCATCGAGCCGCGTGATGACGCTGGCGGCCTTCCAGTTGAAGCCGCAGACAATGGCCGGGCCGATGCAGCCGAAGGTGTCGAAGCCCTTGGCGCGCGTCCACTGCGGGAAGTTGGGGTCGGCCGTGATCAGCTCGGCCGCGGTCACGTCGTTGACGACGGTATAACCGAAGATATGCGCGCCGGCCTCGGCCACCGACACATTGCGCGCCTTGCTGCCGATCACGATGCCCAGCTCGCCCTCATAGACGATCTTGCCGTCGTAGCTCTTGGGGCGCTGCACCGCATCGCCCGGCCCGGCCAGCGACGAGGCCGGCTTGAGCAGGAACAGCGGGTGCGTAGGCACGGGCTTTTCCAGCTTGCGCGCGAGTGCGTGGAAGTTGTTCCACAACGCCACCACCTTGCCCGGCGCACAGGGCGCGAGCAGCGTCAGCGACGCGCGCTCATGCACGGCGCCGGTAGGGGCGGGGTCGTTGAAACCGTCGCCGTCATATTCGACGACACGGTTGCCATCGGCTTCGTCGATGCGGCCATGGCCGATGCTGCCGTCAGCGCGGCGAAAGCGTATCCAGGTTTGCACAGCATGCTCCTTGCGCAGGCAAAGCGGGGCCCTGCCTGCTCCGATGTCGGTTGCAGGATCTTGGAAGAAATGGGATCGTGGGCGGCTCGCGCCCGGATTCGTCATTCCCGCACAGGCGGGAATGACGTCAGGCTTGCGTCATACCGCGCCGGCCAGCTTCATCGCGGCGATCTGCGCGGGCGAGCGCCCCAGCCACTCGAGAATCTCTTCGGTATGCTCGCCCAGCAGCGGCGAACGCTCGATCTCCACCGGCGATGCCGAGAGCGTGATCGGGCAGCCCAGCTGCACGTAGCTGCCGCGCTGCGGGTGCTCCAGCTCCTTCAGGTAGCCGCGCTGGTACAGCGACTCGTCCTCGATCAGGTCCTTCATCGACAGGATCGGGCCGCACGGCACATCGACCTCGTTGAGCGCCGCCATCACGTCGAACTTGCTGCGGCCACCGGTCCATTTCTCGATCACGGCGAAGCAGTCGGCCAGGTGCTTGAGGCGTGCTTCTGGCGTGGCGTAGTCCGGATTGGTGATCAGGTCCTCGCGCCCGCACAGGCGCATCAGCGGCTCCCAGCCTTGCGGCTGGATGATGACGTAGACATAGTCGTTGGGGCCGCCCGGCGCGCAGCGCAGCGCCGCGCCCGGCTGGCCGCCGCCCGAGGCATTGCCGGCGCGCGGCACGTGGTCGCCGAACTCTTCGTTCGGGTACTCGCGCAGCGGGCCGTTGGCCAGGCGCTGCTGGTCGCGCAGCTTGACGCGGCACAGGTTCAGCACCGCGTCCTGCATCGCCACTTCCACGCGCTGGCCGCGGCCGGTGTGCTCGCGCTGCAGCAGCGCGGCCAGGATGCCGACCACGCAATGCACGCCCGTGCCCGAATCACCGATCTGCGCGCCGGTGACAGTGGGCACGCCCTCGGCATCGCCCGTGGTGGAGGCCGAACCGCCCATGCACTGGGCCACGTTCTCATACGCCTTGCAGTCCGCGTACGGCCCCGGGCCGAAGCCCTTGATCGAGGCATAGACCAGCCGCGGGTTCAGGTCCTGCAGGTGGTCCCAGTCAAAGCCCGCGCGCTCGAGCACGCCCGGCCCGAAGTTCTCGATCAGCACGTCGCTGCGCTGGACCAGGTCTTCGAGCAGCGCCTTGCCTTCGGGCGTCTTCATGTTCAGCGTCAGGCTGCGCTTGTTGCTGTTGAGCATGGTGAAGTACAGGCTGTCGGCGTTGGGCACGTCGCGCAGCTGGCTGCGGGTGATGTCCCCGCGGCCGGGCATTTCCACCTTGATCACGTCCGCGCCCAGCCACGCCATCAGCTGCGTGGCCGAGGGGCCCGCCTGGACGTGGGTCATATCCAGGATGCGAACGCCTTGCAGTGCCTTGGTTTCCATTTCGGATGTCTCCTCGGACGATGGTTTCACTTGTATATGGTCTGTTCCTGGTGCTCGGCGCGTACTCGCTCGCGTCCGTTCCGGCCCTCTTGATGACATACGGTATGTGATATATCAGAAGAGAGCAAGAGGAGTTTGCCCGATGCAACACAAATTTCGACGATGCAATGCAGCAATCGACCTGTTTTGCTTGCCCGAAGTGGGAAACCCAGTCAAATCCCGAATCAGTCAGCCAGCATCTTTTTCACATTGATATATCACATACCACAACACGAAAAGCTCGCGCGTCATCCGGGAACGCACAAAAGCAAAACGGCGGACCAAGGTCCGCCGTTTTGCCGCCCTACCCCCGCCCGCCTTCAGTCGAGGAAGTCGCAGTGCCGTTCCACGTAGTCAGCCAGATCCAGCGAATGCTGCCGCACCAGCCGCTCGGCCAGCTCGGTATCGCGTTTCTCCAGCGCCTCGATGATGCGCAGGTGGTCCACGATCGAACGTGCCGCCCGGTCGCTCTGCGAGATCGTCATCTTCCGGATCGCGCGCACGTGGATAAAGATATTGCGGATCGTGTCCATGATGATCTGCGACTTGGACAGCTGCACGATCGCCTGGTGGAACGCGATATTGGCGTCCGAATACTCTTCGATATGCTCGGCCGGAGTGGAATCACGGAAGCTGTCGAACATGCTGCGCAGCTGCGCGATCTCGGCATCGGTGGCGTTCTCGGTGGCCAGCCGCGCGGCCATGCTTTCCAGCGCGGCCCACATCTGGATCATCTCCACGATCTCGCGCTTGGTCTTGCGCATGATGTAGATGCCGCGCCGGGGCACGGTGCGCAGGAAGCCCTCCTGCTCCAGCAGCGTCATGGCTTCGCGGATGGGTGTGCGGCTGACACCCATGGCCTCGCTCAGAACCCGCTCATCGAGGCGGATCTCGTCGCGCGACTGGTAGATGTCAGCGTCGGCGATGGCCTGGCGCAACATGGCGTAGGCCTGGTCGCGCAGGCTCGCGCCGGCATTGATCGGTTGCACGGACAAGGCCAGCCCGTTGGGCTGGACGATGGATTGGCTTTGCGCAGACATGAATGAGCTCGTGTGAGACCAGCGGCAGGGTGGCCGGAATGGCTGCCCCCCGCATTGCCGCACAGCTTAGCAAAAACGCCGGACCCATTACGAAAACGCATCAAACAATGCGTTGTTGTCATGCATCGGCACAGTAGCGGTGCGCGGTCTGTCGTATATGGTATATCACTATCGCCCTGCCTTTCTCGCTTCGCAAGCCCGGCTCACGCTATCTTGGCGCGCCTGGCGTGCGCCAGGGGATACCTGACCCGCGGTATCCCCTGTTCCCAGCCGCGCTCAGGCGGCCAGCTTGGCCATCGTGTCGCGCTGCTTGATCAGACCCAGCACGGCATCGCACATCGGCGTGGGCTGCGCAACCAGACGTCCCATTTCCTGCACCACGGTCAGCAGCGGGTCGATTTCCATGGCCCGCCCGGCCTCCAGGTCCTGCAGCATCGAGGTCTTGTGCGCGCCCACGGCACCGGCGCCGTCGATGCGCCGCTCCACGTCGACGCGGAATTTCACCCCGAAACGCTCGGCGATGCCTTGCGCCTCAACCATCATCTGGCGCGACAGCGCCCGCGTGGCCGGGTCGGCGGTGATGACGTCGAGCGTGGCATGCGTGAGCGCGCTGATCGGGTTGAAGCACAGGTTGCCCCACAGCTTGAGCCAGATCTCGTCGCGGATATTGTCGCGCACCGGGGCGTCCAGGTCGGCGGCCATCATCATTTCGCTGAGCCGGGTCACGCGCGCCGAGCGGCTGCCATCCGGCTCGCCCAGCGGAAACTTCTTGCCGTAGACATGCTTGATCACGCCGGGCGCAACGATCTCAGCCGCGGGATAGACCACGCAGCCGATCGCCCGCTCCGGCCCCAGGCCTTTCCATTGGCGCCCGCCGGGATCGACGCTTTCCAGCGTGCTGCCGGCCAGCTCGCCGCCATGCTTGTAGAAGTACCAGTACGGAATGCCGTTGACGCCGGTGACGACCGCGGTTTCCGGCCCCAGCAGCGGCTGCATCTGGTCCACCACGCCCGGCACGGAATGCGCCTTGAGGGTGATGAACACATAGTCCTGGTGTCCGAGCTCGCGCGGATCGCTGGTGCAGCGCACCTTGGCCACGCGCTCCTCGCCGTCGATCAGCAGCCTGACACCATGTTCCTGCATCGCCGCGAGATGGGGGCCACGCGCGACGAAGCTGACCTCCGCCCCCGCGCGCGCAAGCTGCGCCCCGACATAGCCGCCGATCGCGCCTGCGCCGTAGATACACACTTTCATTGCTGTCTCCTTGATGGCTCGATTTGGATCTTTTGATATATCACATACTATATTCCATCGAGGCACATGGCAACCGCGTCAAACAACCTTTATCTTTCCGGATCACACTGCGCGGGCAAGCGGCGCTGCGCTAACATGACGCCTGCATGTGCCCCGGGCGGACCACCGTCCGGCGCCAGCCTGGAACCTGACACCCGGAGCTCTCATGGAAGCGTCGTTGGCATTGCTGCAGGATCCCGCCGCGTGGGCGGCACTGGCCACGCTGGTGGCCATGGAAATCGTGCTGGGGATCGACAACCTGATCTTCATCTCGATCCTGACCAACAAGCTGCCTGAAGCCATGCGCGAGAAGGCGCGCAAGATCGGCATCAGCCTGGCGCTGGTGATGCGCCTGGGCCTGCTCGCCACCATCGCCTTCATCGTCAAGCTCACCGAGCCGGTGTTCACCATCCTGGGCCAGGGGCTGTCGTGGCGCGACATCATCCTGATCGCGGGCGGCGCCTTCCTGGTCTGGAAGGCCACGCGCGAAATCCACCACCACGTCACCGCCGCCGAAGAAGGCGAGGAAGGCGGCACGGCCAAGGCGGTGCAGAGCTTTGCCTCGGCCATCGGCCAGATCCTGGTGCTGGACCTGGTGTTCTCGATCGACAGCATCATCACCGCGGTCGGCATGACCGAGCATGTGCAGATCATGTTCGTGGCGGTGATCGCCGCGGTGATGGCGATGCTGTTCGCGGCCACGCCGCTGGCCAACTTCATCAACCGCAACCCGACCATCGTGATGCTGGCGCTGGCCTTCCTGATGATGATCGGCATGACGCTGATCGCGGAGGGCCTCGGCACCCATGTGCCCAAGGGCTATATCTATACGGCGATGGCGTTCTCGGCAGCGGTCGAGGGGCTGAACATGCTGGCGCGGCAACGGCGCCAGCGGCGCCGGGCCAGCGGGCAGGCCTGATGTGCGGCGGCGGCCGCTTGCAGCCGGGCTGCGGGCGGCCGCCTGTAACAGAGGGTGTCCGAACTTTTCGCTGACGGCGGCGTCTCTTACAGTTCTGCACAACCCCCGGACAATAAAAGGACGCTTTCGCCACATGATGAACCGCCGAACCCTGCTGGTCTCAGCCACTGCCTCCGCCGCGCTCGCCGCACTGGGCATTACCCCGTCGGTGCTGGCAGCCAGCCGGATCAAGCTCGGCGACGCCCAGCCATTCGGTTTCGACGCCCTGATCGAACGCGCCCGCGCGCTGGCCGGCAAGCCCTACGCGCCGCCGGCGTCGCCGCCCGCGGACGTGCTGTCCCGCATCGACTACGACGCCCACGGCAAGATCCGCTTCCGCACCGACGACGCGCTCTTTGCCAGTGGCCCCGGCCAGTTCCCGGCCACCTTCTTCCACCTCGGCACGTACTTCCGCACGCCGGTGCGCATGCACGTGATCGAACGCGCCAAGGGCGGCCCTGGCAAGACCCGCGAGATCGTCTACGACGACGCCTACTTCGACATGCCGGCCGACAGCCCCGCGCACAAGCTGCCGCCGGGCAGCGGCTTTGCCGGGTTCCGCTTCCAGGAAAGCCGCCTCGGCGACCAGAAGACACGCGACTGGCGCAAGAACGACTGGGTTGCCTTCCTCGGCGCGTCGTATTTCCGCGCCATCGGCGACCTGTACCAGTACGGGCTGTCCGCGCGCGGCATCGCCATCGACGTGGCCGAAGCCGGCAAGTCCGAGGAATTCCCGGCCTTCACCCATTTCTGGTTCGAGACCCCCGAGGGCAATGGCGATACCGTCACGGTCTATGCCCTGCTGGATGGCCCCAGCATCGCCGGCGCCTACCGCTTCGTCATGCAGCGTGGCAAGGCCGTGATCATGGATGTGGAGTGCGCGCTGTTCCTGCGCAAGGATGTGGGCCGGCTGGGGCTGGCGCCGCTGACCTCGATGTTCTGGTTCTCCGAAGGCATCAAGGGCACCGCCGTCGACTGGCGCCCGGAGGTGCATGATTCCGACGGCCTGGCGCTGTGGAACGGCGCCGGCGAGCATATCTGGCGCCCGTTGAACAACCCGCCGCAGACCACGGCCTCGGCGTTTTCCGACGATAACCCCAAGGGCTTCGGGTTGCTGCAGCGCGACCGCCTGTTCGACCACTACCAGGACGGCGTCAACTATGAGCGCCGCCCGAGCCTGTGGGTCGAGCCGCGCGACGGCTGGGGCGCCGGTTCGGTGCAACTGGTCGAGCTGCGCACCGATGACGAGATCCACGACAACATCGTCGCCATGTGGGTGCCCAAGGCCCCGGCCAAGGCCGGCAGCACCTACCGCCTGCGCTACCGGCTGCACTGGCAGGCCGACGAGCCCTTTCCGTCGCCGCTGGCGCGCTGCGTGGCCACGCGCCTGGGCAATGGCGGCCAGCCGGGCCAGCCGCGGCCCAAGGGCGTACGCAAGTTCATGGTCGAGTTCAAGGGCGCGCCGCTGGAGAAGCTGCCCTTCGGCGTCAAACCCGAGGCCGTGCTGACCGCCTCGCGCGGCACCTTCTCCTACGTCTTCACCGAGGCCGTTCCCAACGGTGTGCCGGGCCACTGGCGTGCCCAGTTCGACCTGACCGCCGACGGCAACCAGCCGGTCGATATCCGCCTGTTCCTGAGGATGAACGGCAAGCCGCTGTCCGAGACCTGGCTCTACCAATACCACCCGTTCCAGTCGCCGGCGGGCTAAGGCGCAAGGCACGGCCACGCGCCGGGCCCTTTACACCATATTGCGTCGCCGTGATGTCAGGCGCGCACGAGCGGGTATGATGGCTGGCTACGACAGTCCAACCGCATCAGCCAGCCTCACATGATTTCTCAAGAGTTCGCCGGCGCCGCCGAGAGTGGCCAGGCCGCATCGCTTCCGCGCTCAGAGCGCGCCTACCAGCAACTGCGCGCCGCCATCCAGGCCGGCCAGCTGTCCCCCGGCACGCGGCTGCGCGAGGTGGAACTGGCCGAATCCCTGGGCCTGTCGCGCACGCCGGTGCGTGAAGCGCTGTCGCGGCTGGAGTCCGAAGGGCTGGTCGTCAACGAGCCCAACCGCGGCATGATGGTCACCCAGCTCGACGCCAGCATGGTCAGCGAGCTGTACGTGATGCGCGAAGTGCTGGAAGGCACCGCCGCCGCGCTGGCCGCGCGCCACGCCACCGATGTGGAGATCTCGCTGCTGCGCGATATCGTCGAGCGCGACCTGGCGTTCGCCGACGACCCGGACCGGCTGGCGCAGAACAACCGCCTGTTCCACGAAACCCTGCACCGCTGCGCGCATAACCGCTACCTGCTGAAGAACCTGCGCTCGCTGCATGAGTCGATGGCGCTGCTGGGGCGCACTACGCTCTCAGTGCCGGGACGCGCGCGCAGCTCGTACGAGGAACATATCGCGCTGGTGGAGGCGCTCGAACAGCGCGACCCGGCGCTGGCGGAACAGATCGCACGCCGGCATATCCAGCAGGCCTACAAGGTGCGGCTGTCGCTCTGGATCCAGGAACAGTCGGGCAGTTGATCTGCCCGGCAGCAGCCGGCAGTATCAGGCCGCCTGGGCCCGCGCCGTGCGCAGCGTGCCCAGGCTGAGCACGGCCAGCGCCACCAGGATCAGCATCACCGCACCCAGCGTCTGCGGCGCGATCTGCTCGCCGCCCAGCCATGCACCCATCGCCAGCGCCACCGGCGGGTTCACATAGACATAGCTGGCCGACAGCGTCTGGCTGACCGTGGACACCAGGTACATATAGGCAGAAAACGCCACCAGCGACCCCGCCACCACCAGGTAGACCCAGGCCCAGCCGGCCTGCGCGCTGACCGATGCCGGCCACGGCTCCTGCCGCAGCGCCGACAGCACCATCAGCACCGCGCCGCCGATCAGCATCTCCGCGGCAAATGCCGCGGCACCCTGGGGCAGCTCCAGGCGGCGCGCCAGCTGCGAGCCGAACGACCAGCTCGCCACTGCCAGCATCAGCGCCACCACGCCCCCGGTACTGACGCGGAATTCCGCGCCCGCGGTCAGCACCAGGATGCCCAGGCTGCCGATCGCGATCGCCACGTACTCATACCATTTCGGCCGGTTGCCGAAGCAGGCACTCCAGACCAGCGCGAAGATCGGCATCGACCCGATCATCACCGTGGTGGCACCGGAAGAAATCGTCTGCTCGGCAATCGCGGTCAGGCCCATGCCGCCCACCAGCAGGAACAGCGCCGGCACCGCGCAGTTGCGCAACAGCCGCCACGACGGCATCGGCGTGCCCCGCCACGCCAGCCAGGCGGCCAGCAGCAGGCCCGCGCAAAGGAAGCGCGTGCCCATCATGAACAGCGGCGGAAAGCTCTCCAGCGTAAAGCGGATCGCCAGGTAGGTCGTGCCCCAGACCACATAGGTGATCAGCAGGCACAGCAGCACAAGCGGGGGCATGGTCGAAAAGGCGTATTGCGAAGGCATCCACGATAGCCCCCTGCCAGGCCCCGGCCAAACGAAAAGGTCTGGCAAGCCTTGCGAAAGTTATTCACAAAGCACGCAAAAACCGCGGGCAAAACAAAACCGGCCGCGTCTGCCCGGGCGGGCGCACGTATGGCCGGTTCTACAACGCAGCCCGCAACGGGCCGCAACTACTCTGCTGCAAACAACTCTTTAGCCGTTGGCGTAGACCACGTGGGCCTTGCGGGCCTGGGTCTGCAGGCGCTCGATCGCGCTCTGGACGAAGGCGATGGCGCGCTTCACGTCATGGGCGAAGCCCAGGCTTTGCGTACCGAGTTCACGGTCGATCAGTTCGCGTTCGAGTTGGTCAGTCAGCTTGATATCGGATTGGGTGTTCATGGCGTCCTTCCTTTCGGGATTACCCTCATGGGGTTTTCCCCGATTGTAGCAGAGGAATTGTCGCGCTGCAGCATTAGGTGAAAGTACGTATGTGGGAGAGCAACGGCTGGTGGCGTTGCCACTGAAATCTTGCCGGTCGGCCGCGTTATGCTTGAATCCATTCAGGGCAACGATGTGCTTTACCAATGCACAACAAGAGCACCTGGAATCACCCAACCTCCTATCCGAGACCGGTACCTGAGCCGTCCCGTGAGTTCCCGTTCGTTATTCAAAAACGGATGCCGGTATGCCAAGGCCCAAGATCCTGACCTATGTCGACGCCGGCGCTTCCGACTGGACCGCATGCCTGATGCGGACCATCGGGCACCAACTCCATGCCAGCACCTACGAGCTCCGCGCGGTGATGGCAGACGACATCCGGCACGACGCCACGCTGTTCGCTGGGGCGGTGCTGTTTGTCATGCCGGGCGGCGCCGACCTTCCCTACTGTGCACTGCTGAACGGGGCCCCGAACGCGCGCATCCGGCATTTCGTCGAGCAGGGCGGCGCCTACCTCGGGATTTGCGCGGGCGCTTACTACGCATGCCGGGAACTGGCGTTTCACGCCGGCACCAGGGGCGCAATCTGCGGCCCGCGCGAACTGTGCTTTGTCGACGCGGTGGCAGTGGGCTCGCTGCCGGAACTGACCGACGGCATGCTGTATGACGGCACGCCGCGTACCACGGCCGCGGTGAAACTGCGGACCACGGACAGGCTGACCGATGTCCCGATGTCGCTATACGCCCACTACCATGGCGGCTGCCGCTTTGACTTCGGCGACGCTCTCGGCCCCGACACGCAGGTCCTGGCCGTCTATGCGGATATCGATGGCACGCCGCCCGCCATCGTCAGTTCACGGGTTGGCAAGGGCCGCGCGGTGCTCGCCGGCGTCCACCTGGAGATCTCAGAGCGGGAGTGCAAGGATGCGCTGCGCGGACACAGCGATATGCCTGAACACCTCCATGTCTGTGACCGGCTGGCGCAGACCGGCGATACACGCCTGGCGGTGTTTCGCCGCTTGCTGGCGCACGCGGGGCTTGCGCTGAACTGAGCGGCGCACCCTAAGTGCATTCACACAATATTGACCAGCCGCGTCCCCGCCGTCAGGAAAGTGCCCGCGGCCGCCTGCCACGTTACGCGGCCGCCGCGATGGGCATGGACTTGCATCTCCATCTTCATGGCTTCCATCACGGCGATCAGATCGCCTTCCTCGACCTCGTCGCCAACTGCGACCTTCCAGGTCTGCACGGTGCCGGCGATCGGGGATGGCAGGTCGGCCGGGTCGGTAGCGGCGGCCTGGGCCGGCGCCGCGGCGCTGCCTTGCCCGGGCGCATCGGCGAGGCCGCGCAGCAGCTGCGCCGGCAGGCCCAGCACCACGCGGCGGCCGTCGATCTCGATGGCGGTGCGCAGCAGGCTGGCATCGTGCCGGGGCTCGGCACGGGTGGCCGCCGCCAGCGGCTCGGCGAAGTCGGACTCGATCCAGCGCGTGTGGACCCTGAAGCCATCCGCGCCGACGAAATCTGCATGGTCGATCACCGCACGGTGGAACGGCAGCACCGACGCCACCCCCTCGATACGGAACTCGCGCAGCGCGCGGCGTGCGCGCGCCAGCGCCTGTTCGCGCGTGGCACCGGTCACGATGAGCTTGGCCATCAGCGAGTCGAATGTGCCGGGGACCACCGAGCCGGACTGCACGCCCGAATCCACGCGCACGCCGGGGCCCGACGGCGCCTCGAAGGTCTGCACCGGCCCGGGCGTGGGCAGGAAGCCGCGGCCCACGTCCTCGGCGTTGATGCGGAACTCGATCGAATGGCCCAGCGGCGCCGGGGTTTCGGTAATGGAGAGCGGCAAGCCATCCGCCACGCGCAATTGCTCGACCACCAGGTCCACGCCGGTGGTCTGCTCGGTCACGGGGTGCTCCACCTGCAGGCGGGTGTTGACCTCCAGGAAGGAGATCGCGCCGCTGGCGCTGAGCAGGAATTCCACGGTGCCGGCACTGGTGTAGTTGGCCGCCGCGCAGATGTCGCGGGCGGCGGCATGGATACGCGCGCGCTGCGCGTCGGTCAGGAACGGCGCCGGGGCTTCTTCGACCAGCTTCTGGTTGCGGCGCTGCAGCGAGCAGTCGCGCGTGCCCAGCACCACGACATTGCCATGCTGGTCGGCCAGTACCTGCGCTTCGATATGGCGGGGCTTGTCGAGGAACTGCTCAACGAAGCACTCGCCTCGGCCAAAGGCAGTGACAGCCTCGCGCACAGCGGAGGCGTACAGCTCTTCCACCTCATCCATGCGCCATGCGATCTTCATGCCGCGGCCGCCGCCGCCGAAAGCCGCCTTGATGATGATCGGCAGGCCGTTCTGCTCGGCAAAGGCAAGTACCTCGCTGGCGTCCACGACCGGGTCTGCCGTGCCGGCGACCAGCGGCGCACCAACCTGCAGGGCGATCTTGCGCGCTTCCACCTTGTCGCCCAGCCGCGCAATCGTGGCGGGAGACGGGCCGATCCAGACCAGGCCGGCATCGATCACTGCCCTGGCAAACGCTTCACTTTCCGACAGGAAGCCGTAGCCTGGATGCACGGCATCTGCCCCGCTGCGTCGGGCGATATCGAGCAACTTGGGAATGTTCAGGTAGGTGTCGGCCGGACGGTCGCCATCCAGGCCGTAGGCCTCGTCGGCCAGCCGCGCGTGCAGCGCGTCGATATCGGCATTGGCATACACGGCCACCGACCCGACGCCGTAGTCGGCACAGGCGCGGATGATGCGGACGGCAATTTCGCCACGGTTGGCAATCAGGACTTTCTTCATCGCAATCTCTGTTAAGGCTTGTGCGCTCAGGCGGCAGACGGTCGCTGCGCCGACGGTTGCAGTTCTGACGGTTGAAGTTCTTCGAAGGCGCCGAGCGGGTTGAAGCGCAGCCAGGCGCCAACCGGAACCTGTCCGGCGCGGTCCAGGTGGTAAGGTGCCACGGCCCCGATCACGGGGTAGCCGCCGGTCAGCGGGTGGTCGGCCAGGAACAGCACGGGCTGGCCGCTTGGCGGCACCTGCAACGCACCCAGGGCGGTGCCCTCGCTGGGCAGCTCGCCGGTGATGGCGCGCTCCAGCGGCACCTCGCCGGCCAGGCGCAGGCCCACGCGGTTGGATTGTGGGGTGACCTGCCAGCGCTGCGCGGCAAGGCGCGCCACGGACTCGGCAGTGAACCAGTCGGTGCGGGGACCGAGCACCACGTCCAGCACGACGTCCTGCTCCACCGTGGGCAGGTCGGCCGCAGGCAACCCGGGGGTGCCCACGACGGCGCCGGCCGGTGCCGGCAGCAGCTCCAGCACATCGCCCACGGCCAGCGGCGCGGGGCCGACCTTTGCCAGCGTGTCAGTCGCACAACTGCCCAGCACCGGCGCGACGGCAAACCCGCCGCGTGCGGCCACATAGCTGCGGGCGCCGGCAAGAGGCTGGCCAATGCTCAGCGTGTCGCCATCGGCCAGCGCCACGGCCTGGTGGTTCGGGACGCTCCATTGGCGGCCATCGGCAGTGCGCACCGTCAGCGCCGCATCGGCGCCGGCGACAGCCAGCACGGTTTCGCCCACGCTCTGCAGTTGCAGGCCGCCGCCCACGGTCTCGAGCGCCGCGCCGTCGCTGCGGTTGCCGACCAGGCGGTTGGCCATCTTGAGGGCGGCCTGGTCCATCGCACCCGAGGCCGAGACGCCCTGCCCCGCCTGGCCGTGCCGGCCCAGGTCCTGGAACACGGTTTGCAGCCCGGTGGCCTTCACCTTCAGCGCCGCGGCAGCAGGCGCCTGGTCCGTCGGCAACGGCTGGCGCGCCGGGGCGCCGGCGGCGATGGCATTGTCCGCATCGAGTACGCCATCGAGCGTGGCGATGTCGATGAAGCGCACGCGATAGCCGGGCTGCAGCAGCGCAGGCTGTTCGCGATTCAGGTCCCACATGGCCACGGGGGTGACCCCGATGATCTGCCAGCCGCCCGGGCTGGCCTGCGGGTACACGCCGCTGAAAGTGCCCGCCAGGCCCACGGCGCCGGCGGGAATACGCGTGCGCGGCGTACTGCGGCGCGGCACGTCGAAGCTGGGATGGCCGCCGCTGAGATAGGCAAAGCCTGGCGCAAAGCCGGTAAAGGCAACGGTGTATTCGCTGCCGGTGTGGCGGCGCACCACTTCCGCGGGCGTGATGCCAAGCAGCTGGGCCACCTCGGCCAGGTCCTCGCCGTCATAGCGCACCGGAATCTCGACCAGGATGTTGCTGCGCTCCACGCGCTGCGACAGGTCGCGCGCGGCAATGGCCGATACCAGCGCGGCGGCGCTGGTGGCCACTGGGCGGAAGTGGACGAGGATGGTGCGCGCGGCGGGCACCAGCTCCGCTACGCCGTGCAGCGGATCGCGCTGCAGCGAGGCAAGCAGGGCCAGGGTCTGGTCCAGGTCGGCCAGTTCCACCAGCAGGGCATTCGAAGTGACGGGCAGAAAACGCAAAACTAGCTCCGCAATGACCCGACGGTCCTAGACGTGATACGTGCTGTCTGGCACGTCGGTAATGAACATGTGGCCTGGCGCATGCGTCACGGCGAACGGCACGCCTGACGCCATCACGGCCGCCTGGGGCGTGACGCCGCAAGCCCAGAACACCGGGATCTCGCCCGGCTCGATACGCACGGCGTCACCAAAGTCAGGCCTGGCGAGATCGGCAATGCCGAGCGCGGCCGGATCGCCGACATGGACGGGCGCGCCGTGCACCGACGGGAAGCGTGCGCTGATGGAAACCGCATCGGCAACTCGATGCGCGGGGATGGGCCGCATGGACACGACCATCTCGCCATGCAGGCGGCCAGCCGGGCGACACTGGCGGTTGGTGCGGTACATCGGCACGTTGGAACCGTCGGCGATATGCCGCACCTCGATGCCTGCCTCTTGCAGCGGCGTCTCGAAGGTGAAGCTGCAGCCGATCAGGAAGGTGACCAGATCCGGATGCTCAGTCCACAGGGGCGTGGCATCCGCCACCTCCTCCACCAGCTTGCCGTCGCGCCACACGCGATACAGCGGGATGTCGGTGCGGATATCGGCCCCTTGCGCCAGCACGGTCTGCTGTGCACCCGCTTCGATCACGTCGAGCACGGGACAGGCCTTGGGGTTGCGTTGTGCGTACAGCAGGAAGTCCCAGGCCCAGTCGCGCGGCAACGCGATCATGTTGGCTTGCGTCATCCCCGGTGCAATGCCGGCGGTAGGCTGTACGGTGCCGGCACGGTAGCTTGCGCGCGCTGCGCGCGCGGCGTTCACGGCGGCGATGCGGGTGCGTTCCAGTGCGGAATCTTGCATGAGGGTTGCTCCAGTGTCTTGGATCTGATCAATGCGCAGCCTCGGCCCCGGCTTCGGCGAGCAGTTCGCGCCCTTGCGTTTCCGGCAACAGCAGGCAGGCGATGACGACCAGCCCATAGGCGCCGGCGGCGAGATAGCCGATGGCAACACCCAGCGACATTGATGCGCTCATATGCCCGATCATGGCCGGGAATACGGAACCGACCGCACGGCCAAAGTTGTAGCAGAAACCCTGGCCGGAGCCGCGGATATGGCTCGGATACAGCTCCGTCAGGTACGCCCCCATCCCCGAGAAAATGCCGGACAGGAAGAAACCCAGGGGGAAACCCAGCACCAGCATCGCGGCGTCGGTGATCGGCAACTGCGTATAGCAGATCACGAGGAAGGCCGCGCTCACCGCAAACAGCATGAAGCAACGCCGGCGCCCCAGACGGTCGGACAGCCAGGCGCTGGTCAGGTAGCCGGCGAAGGACCCGGCGATCAGCACCATCAGGTAGCCGCTGGTGTTGAGCACGGAGAGATTGCGCTCCATCTTGAGGTAGGTGGGCAGCCAGGTCGTCACCGAATAGTAGGCACCTTGCATGCCGGTCGCCAGCAGGCTTGCCAGCACCGTCACGCGCAGCACGCCGGGCTTGAAGATCAGCATGAAGTTGTTGCTTTGGCCGGTGCGGGCCAGCTTGGCCCTGGTTTCCTGATACACCTCGGGCTCGGAGATATTGCGGCGGATATACAGGATAAAGATCGCCGGCAGCACGCCGGCCCAGAACAGCACGCGCCATGCGTATTGCTGCTCGAACACGGCATAGACCGCCCAGAATGCAATCGCCGACAGGCCCCAGCCGATGGCCCAGCTGCTTTGCACCAGTCCGACCGCCTTGCCGCGGTGGCGGGCCCGGATCATCTCGGCGATCAGCAAGGAACCGACCGACCACTCGCCGCCGAAGCCCAGGCCTTGCAGCATGCGGGTCAGGAACAGTTGCTCGGGGGACTGGGTGAAGCCGCTCAGGAACGTAAAGAAACTGAACCAGAGCACGGTCAGCTGCAGGATCCGCACGCGGCCATATTTGTCGGCCAGGATGCCGGCCAGCCAGCCGCCGATGGCCGAGCTGATGAGCGCGCCCGTCGCGATGTAGCCAGCCTCGGCCTTGGTCATGCCCCACACCAGGATGAAGGTGGGGATCATGAAGGTGTAGATCATGTAGTCGAAGGCATCGACCCCGTAGCCGACGAAGGCGGCAAAGAGCGTCTTGCGCTCAGCCTGGTTGGTTTCTTTAAGCCACATGGTTGCGCTCACTATGGATAAGGACAAAGCGTGGACAAGGCTCGTCGTGCTGTCTTCACGACGAAGTTCCGGTAGCGAGCAAGACTGCTAAACAGCGGCCCCGCACCCCAGCCGCTGTCTAGCAAAACACATACCATGTTCATTTATCTGCACGTATGACTCAACCACCGCGCCTTATTGTTGAACAATATTGGCTGCTATTCGATCCTCGTATACACCTAAGTCACGCCTGTAGGGCATCGTTCGCACCAATCTTGTGCCTATTGTTCAACAAAGTGAGATAACATCGCCGCACGGGGCATGCCGGAACCTGTCGCCCCCGACGCAAGCCAACATGACATCCAGTACTGACGTAAGAAACCTGGCCGAGCGGGTCACGGAGCAGATTCGCCAGCGCATCGTGCATGGCGAATTCGCGCCCGGGCAGCGCTTGTCGGAAGCCGCGCTTAGCGAGAGCCTGCAGATCTCGCGCAACACCTTGCGCGAGACCTTTCGCGTGCTGACCAAGGAAGGCCTGCTCAAGCACGAACCCAACCGCGGCGTATCCGTGGCAATTCCCAGCATCGCGGCCATCATCGACATCTACCGCGTGCGCCGCATGATCGAGTGCCAGGCCATCGCCCAGGCCTATCCCAGCCATCCGGCCAGGAAGCACCTGCGCGAAGCGGTGGAAATGGGACTGCGCTGCCGCGACAGCGGCGACTGGCAAGGCGCGGGCACCGCCAATATGGAGTTCCATATGGCCATCGTGGAACTGGCCGACAGCGAGCGGCTGAACGTGATGTTCTCCCACCTGCTGGCCGAGCTGCGCCTGGCTTTCGGCATGCTGCAGGATGCGGAATTCCTGCATGGCCCATATGTCGAGATGAACCAGCACATCCTGCAGTTGTTCGAGGCGGGCAAGCTCGCAGAGTGTGCCGCGGCCCTCAACGACTACCTGGTGCAGTCCGAGCGCATCGTGCTGTCGGTTTGCGCCCGGCACCCGATTTTCAAGGGGCGTTGAACGCCGGTGCGGCGCATCCATGCATAGCTGCTGCACGCCGAGCCGCGATGGCCACCGCCTGCTCAAGATGCGGCGCCATGCATTGTCGTCGGTAAGGCGCCAGTGCCCTCACTTCACGGCGAGCGTAAACGGCAGCAGCAGCGCATTCACAAGCAGCAAGCCATAGACGACCACCGCCGCCGCCGGGATGGCGAAACGCGTCCGATCCTGCGCGCTCGCAGCACGGCGCGTCCACAGTAAACCCGCACCCATCACGACCAGCCCTGAAAGCAGGCTCTCCACGGCAAGGGCTGCCGGAAGGGACTTGTCCGCGCGGCTGTTCTCGTTCTCGGCAACCGGAGGCGCTGTGGCGTGCCAGACCGGCAGCGCTGCGACAGCGGGAGCCGTCGGCCGTGCTGGTTCGACGGGTTCCGGTGCGGGCGACATGGCAGGCGGCTCCGCCGGCGGCGGCTCTTCTTGCACGCGCTGCGTCGGCGCAGGAATCTGCGTTGAGGTCTGTGGGGCCTGTGCGGAAGCCGCCTCGGGCGGCGGTGCCGCCTCCTGGCTGGCCGGGGTCGATCTGGCAGTTGCCGCCGGATTCGCGGCGTCGGAGCGGCCTGGCGCGATTCGCATCGAATCCCGCTCCCGCCAGAATCTGGCGAACAGGCTTTCCAGGCAGCGTACCGAGTCGCAGGCATCGCGCCGGCCGCGCCACGCCGCGATGTCCGAGTCCAGGATCCTGCCCTTGCGCAGCATCCTCTGCTGCTCGGCGTAGATGCGCTCGTAGCGCTCTGACAGCCTGGAGGAATCGCAGATCAGATGCCGCGGGCGCGCCTTCTGGCCGACCTCGCCCGTCGCAAGGTTGCATCTCACCCCGGAGCCATCCGGGTTGTTGCAGCGTACGGGGGGTTCGCGCGCAGTGGATTTGCAGACGATGTCAGAGGCCCACGCGCCGCTTGCGGCAAGGAGGCCCGCTGCTATGTCCACGGAAACAATCGTGACCAGGCGCCCTGTGATCGTCTTCATCAAATGCCCCATCGAAGCGGCCCCAAGGCTTCCAAGCTAGTCGATAGTTGCCGGGTATCCCAAGCCTGCAATGCGGGGCGCGTGCGGTAAGCCACCTTGCCCCGCACCGACAGGACCGGATGCGCCGCGCGATGAACAATCCATTGCGAAGCCGCAGCAACATCTCACGCCGCCGGATTTCATGGCATGCTCGATACCCTCCGGTACAGCCTCGCCTTCGATGAGCTCCCGAGCGGAATCCTGCACTTCAAAGAGAAAGAGACCTTCATGGACACTTCCACGCCCTCCAGCCACCGCCGCAACCTTCTTTCAATCCTGGGCATTTCCACGCCCATCATCCAGGCGCCCATGGCCGGTGTCAGCACAGCGGCCATGGCTGCCGCCGTGTCGGAGGCCGGCGGGCTGGGCTCGCTTGGTGTCGGGGCAATGGACGCGCAAGCCGCGCGCAAGACCATCCGCGAGACCCGAGCGCTGACCGGCAAGCCATTCAACGTCAACCTGTTCTGCCACGCCCCGGCCAAGGCCGATGAGGTGCGCGAGCAGGCCTGGCTCAGCTACCTTGCCGCCCAGTTTGCCGAACACGGCGGGACCACACCGGCGAGCCTGCGCGAGATCTACAAGAGTTTCGTGGCCGACGACGCCATGTTCCAGATGCTGCTGGAAGAAAAGCCAGCGGTCGTGAGCTTCCATTTCGGCCTTCCCGCCCAGCAGAAAATTGACGCGCTGCGCGCGGCTGGGATCGTGCTGCTGGCCAGTGCAACGTCGCTGCATGAAGCGCGCCAGATAGAGGCCGCCGGCGTGGACGCCATCGTCGCGCAAGGCATCGAAGCCGGCGGACACCGCGGCGCCTTCGACACCGATGGCTACGACGAAGGCCTCGGCACGCTGGCTCTGGTGCGTCTCCTGGTGCTGGGCACGAAACTTCCGGTGATTGCCTCGGGCGGCATCATGGACGGGGCAGGCATTGCCGCGGTGCTGGCTCTCGGGGCGGAAGCCGCCCAGCTTGGCACCGCATTCGTCGCCTGCCCGGAGTCATCTGCCGATGCCGCCTATCGCGCGGCGCTGACCGCGCCCCAGCCGCGCGCGACCACGCTCACCCGCGCCATATCGGGCCGCGCGGCCAGGGGCTTCACCAACCGGCTCACGGCACTCGGCATCGCCGCCGACGCACCGCCGGTGCCGGACTACCCGATCGCCTATGACGCGGGAAAGGCGCTTCACGCCGCAGCCAAGGCCGCGGGAAGCGCTGAGTATGCAGCGCAGTGGGCCGGGCAGGCAGCGCCCTTGGCCAGGTCCCTGCCGGCCGCGGAGCTGGTGGCGCAACTCAGGTCGGAGCTCAGGGAAGCGGTCCTGCGCATGGCGGCGTTTGCGGACCCGCAGGACGCAGCCTGAGCGTATCTATAACAATTATTTGAATGTACTGACTGCCGGCTCTACGATGGCGCAACCCAACGTCTCCACTCCCACGAGGCCCCATGCATATCGCCATCCTGACCTTCGAAGGTTTCAACGAAATCGACTCGCTGATCGCGCTCGCCATCCTCAACCGGGTCAAGCGGCCCGGCTGGCGGGTTTCGATCGCCAGCCCGGCGGCCAAGGTGCGTTCGCTGAACGGTGTGGTGATTGAGTCGCAAGCATCGCTGGAGGACGCATGCAACGCGGACGCTGTGCTGGTGGGTAGCGGGATACGAACCCGGGACGTCGTTGCCGATGCCGCGCTGATGTCGCAACTGCGCTTCGACCCGACGCGCCAGTTGTTGGGCGCGCAATGCTCGGGCACGCTCATCCTCGCCAAATTGGGCCTGGTGAACGACGTTCCGGCCTGTACGGACCTGATCTCCAAGCCATGGGTAGTGGAGGCCGGCGTGGCTGTGCTCGATCAGCCGTTTGTCGCCAAGGGAAACGTTGCAACCGCCGGCGGATGCCTGGCGTCGCAGTACCTGGCCGCCTGGTTCATCGCCCGCCTGGAAGGCGTCGAGGCTGCACGCAGCGCGATTGACTATGTGGCGCCAGTGGGCGAGAAGGAGGCCTACGTGTCGCGCGCGATGGCGAACATTGCGCCGTTCCTCTGATGCGCGCTGGTGATGTGACTCCGGGCTGAGCCTCCTACACCAGGATGAGACCGTGCCGCATACCCTGCAATACAGCCTCGGTGCGGCTGCTTGCGCCGAGCTTGCCGAAAATGGCGGACAGGTGGAACTTCACCGTGTTGTCCGATATGTCGAGTTGGCGCGCGATTTCCTTGTTGCCAAGCCCTTCGGCGAGCATGGCCAGCACTTCAAGCTCGCGTGGGGTGAGCGTTTCGGTCAGAGCCGCGGATGCCGTCTGGCGAGGTGCCCTGCGCTGCGCCAGCAGCCTGGCGAGGACCTCCGGGGACAGCACGCAAAGTCCCGCGGCCACAGCTTCGATCGCGGCGATGATTTCGCCGGGCGTCGCGCTACGCGGCAGCAGTGCCGTGGCGCTGGCTCCCAGCGCCTCATGGATCCAGTCGCTGTCCGTCTCGTCGGTGAGCAGGACCAGCGCCGGCGCTGCGGGATCGCGGCCCGCCTCCGGCGCCGGCAGGTCACCGGCGTGCGGCTCAAGTTCGACCACGACCACATCCGGCACGTCCCCGGCAAAGCGGTCGGCGATCCCTGCGGCGTCGGCCGCGCTGCCTGCGAAATCCAGCGCCGACACCCCCTCGACAAGCGCCTGCAGGCTTGCGCGCGCCTGCGGCGAGGCGGCGACCACGGCGACCCTGACCGGGCTCATCGGTGTCATCCTGGCATCCGGCATGCGACGGCTTGCATGAATCTCAGCCGCACGACTTCCGTGACTGGCGTTCGCCCACCGTGACCGAGCACTCCTTGCGCTCGCCACCCCGGATCAGCCCGATCTTCAGCAACTGCCCGATGCGGTCGCCGCCCAGCGCGGCATGGACGTCGTCCATGTCTTGGCATGGCTTGCCATCCAGTTCGACCAGCACATCTCCGATCAGCACCCCGGCTTGCTCCGCGGGCCCGCCCGCCGCAAGCGATACCACCAGCAACCCGCGCCCGGATGCCAGATTCAGCTTCGTCACCCAAGACTCCGACAGGTTCACCGGCTGCGTGCCCACGCCAAGGTAGCCGTGCGAGACACGTCCTTTGCTTAGCAGTTCGCCGCTCACGCGCGCCACGGTCGCAGCCGGAATCAGGATGCCGGCGCCAGGCGCGAGCGCCGATGTGCACAGGCCCATGACCCGCCCCTGCATATCCGCCAGGGCCGCTCCGGAGAAACCGGGGCGCAGGCCGCCGTCAAGCCGCACGAAGGCGTCGAACTGCCCGCCTCGCCAGGTACGCCATGGACCGCCGGCAGTGCCGACAACGCCGAAATCCGCGCTGGTGCCGAGCCGGTCCACTCGCGCCACCGCGAGCACCAGATGGCCCGCTTTGAGGGCGCGCGCATCACCGCTCTCGACCGGGTTCAACTCCACGCCATCGAGCCTCAGTACGGCCAGGTCGGTGCCAGGGTCCCGTCCCGCCAGGACGGCCGCCACGCTACGGCCATCGGCCAGGGTGACTTCAATGCCGTCTTCCTGCCTGAGCGTATGCGCGGCCGTGACCACCACGCCGGGTTGCCAGATGACTCCACTGGAGGGAAAGCGATGCCGCCCGTGCACCGCCACGACACTCTGGCCGACGCGCTCGGCGATGGCTGCCAGGTTGGCGGAAAGATCCTGCAAGGGATTTCCGCTGGGGGTTGAGGTTTCCATGGTGATGACTCCTGCCATTTGCTACATGAACCGATGCGTCGCGCGCCCGGCCAGCTTGAGGAAGCCAGGCAGGCAAGCGCAGACGAGTGGTTTCACAATGACAGGCGCGCGACGGCCGCGCACCACCCTGATGGGTAGCTGGTGCAGGGGGAACTCGCGCGCGGCGTATGTGTTTGCACAAGCTTTTGCCTTCTCGCCATTGCTCCCCCATTTTTCGTGGCACAGGTGCGCCAGGTGCTTGCCAGTATCACCGCGAGCACCAGGGCCGGCAATCGTCACTTCGACCGGATCACTGCGCGTTTCGCCCGGCGTGCCAAAGCGGCTTTGCGGATACCTGAGCCCCTGCCCGCGCTGGCACATGCCGATGGCGCAGACAATCTCTGCGGATCCATGCGAAAGCCGGCGGCGCGGCGGCGAGCGGCGCTGCCTATGCTAGACAGAAGCGGCGCCCTGGCCGGGCAGCCGCGTGGTCCCGTTTCCAGGAGATAACCATGAACAAGCGCTTGAGTGAAGAAGGCATGGATCTGCTCTTTCGCGATGCTCGCACGCACAGCGCATGGCTGAACCAGCCCGTGAGCGACGAAACCCTGCGGCAGCTCTATGACTTGATGAAATGGGCGCCGACCAGCGCCAACTGCTCTCCCGCGCGCATTCTGTTCCTGCGTACCCCTGAGGCCAAGCAGCGCCTGTTGCCCGCGCTGGCGCCGGGCAATGTAGAGAAAACCATGGCCGCGCCGGTCACAGCCATCATCGCCTATGACATCAAGTTCTACGAACTTCTGCCCAAGCTGTTTCCGCATGCGGACGCACGCTCGTGGTTCGCCGAAACCCCCGAGCTCGCGCTGACTACCGCGAGGCGAAACAGTTCCCTGCAGGGCGCGTACTTCATCATCGCCGCCCGCTCGCTGGGGCTCGACTGCGGGCCGATGTCCGGCTTCGACAATGCCAAGGTCGATCACGAATTCTTTCCCGCGGACCCTAAGGACAATGCCTTCCAGCTCGAATATTTCCCGGACAGCCACGTGAAATCGAACTTCCTGTGCAATCTTGGCTATGGCGACCCTGCCAAGCTGTTCCCACGCAGCCCCCGCCTGGAATTCGACGAGGCATGCAAACTGCTCTGAAGGAGGCGGCACCTAGGCCAGTGGCCGCAGCTCCTGCAGCAGCGTCGGCACCAGCTCCGACACCGTCGGATGGATGTGCATCGCGCGGCTGATGGTGGTATAGGGAGCCTTGGCATACATGATGTCGAGCAGTGAGTGAATCACCTCATCGCCGGTCAAGCCGAGGATCGCGGCGCCCAGGATCATGCGGGTATCGGCGTCGACCACGACCTTCATGAAGCCCTGGCTCTCGCCCTTCTCCACGGCTCGCCCGACGCGGCTCATGGGGCGAGAGCCGACCAGCAGCCTGCGTCCGGATTGCCGGGCTTCTGCTTCCGTCATGCCGGCGCGGCCGAGCGGAGGGTCGATGAACATGGCATAGGCCGCGATGCGGTCCGTCAGCCTGCGGGGATCGTTGTCGAGGAGGTTGGCAGCGACGATCTCATAGTCGTTGTATGACGTATGCGTGAAGGCACCGCGGCCATTGCAATCGCCAAGCGCCCAGATGCCAGGGACGTTGGTGCGCAGCTGTTCGTCTACCTGGATATAGCCGCGAGCGTCGGTCTCGACCCCGGCCTGGTCCAGCCCCAGGTCCTCGGTGTTGGGCACGCGCCCCACCGCCAGCAGCAGGTGCGAGCCGTGGACGTCGCGCGCCCCGTCCGAACAATCCAGCCCGACCGCAATGTGATCGCCTTCCCTGCGCGCGCTCAGGCAATTGGCATTGAGCCGGATTTCGATCCCCTCGCGTTCCAGGATCTCCCGCACTGCCTGCGACACATCCTCGTCTTCGCGCTGGATCAGGCGCGGGCCTTTTTCGACAACGGTCACCCTGGCCCCAAAACGGCGGTACATCTGGCCAAACTCGAGGCCAATGTAGCTGCCGCCGACGATGATCAGGTGCTCCGGCAGGAAATCCACCTCCATCATGCTCGAGTTGGTCAGGTACGGCACCTGGTCCAGCCCCGGCATGGGCGGAACCAGGGCCCGGCCGCCGACGTTCACGAAAATCCGGTCGGCTTCCAGCAGTTCGCCGTTGACCCGCACACTGCGCGCGCTTTCGAAGCGAGCGTGCCCCTGATAGACCGTGCCATTCTCCAGCCCGCGCATCCACTGTTCCACACCGTTGCTGGAACGGCCGGAGATCTCGTCCTTGCGTGCCTTCACCTGCTTCATGTCGACCGCGACCGGCCCGCCGATGGTCACGCCGTACTCGGCAGCCCGCCGCGCCAGTTGCGCTGCGTACGCGCTTGCGATGAGGGTCTTGGTGGGAATGCAGCCGGTGTTCACGCAGGTGCCGCCAAAACGCGCGCGCTCGATGACGGCCGTTTTCATACCCGCGCCGGCCAGCCGCGCAGCGAGTGCGGGGCCGGCTTGCCCGGTGCCGATGATGATCGCGTCGAATCCTTGGGCCATCACGATTCTCCTTGCCTGGTACCGCAAAGCCACAAGCTACTTTAGATGGTAGGACGCTGCCCTGCCAGCTACGCGTAGGCGTCGACGCCCCGCACCAGCATCCTGGCCAGCCGGGGCCGTCGCAACTGCTCCAGCCACCATTGCAGCGCGCGGCCTTCGTGATCGCCGCGCCAGCCCACGTAGAGCAGGTTGGGCTCGCGCGGGTCGGCGGTGCGCTTCTCTATCAGTTCGCCGCGCTGCAGCAGCGAGCCGACCCGGTGCCTGGGCAGCCAGCCGATCCCCAGGCCATCGCGCTGCGCCAGGGTCTTGGCTCGCATGCTCGGCACGGCCAGCAGGCGCTGTCCGCCCACCATGCCGTAAGCACGGCCGCCCGTGAGGCGTGATGAATCTGCCACCACCAGGGCACGATGGCGGGCGATCTCCTCACGCGTCAATGGTTGGCGGGCGGCCGCCAGCGGATGCCGGGGCGAAACCGCAAACACCCATTCGATCACGCCCAGCTCGAACCACCCCAGGTTAGGGATGGCGGGCGGCTCGTTGGCGGCACCGATGACCAGGTCGGCGCGGCCGTCCCGCAGCGCTTCCCAGGTGCCGGCCAGCACTTCGTGCGTGACGCGCAGCGCCACGCCGGATTCCTGCGCGTCGAACGCATGCATGACGGGCATCAGGGTCTCGAATTCCATCAGCTCGTCGGTCACGATCCACAACCGGTCTTCCCAGCCGTTGGCGACCTGCCGCACGCGTTGTGTGACGCGCGCGACATCCTGCGCGAGCCGGGCGGCTTCTTCTGTGAGCAATTCGCCGGCACGCGTCAGCTGCAGGCGGTAGCGGCGGCGGTCGAACAGGAGTGCGTCGAAGCGCTGCTCCAGCTGCCGCGCGGCGTGCGACACCGTGGACGGCGCCTTGCCCAGCCTGGCCGCCGCGCGCGACAGGCTGCCGGCCTCGCGGATGGCCTCCAGCAGGGCCAGTTCGTCTTCCGACAACATGTGCGACTCCTTCGAACGTGTTCGTCGGATCGATCGTATGGCAAACCGGAGGCCAGCGCCCATACTGCAGTCACGCGATTGTTCAAGTTCAACTTTCCCAACCGGAGGACATCATGAATCGCTTCGAAGGCAAGACCGTTCTGGTCACTGGCGGCAACAGCGGCATCGGCCTGGCGGCTGCCCAGGCATTCGCCCAGGAAGGGGCCCGCGTGGTCATCACCGGCCGCGACGCAGCGGCACTGGAAGTCGCCCGCGCCACGCTCGGCAACGAGGCCATCGCCATCCGCAACGAAACCGGCACCGTGCAGGCCGCGCGTGACCTGGCTCGCCAGCTGACCGACGCCGGCATCCGCCTGGACGCCGTCTTCATCAACGCCGGCATTGCCAGGTTTGCCGCCGTTGCCGATGTGGACGAGGCACTGTGGGACGCCACCTTCAACGCCAACGTGAAGGGCGCGTACTTCCAGATCCAGGCGCTGCTGCCGCTGCTGAACCCGGGCACGTCGATCGTGCTGAACGGCTCGATCAATGCGCGCATCGGCATGCCGATGTCTTCCGTGTATGCCGCCAGCAAGGCAGCACTGATCTCGCTGGCCAGGACCCTGTCGGGTGAGCTGGTCAGCTCGGGCATCCGGGTAAATGTGGTCAGCCCCGGGCCGGTGACGACGCCGCTGTATGGCAAGCTGGGCCTGGAAGCCGACACCCTGTCGGCCACCGCCGCGCAGATCCAGAGCCAGATCCCGCTGGGCCGCTTCGGCCAGCCGGCCGAGATTGCGTCGACGGTGCTGCATCTGTCGGCGCCGGAATCGGCCTTCATCGTTGGTACCGAAATCATCGCCGACGGTGGCATGAGCCAACTGTAAGTCAATGCCTTTGCGGGCCGCGGCGTGAGCGCGGTCCGCGCATGAGGTGGCCCATCCTGCCTGGAGCAGTACCATGAACCAATCCATTGCCTTTATCGTCCATCTGCCGGGCAAGCCCGAGCGGCGCGCCGAGCTCGAGTCAAAACTCCTTGATGTCCTCAACCAGATGTCGAAGGAGCCGGACTTTATCAACACGTATCTGCACCGCTCGCTCGAAGATCCTGACACGCTTGTTCTCTATGAGAACTGGGCCTGCAGCGCGCAGCATTTCAGGGACCACCACCTGAAAGCGTCCTACCGGCGCGAATATGAGGCGGTGCTGGCCGATCTGCTGAAAGCACCACGTACGCTGGAGTTTCTGACGCCAGTGCGCGACTACCAGAAAGCCGGCAACTAGAGCGGTATTGCCCTATAAGGCAGCTGCCGGTTCCCACCCCCCGCCGAGCGCCTTGAACGCCGCCACGGCGGCCCGCGCTGATTCTGTCTGTGCCTGCGCTCTGGCGTCGGACGTCCGCAGAAGACTCTCGTCAGCATGCAAGACCTCAATCAAGCGGACCACGCCTTTCTGGTAGGCGGCAAATGAGGCATTGCGCGCCTGGGTCAGCGAGGTCTCGCCTTGTGCCAGCGTGCCTGCCTGATCTTCACGCTTGATCAGCGCGGAGAAGGCATTTTCGACATCCTCGGTCGCGCGCAGCACAGCCTGACGGTATGCCGCCAGCGCTTCTGCCTCCTGCCCTCGGGCCAGTTCGATCTGTGCATTGATGCGGCCGAAATCAAACAGACGCCAGCGCAGGCCCAGCACGCCTGCTGCCTGGCTTGCGCCCGCGGAAAAGAGGTTCCCGCTGGCTACGGTTGTGGCGCTGCCCAACAGGGCACTGAGCGAGAATTTTGGGTAGTACTCCGCAATGGCTACACCGATTCGTGCGTTCGCCGCCGCCAGCCGGCGCTCCGCGACGATGAGATCGGGCCTGCGTCGCAGCAGATCCGCCGGCGAGCCCGTTCCGGCGAGCTGCGGTGCGGCGGGAATCGCTTCAGGGCCGGCCAGTTCGGCACGATACGTGCCGGGCGGAACACCAAGCATTACGTCCAGCGCATTCAATGCTGCATCGAGGCCTGTCTCCAGCACCGGGACGGTCGCGCGGACCTGAGCGAGCGCGCCTTCGGCCTGTCGTACCTCCAGTTCGGCGGCAAGCCCTTTGCTGTAAAGCAGGCTCACCGTCGAAAGCAGCTTCTGCTGGGTCTCCACTTGCTGCCTGGCGATGGCAATGCGGGACTGCAGTCCGCGCACGGTGATATAGAGATCCGCAGTTTGGGCGGCCACAGCGAGACGCGTCGCGGTCGCGCCCGCAGTCGATGCCTGGTACTCCGCCAGGGCGGCTTCCCGCCCACGGCGCAGTCCACCGAATACATCCAGTTCCCAGGCTGCGCCGAGATTGGCCTCGTAGCTGTTGCCATATCTGTCAAAGCCGGGCGTTGCATCGAGCAGCTTCCCGAGGGGCGTCTCGATCGACTGATAGTTTCTGGCCGCCTGCGCACTGGCGCTGCCCGAAGGAAGCAAGGCCGCATTGGCCACGCCGAGCCCCGCGCGTGCCTGGGTGACGCGCGCCGACGCTTGCGCCAGGTCCAGGTTCTGATCCAATGCCAATGACACCAGCCGGGTCAGCAGCGGATCGCCAAACCCTTCCCACCACGTGACGAGCTCGGCAGCGGATGACGCTTGCCTTTGTTCAACGCCGGACTGGCCCAGGTAGCGGTCGGGGAGCGGGGCGCCCGGTTGTCTGTAGTCGGGGCCGACGGCGCAACCCGTCAATACGCCGACACTCAACAGCAGGGCAAGAAAGCGATGGGTAAGCATGGGGTTCACGGAAGCCAGGGCGAACAGGAATGTGTGACTATATTATAAAATGGTCACTGGTTGTCAACAGCCATCTGGAGCGCTAAGCTCGCTGCATGACCGAAACCACACCCACCGCCCTGCCGTCCCGAGGCCCTGTCGACCACAATGTCCGCTCCCAGATCGTGGCGGCGGCGACCGAGCACTTCAGCCTGTATGGCTATGAGAAGACGACAGTTTCCGACCTGGCCAAGGCGATCGGCTTTTCCAAGGCTTACATCTACAAGTTCTTCGATTCCAAGCAGGCGATCGGAGAAGTGATCTGCGCGAACTGCCTGTGCGCCATCACGGCCGAGGTTGATGCGGCGATTGCAGACGTCCCGACCGCGTCGGAACGATTGCGGCGCCTGTTCAAGGCCCTGATGGAGGCCAGCGCCCGTCTTTTCTTCCAGGACCGCAAACTCTACGCCATTGCTTCGGCGGCAGCCCAGGAGCGGTGGCAGCCTGTTCTCACCTATGAGGACCACATCAAGCAAGTGGTAATGCGGATTGTTCTGGAAGGACGCAAGTCCGGGGAGTTTGAGCGCAAGACGCCACTGGATGAGACCGCCAAGGGCATCTATCTCGTCATGCGCCCTTACATCGATCCGCTGCTGCTACAGCACAACCTCGATCTCGCTGCGGAGGCCCACGTCCAGCTTTCCAGCCTGATACTGCGCAGCCTTGCTCCTTAAGGTGGTGCACATCGCTAGCGGATTTGATTGTGACCATTGACTAAATTGGTCACAAGAACAATAATCCAGGTCCAGTCTCGCTTGAGAGGACCTTATGCTTCAGCGCCGCTTTGCCTCATCCGCCGCCGCGTGCGTGTTGCCGCTTGTATTAGCCGCTTGCGGCGATACGGCGCCTCCCGATCCGCGCAGCCAGCCGCCGCTGGTCAAAATCGGGACCGTTCAGGACCCGGCCGCCACGACACGTTCATTCACGGGGACCGTTGCCGCCCGGGTCCAGGGCGATCTGGGCTTTCGTGTCTCTGGCAAAGTGCTGGAGCGGCTGGTCGATACCGGCCAGACCGTCAAGCGCGGCCAGCCGCTCATGCGCATCGACCCGAACGACCTCAAGCTGGCGGCGCACGCCCAGCAGGAGGCCGTCGTCGCCGCGCGGGCGCGGGCCAGGCAAACCGCGGAGGATGAGGCCCGGTATCGCGACCTGGTCGGGTCCGGCGCCGTATCGGCCTCGTCCTATGACCAGATCAAGGCCGCGGCGGAGTCGGCCAGGGCACAGCTCAACGCAGCGGAAGCCCAGGCCGATGTGGCGCGCAATGCAACTGGCTACGCGGTTTTGCTCGCCGACGCCGACGGCGTAGTCGTCGAGACGCTGGCCGATGCCGGCCAAGTCGTCAACGCCGGCCAGGTCGTGGTACGCGTGGCGCATGCCGGCCGCCGCGAAGCCATCGTTCACCTGCCGGAAACGCTCCGCCCCCCCGTGGGCTCCGTAAGCCAGGCGACGCTATACGGCAATGACACATTGACCGTGCCGGCGAAACTCCGGCAGCTTTCCGACTCGGCGGACCGGCTGACCCGCACCTATGAAGCAAGGTACGTGCTCGAAGGCACGCTGGCCGAGGCCCCGCTCGGCGCGACCGTTACCCTCCGGATTCCGGAAATCCGCCCGTCGAAGCAAGTCGACCTGCAGGTGCCGATCGGTGCCCTCTTCGACCCGGGCAAAGGCCCTGGCGTGTGGGTGCTGGACGAGAGATCCAATCGCGTCACCTGGCGCCCGGTGAAGGTCCGCGGTTTGGATGACGACGCCGCGCGTGTCGCAGGTGAACTCAGGGTCGGGGACCGGATCGTTGCCCTCGGCGCCCATCTTCTGCGCGACGGCGAGCAGGTTCGCATCGCGGCAAGCGGAACCGGAGCCAGTCCGATTCCTGCTCGTGGAGTGCAGCAATGAGTGGGTTCAACCTTTCGGCACTCGCTGTCCGTGAACGATCTGTCACGCTGTTCCTGATCGTCCTGGTGTCGCTGGCCGGCGTTATCGCCTTCTTCCAGCTGGGCCGGGCGGAAGATCCCGCCTTCACGGTGAAAACCATGACGGTCATCACGGCCTGGCCGGGAGCGACGGCGCAGGAGATGCAGGACCAGGTGGCGGAAAGACTGGAAAAGCGCATGCAGGAACTGCGCTGGTATGACCGCACCGAAACCTACACGCGGCCTGGCCTGGCGTTCACCACAGTGACCCTGCTCGACAGCACACCGCCGTCGGAGGTCCAGGAGGAGTTCTATCAGGCGCGCAAGAAGATTCTGGACGAGTCGGGCAGCTTGCCTGCCGGCGTCATCGGCCCGATCGTCAATGACGAGTATTCGGACGTAACCTTCGCCCTGTTTGCGTTGAAGGCAAAAGGCGAGCCACATCGGGTGCTGGTACGCGACGCCGAAACACTGCGGCAGAGACTTCTGCACGTAGCGGGCGTGAAGAAAGTGAACATCATCGGGGAACAGTCCGAACGCATTTTCGTTTCCTTTTCCCATGATCGCCTGGCCACGTTGGGTATCTCGCCGCAGGACATCTTCACCGCGCTGAACAGCCAGAACGCCCTCACGCCGGCCGGCTCGATCGACACCTCGGGTCCCCGGGTTTTCATTCGCCTCGACGGCGCCTTCGACAAACTGCAGAAGATCCGGGACACGCCAGTGGTGGCGCAGGGCCGGACCCTCAAGCTTTCGGATGTCGCCACGGTTGAACGCGGCTATGAGGATCCGGCGACCTTCCTGATCCGCAACAACGGCGAACCCGCACTGCTGCTGGGCATCGTGATGCGCGACGGCTGGAACGGCCTGGACCTGGGCAAGGCGCTGGATGCGGAAGTGTCAGCAATCAATGAAGCGTTGCCGCTGGGCATGAGCCTGACCAAAGTGACCGACCAGTCCGTCAACATCAGCGCATCGGTCGATGAGTTCATGGTCAAGTTCTTTGTCGCCCTGCTCGTGGTGCTGGCGGTGTGTTTCCTGAGCATGGGCTGGCGCGTCGGTATCGTCGTTGCAGCGGCTGTGCCGCTGACGCTGGCCGCAGTGTTCGTCGTCATGGCGGCCACTGGCAAGAACTTTGACCGCATTACCCTGGGCGCGCTGATCCTTGCGCTGGGCCTGCTGGTGGACGACGCCATCATCGCGATCGAGATGATGGTGGTCAAGATGGAGGAAGGCTACGGCCGCGTTGCCGCCTCCGCCTATGCCTGGAGTCACACTGCCGCGCCGATGCTGTCCGGCACCCTGGTGACGGCGGTGGGCTTCATGCCCAACGGTTTTGCGCGTTCCACCGCCGGCGAATACACCAGCAACATGTTCTGGATCGTGGGCATTGCACTGGTCGTGTCCTGGATCGTCGCCGTCGCCTTCACGCCTTACCTGGGCGTCAAGCTGCTGCCTGAGATCGGCAAGGCCGAAGGCGGCCACGATGCCATCTATGGCACCTTGAACTACAACCGCTTCCGACGTCTGCTAGGGCGCGTCATCCAGCGCAAATGGATCGTGGCCGCCGTCGTGGTGGGCAGCTTTGTGGTGTCCGTGCTGGGCATGGGCTTGGTGAAAAAGCAATTCTTCCCGACTTCCGACCGGCCCGAGGTGCTGGTCGAAGTCCAGATGCCTTATGGCACGTCCATCGCCCAGACCAGCGCGGCAACGTCCAAGGTGGAAGCGTGGCTCGCCAGGCAGGCAGAGGCGAAGATCGTGACGGCCTACATCGGTCAGGGTGCGCCCCGGTTTTATCTCGCCATGTCCCCCGAGCTGCCGGATCCCTCCTTCGCAAAGATCGTGGTGCGGACTGAGAACCAGGACGAACGCGAGGCGCTGAAGCTCAGGCTGCGCCAGGCGGTCGCCGCCGGACTCGCGCCAGAGGCCAGGGTGCGCGTCAACCAACTGGTATTCGGCCCATACTCGCCCTTCCCCGTGGCATTCCGCGTCGCCGGGCCGGACCCGGACAAGCTGCGTGCCATTGCGGCGGACGTGCGCCGGGTGATGGACACCAGCCCACTGATGAGAACCGTCAATACCGACTGGGGACCGCGCGCGCCCGCCTTGCACTTTACGCTGCAGCAGGATCGGCTGCAGGCCGTCGGCCTGACTTCCAGCGGCGTCGCCCAGCAATTGCAGCTTCTCCTCAACGGCCTGCCGGTCACCGAAGTCCGCGAGGACATTCGCTCGGTGCAGGTCCTGGCACGCGCCGCGGGAGACATACGCCTGGACCCGGAGAAGATCTCCGGCTTCACGTTGACCGGTGCGGCAGGACAGCGCATTCCGCTCTCGCAGGTAGGCACCGTCGATGTGCGCATGGAAGACCCGATCCTGCGCCGGCGCGACCGAACGCCTGCCATTACGGTGCGCGGCGACATCGCCGAGGGGCTGCAGCCACCCGACGTGTCCGCGGCCGTCCTGCAGCAACTGCAACCGGTCATCGCCAGGCTGCCGGCCGGCTACCGGATCGAGCAGGCCGGCGCCACCGAGGAATCCGACAAGGCCACCAAGGCCTTGCTGCCACTGTTCCCGATCATGCTTGCGTTGACCTTGCTGATCATCATCCTGCAAGTGCGATCGATCTCGGCCATGGTCATGGTGCTCGCCACCAGCCCGCTGGGACTGATCGGCGTAGTCCCGACCTTGCTGCTGTTCCGGCAGCCATTCGGCATCAACGCCCTGGTCGGTTTGATCGCACTGTCCGGCATCCTGATGCGCAACACGCTGATTCTGATCGGGCAGATCCACCAGAACAAGCGCGCGGGACTGGCGCCGTTCGACGCTGTCGTCGAAGCCACGGTACAACGTGCCCGGCCAGTGATCCTGACCGCGCTGGCGGCTATCCTGGCCTTTATACCGTTGACGCATTCAGTGTTCTGGGGGACGCTGGCTTACACGCTGATCGGCGGCACCTTTGCCGGCACGGTGCTGACGCTGGTGTTCCTGCCAGCGATGTATGCCATCTGGTACCGGATCAGGATGCCTGCCGATGCGAACGAGATGACGCCCGCGGATTTGAACGACAGCGGCGTGAACACGCCCACGGCCGCCACTTGATCCGACAGACACCGGATGCCATGACGGCACGGGTGGTGGAGGCCATGAATGCGTGGGCGGGTCAGCCCGGAAAGCCGTATCCGGCGCGCCGTCAATCTCCAGCGCGCGATCGAGCCGATGACAATGGCCCAGGCGCAAGCCTTCCTGAGCAACGAACACGCCAAGCTGACCCGCATTGCCAAGAGCCTCAAGCTGGCCGGGCAATGCGGTCACCCGCCTGCGCCGCGGCTATGCCCGATCGCCGCGGCGCAAACTGGCATCCCGCCCATGCCCCCCTCCGCACCGAGTACAAGAATCTTCATGACGCATCTGCCTGCGCGGCGGCTGCGGGGCGCCGCCGGACGATCAGGTTGCCGGTGAAAACCTGCACTGGCTCGCCGGCCTGGTTGAAGGTTGTGGTACGCACCTTCACGATGCCCTGGTCGGGGCGCGATTTCGAAATCCGCACTTCCAGTATCTCGCTCTCGATATGCAGTTCATCGCCGGGGCGTACCGGTTTTGGCCAGCGCAGTTCCTCGAAGCCCGCGCCGACAATGCCGCCTGCGGGCCGGAATTCGCCGTCGACCAGCAGGCGCATCGTCAGCGCGGCGGTATGCCAACCGCTCGCCGCCAGTCCACGAAATAGGGTGTCGCGTGCAGCGGCTTCATCGAGGTGGAAAGGCTGCGGGTCGAACTCGGCAGCAAAGGCCTTGATCCGTTCTGGCTCGACGGTCAGCCGCCCCGAACCGTATTTCTGGCCCGGCGCGAGGTCCTCAATGTATTGAATGCTCATTTCTTCTCCAGATAGTTTGCGCTGATCTTTCCGATCCATGCACGCCCGTCACGAGAACAGACGGATCAGGCCAGCGCCTCGAGCGCCAGCGCAATCCCTTGTCCGCCGCCGATGCACAGCGTGACGATGCCGCGCCGTATGCCGTCGGCCCGCATGGCATGCAGCAGCCGCGTCGTCAGCACGGCGCCGGTCGCACCGATCGGATGGCCGTGGGCAATGGCGCCACCGTCGACGTTTATGATGTCGTGCGGCAATCCGAGCTCGGCCGCGACGGCCAGCGGCACCGCGGCAAATGCTTCATTGATCTCGATGCGTTCAATGTCGCCCAGCTCCCAGCCGGCGCGTTGCAGCGCCTGCCGCACCGCCGGGACCGGACCCAGCCCGAACATGCCGGGCTCCACGGCCCCGACACCATAAGCGGCCAATCGTCCCATCGGCTCCAGCCCCCTGGCTTCAGCCACCGAACGTTCGGCCACGATCATGGCCGCTGCGCCGCTGTTGAGCCCGGGCGCATTGCCGGCGGTAATCGTGCCGTCCGGTCGAAAAGCCGGCTTGAGCCGGCCGAGCGTATCGAGGCTGGTATCAGGGCGGTTGGCTTCATCCACGTCGAACATGGCCGTACCGCCCTTCCCTTTGGTCGCCACCCCGGCAATCTGGCCGGTGAATCGCCCGTTCGCCTGCGCCAGCGCGAAATTCCGCTGCGAACGCTCGGCCCAGCGATCCTGGGCCTCGCGGGTCAGGGCGTAGCGGGCGACAAGGTCCTCGGTATGCCATCCGGAGTGCTCACCGGAGAAGGCGTCGAACAGGCCGTCGTGCAGCATGCTGTCGTACAGGACGGAATCGCCCATGCGCTGCCCCCAGCGGCCGGACGGCATCAGATATGGCGCACGGTCCATGTTCTCCATGCCGCCGGCGACAGCGATGTCGACATAACCGAGCCGCACCTCGTCGGCGGCCGTGGCGATCGCCTGCGCTCCCGAGCCGCAGACACGGTTGACGGTCATCGCCGGAACCGAAACCGGCAGCCCTGCCCCGATGGCAGCCTGCCGGGCCGGGTTCATGCGGTTGCCGGCCTGGATCACGTTTCCGAACACCACGCTGCCGACCTCGCCTGGATCGATTCCCGCCCGCGCCACGGTTGCCCGTATCGCCGCGGCGCCGAGATCAGCCGCCGCCCGGTGGCCGGG
This sequence comes from Cupriavidus sp. CPT47-8839-RL05A, assembly GCF_058792255.1. Taxonomy (NCBI): domain Bacteria; kingdom Pseudomonadati; phylum Pseudomonadota; class Betaproteobacteria; order Burkholderiales; family Burkholderiaceae; genus Cupriavidus; species Cupriavidus sp. CPT47-8839-RL05A. The sequence continues at coordinate 83,123 of NZ_JBYTEG010000012.1, read as the reverse complement.
CCTTGAAAGTTGCAACAAGAATTGGCCATGCGGGAAATCCGTCTCAGGCTTCGGCCGAGCGGGTCAGCCGCTGGCGCACGCGGTCGCTGGCAGCCGGGCCGGGCGCAAGGTGATAGTCGGCATCGGTGACCGGGCGCCCGTTGGCGGCGTCGACCAGCACAGGCTCCACGCGCACGCCGGTGCGCCGGTTGGCCAACTGCACGCTTTCGCCTTCAGGCGCGAGATGCTTGTTGCCCCAGGCCAGCATCGCCAGCAGCACCTGGCGGAAATCGCGCCCGCGCTCGGTCAGGATGTACTCGGAGCGGGGCGGGCGGTCACAGTACTGGCGACGCTCCAGCATGCCTTCTTCGACAAGCGAGTTCAGGCGACGGGTGAGCATATTGGGTGCGATATCCAGGTTTTGCTGGAACTCGTCGAACCGGGTCACGCCGTAAAAGGCTTCGCGCAGGATCAATACGCTCCAGCTGTCGGCAACGCGGGCCGCGGTGCGTGCGATCGGACACGGCGTTTCACCAAGTGGCTTCCTCTGCATGATTGGCTCCCTCGAAAAACCTACTTGCTATCGATTTGAAAGTCAGTCTAGAGCAGTCACTATCATCATGCAAGTTCGCTTTCCGCTTGTGCTGTATTCCGCGCCTATCAGCACCGCAAGCACGCGTCTGCCCGCACCGTCTGTGTGGAGGACGCTGGCCCAGGTGCTGATTCCGCACGCTGCCCGGCCTCCATCGTTTACTTCGCACGCGAACCATCTATATACTTCGTATGCGAACTTAATCGCGAAGCCTGCACGGCAGGCGTGCAACTCTCACCTGGAGACCGACCAATGACCCCGGAAATCCGCGTTGACCTCACCGGCGGCGTGCTGACCCTTACGCTTGCCCGGACGGACAAGAAGAACGCCTTGACGAACGAGATGTACGGCGCGCTTGCCGACACTATCGAGCAGGCACAGCAGGACCGGCTTATCCGGGTATTGCTGTTGCAGGGGGACGGAGACAGCTTTACCGCCGGCAATGATCTCGGCGAATTCGCGGCGATCGCCTCGGGAAATGGCCCCAGCGAACGTCACGTGCATCGCTTCCTGCGCGCCCTTGCCAATTCGACCGTACCGATTGTCGCCGCGGTCAATGGCAAGGCCGTCGGCGTCGGGACCACCATGCTGCTGCATTGTGATTACGTCGTACTCGGCCAGGATGCGCAACTGATCACGCCTTTCGTCAATCTCGCCCTGGTTCCCGAAGCGGCGTCGAGTTACCTGCTCCCGCTGCGGATCGGACACGCCAGGGCCTTCGAGATGTTCGCGCTGGGCGAGCCGCTTGATGCGCAAACCGCCGTGGCATGGGGCATTGCGAACAAGATTTGCGCCAATGACCAGCTGCGCACGGATGCGCGCCGGATGGCCGAGAAGATTGCCGCCAGGCCGGCGGGCTCCCTGAGCGCAATGAAACAGCTCATGCGCGATGCGGAAAAACTGGTTTCGCAGATGAACAGCGAAAGCGCCAGGTTCGAGGAGCGGCTGGCCAGTGCGGAAGCCCGGGAAGCATTCTCCGCCTTCGCCGAAAAACGCAAACCTGACTTCACCAGGGTTGCCGGGCAGTAAGTCGACTGCCTCGCTTTCCGGCCGCTGCCAGGCTACACCTCGCCCTCGTCCGCGGCCGGAAACTTTGTCTGCAGGCTGGTCAGCCAGCGCGCCACCACGTCGATCTCGGCGGCGGTGAAACCTTCGGTCAGCCTGGCATTCAATGCCTTCATGCTCGCCTTGGAACGCTGGCGCGCCAGGCGCCCTGCCTCCGTCAGCCACAGGCGCGAGGCACGGCCATCGTTCTCGTCCGGCCGGCGCTCGATCAGGCCGGCCCTTTCGGTCCGGTCGGCCAGGCCGCTCATCCCAGGCGCGCCCAGGCCCAGCGCCGCGGCAGCCTCGCTCGTCAGCGCGCCATCGTTGCTGCCCAGGAAGAAAAGCAGTCCGGCCTGGGCTGGTGTCACGCCACCCGCGGCAGTGCGCGTTTGTGACCAGCGCTGCAGGCGCCGCTGGCCCACGTTCAACAGGTAGACGAGGCGATGTTCCATGTCTGGTGCGCCATAAAGGGGGGGATTTTCGTTCGCATGCGAATATTATCATGCGCCGGTGTAGCCCTCAGCGCCCGAGCCGCCCCTGTTTCGTGCCCGCTTCTCCGGGCGCATGGTCCGGGGCATGCCCGACCATGCGCACCGATGGCCTGCGCCGCCCAGCTCCGATGCCAGCGCCGACAGCGTCATGGCAGCCAGTATCAGCAATCTGCGCATTGCGCCCCCGCTTTCGTCAGCGCCTGTCAACGTCGAGCACCGCCTGCGCAAACGCTGTGGGCGCTTCCTGCGGCGGGTTGTGGCCGATCCCCCCGGTCAGGTCCCGGTGCTCGTAGCGGCCCGTGAACTTGCTGGCATAGGCGCTGGGCTCGGGGTGCGGCGCGCCGTTGGCATCGCCTTCCATGGTGATGGTGGGCACGCCGATGGCTGGCGCCGTAGCGAGCCGCTTCTCGAAGTCGTCGAACCTGGCCTCGCCGCTGGCCAACCCCTGCCGCCAGCGATAGTTGTGGATGGTGATTTCCACGTGGTCGGGATTGTCGAAGGCGGCGGCGCTGCGGTTGAACGTCGCATCATCGAACTGCCATTGCGGCGATGCCAGTTTCCAGATCAGCCTGGCGAACTGGTGCGTGTACTTCTGGTAGCCGGCGCGGCCCCGATCGGTGGAGAAATAGAACTGGTACCACCACTGGAGCTCGGCCTCAGGCGGTAGCGGCTGCTTGCCGGCTGCCTGGCTGCCGATCAGGTAGCCGCTGACCGAGACCAGCCCCCTGCAGCGGTCCGGCCAGATCGCCGCCATGATGTCGGCGGTGCGCGCGCCCCAGTCAAAACCGGCCACGACGGCGTTGCGGATATTCAGCGCGTCCATCAGCGCGATCATGTCGGCGGCGATTGCCACGGGCTGGCCGTTGCGCATGGTGTCGGCAGACAGGAAGGACGTCGAGCCAAAGCCACGCAGGTGGGGAATGACCACCCGATAGCCGCGGGCCGCCAGCAGCGGTGCCACGTCGACAAAGCTGTGGATATCGTAGGGCCAGCCGTGCAGCAGCAGCGCGACCGGCCCTGTGGCAGGGCCGGCCTCGGCGTAGCCGATATTGAGCACGCCGGCATTGACGTGCTTGATCGGCGCGAAGCTGGCATGGGTGCCCGGCGTGGTCAAGGGCAGCGCCGGCGCCTTCGACACACCGTTTTGCGCGCGGGCGGCCTGCGGCAGCCCGAACGGCGCGGTGGCCAGCGTCGCTGCCGCTGCACCCAGAAAGCCTCGACGGGGTAAATCGACTGTCTTCGACATCTTCTTCTCCTGTTTGCGTGATCAATGTGAGCACGAGTCTAGGAGGCCATGGCAAGCGGCATGTGTCGGATTTCAGGGGGATTTGTATTGCTGTGTATGGATCCGTGATGGCGACATACGTAGATACAAAGCAGCCCGGTTGAGGACTGGCACACCAGTCAATCGGACTCTCCCTGCGGCACGCCTTGCGGCATTGGCCTATAGCCCTTATCTGGAAGATTGCAATAAGCATTCGCTGCACGAGCGCACGCCACACCGTTGTCGCGCGGGCGCTCCCCCGCATACGCCACCGTGACGCTCCCCGCGATCAGCGCGACAGACAGGAACCGCTTGCACAGACTGATATTCATGGTCGTTCCTTCATCAATGCGCGTCTGCCGACGGACCCTTCGGCGCTCCAACCTTGCGCATCAGCGGCACCATGGCGGTGGCGATCGCGAAGCAGACCAGGATCAGCAGGAAGATGTCGCCAAAGGTCTGGGTCTGCGCCTCGCGCCAGGCCAGCCCCCACAATTGCCTGAGGGCCGCGGTCTGCGCATCGAGGGCATCGTGCCCGGCCGCGACGAACTGGTCGCTGATCCCTTGCAACAGGTTGCCCATGGCTTCATTGCGGATGTTCAGGTGCTCTGCCTCGCGCAGGAAGTGCATGTTGCCGCGGTTGTTGAGCGCGGTCGCGCAGGCGGCGATGCCGATGGCTCCGCCCAGGTTGCGCATCAGGTTGAACAGCCCGGACGCAAGCTTGAGCCGCTCCGGCGGCAGGCTGCCCAGGGTCAGCGTCACCGTGGGCGCCACCGCGAACTGCTGGGCCATGCCGCGCAGCGCCTGCGGCAGCAGCAGTTGCGCCGCGCCCCAGTCGTGCGTGATGGGGGCGAAGTACCACATCGACACCGCGAACAGCCCCAGGCCGATCATCATCAGCCAGCGCAGGTCGACCCGGTTGGCCAGGAAGGCATAGAGCGGGATCGACGCCATCTGGAACACGCCCGTGGAAAACACCGCCAGCCCGATATCCAGCGCGCTGAAGCCGCGCACGCGCCCCAGGAACAGCGGCGTCAGGTAGATGGTGGCAAAGATGCCGATGCCGGTGACAAAGGAGAAGAAGCAGCCAAGCGCGAAGTTGCGGTCCTTGAGCGCGCGCAGGTCCACCAGCGGGTTGGCATAGGTCAGCGTGCGCCAGATGAACGCCACGCCCGACAAGCCGGAGATCCAGGCGGTGGCCAGGATCACGTCGTCGCCGAACCAGTCCCAGCGCGGCCCTTCCTCCAGCGTGTATTCGAGGCAACCCAGGAACAGCGCCATCAGCACCATGCCCAGGTAATCGGCACCGCGCACCAGCGACCAGTTGGGCCGGTCGACCTTGACCAGCAGCGGCACGGCGATGGTGACGAAGATGCCCGGCACCAGGTTGATGAAGAACAGCCAGTGCCAGGAATAGTGATCGGTGATCCAGCCGCCGATGGTGGGCCCCAGCGTCGGCGCCAGCGAGGCCAGCCCGCCCACCGTGGCGGCGGCGATGACGCGCTGGGGGCCGACGAAGAAGGCAAAGGCCGTGGTGAACACCATCGGGATCATCGAGCCGCCCAGGAAACCCTGCAGCGCCCGGAACACGATCATGCTGTTGATGTCCCACGCCACCCCGCACAGCAGGCTGGCCACCGTGAAGCCCGCCGCGGAGGCGGCGAATAGCCAGCGCGTCGACATCACGCGCGACAGCCAGCCGGACAAGGGAATGACGATGATCTCGGCGATCAGGTAGCTGGTCTGCACCCAGACGGTTTCATCGGCGCCGGCCGAGAGCGCGCCGCCGATATCGCGCAACGAGGCGGATACGATCTGGATATCCAGTAAGGCGATGAACATGCCCACGCACATCGTGCTGAAGGCGAACACCTTGGCGGCGGTGGACATCTCGTCCGGCATCGCCGCCACGGCGGACGCAGCGGTGGTCTGGGTGGCCGTGGTCATCACTGCACCTGCTTGCCTGGCTGCGTGTTGACCTGGGCGATCACCGACAGGCCCGGGCGCAGGACGCCAAGCCGGGCGTCCTGCTCGTCCAGGCGGATCCGCACCGGCACGCGCTGGACGATCTTGGTGAAGTTGCCGGTGGCATTCTCCGGCGGCAGCACGCTGAACTGCGCACCGGTGGCGGGCGCCAGGCTGGCAACGTGGCCATGGAAGACCCGCCCCGGCAGCACATCGGCTTCAATTTCGACCGGCATGCCGGGGCGCATGTGCGCCAGTTGCCCTTCCTTGAAGTTCGCGTCCACCCACAGCCCGCTGGCCGGCACGATGGACAGCAACTGACTGCCGGCACCGGCAAAGGCGCCGACGCGGGCGCGCCGGTTGCCCACGGTGCCGTCCACGGGCGCGCGCAGTTCCGTATAGCCAAGGTTCAGCTTGGCGATGTCGCGCTCGGCAATCGCCTGCGCCAATGACGCCTGCGCCTGCTGCTTCTGCGTGCCGATCACGTCCAGCTGGCGCTGCGCGGCCAGCAGCGAGGCACGCGCCTTCTCGCCATTGGCCTGGGCCTGCTTGTAGTCCGAGTCAGCCTTCTGCGAGCTCTGGATGGAGACAGCCGCCTTCGCCACCAGGCTGGCGTAGCGCACCTGGTCGTCGCGCGCCCGTACGGTGTCTGCAATAGTAGCCGAGATGCCAGCCCTGGCCTGGGCGATGACCGCCTCCTGCAGGCGCGCGGTGGCATCCAGGTTTGCCAGCAGTGCCTGTTGCGCGGCCACGGCGCCTTCCGCCTTGGCCAGTGCGGCGCGGTAGTCGCGGTCGTCGATACGCACCAGCACGTCGCCCGCGTGGACCGTCTGGTTGTCCGTCACCGTGACTTCCGCGATGTAGCCACCGACCTTGGCGCCGATCACCGTGACATCGCCGCCGACATAGGCGTCATCGGTACTCTGCAGGTGGCGAGCCGTTGTCCACCAGTGGTAGCCGTAGCCGATCGCGGCCAGTCCGGCGACAACCAGCGCGCCGGTCGCCAGCAGCCGCCTGGGGCTGGCCTTGGATTTCGAAGCGGGAACGGGTTCGGTACCCGCCCGATCAGTCAGCGTATTACTGCTCATGGCACTTCCTTTCTGCTTTCAAGGCTTACCCCGCCTGCGAGGCGGAATAGGTGGAGGGTTCGGGAGAGTTCGGGTCAGGCCTCGGCCGAGCGGTTCAGCCGTCGCCGCAGGCCGTCGGTAGCCGCCGGGCCGGGAGCGATGTGGAAATCGGGGTCGGTGACAGGGCGGCCGCTGGCGGCATCGACCAGTACCGGCTCGACACGCTCGCCGGTAAGCCGGTTGGCCAGCTGCACGCTTTCGCCTTCGGGCGCGAGATGCTTGTTGCCCCAGGCCAGCATGGCCAGCAAGACCGGGCGGAAGTCGTTGCCGCGCTCGGTCAGGACGTACTCCGAGCGCGGCGGGCGGTCGCAGTACGGGCGCCGCACCAGCATGCCCTCCTCCACCAGCGAGTTCAGGCGGCGGGTCAGCATGTTGGGCGCGATGCCCAGGTTGTGCTGGAACTCGTCAAAGCGCGTCACACCGTAGAACGCTTCGCGCAGGATCAGGACGCTCCAGCTGTCGGCGACGCGGGCCAGCGTGCGAGCGACGGGGCACGGGGTTTTAGCAAGCGGCTTTCTCTGCATGACGGGCTTCCTCCGAAAATGGGGTTGCTATCAATTTGAAAGTTAGTCTAGAGTAGTAACTATCATCATGCAAGTTAGTTTTTGGCTTGTGCTTTATCCGTCGCTGTTGAAAGGTGTCCGTCATGCCCCAAAGTCGATTCCATCCCCCGCTCCGACGCACCCGCGCCGGTATCGCACGCCTCCTGCCCACCCTGCTTGCGGCCAGCGCCGCGGCCACCCTGGTGGCCTGCGCGGTCGGCCCCGAGTACCAAACGCCGGCCTCGGACATGCCCGCGGCCTATCCGCACGCAGCGGCGCTGGACGCCCGCGAGGCCACGCAGCCGGCGCCGTCACTGGACAGCTGGTGGCTGGCCTTTGACGATCCCGCGCTGACGCGCGTCATCCAGCGCGCGCTGGAGCAGAACCTCGACCTGGCGGCGGCCATTGCGCGGGTCGACCAGGCGCGCGCCGCGGCCAGCCACGCCGGCGCCGAACTGCTGCCGCAGGCATCGTTGTCCGGCAGCGTGGCCAGGCGGCGCCAGTCGCTGGAAGGACCCTTGGGCAGCCTCGGCAAGAACGCGCCGGGCTTTGACCGCAACAAGACGGTGTACAGCGCAGGCGTGGGGGCAAGCTGGGAGATCGACGTGGCCGGCGGCCTGCGGCGCGGTGCCGAGGCCGCCAGCGCGGAGGCCCAGGCCGCGGAAGCCGAGCACATGGGCGTGCGCGTGCTGGTGGCCGCCGAAGCGGCAGATGCCTATTTCCGCGTGCGCGGCGCGCAGCAGCGCATCGCCATCGCGCAACAGCAGGTGCGGACCAATGCCAAGCTGCTCGAGCTGGTTCAGCTGCGCCTGGCTGATGGCATCGGCGCGGAGCGGGAACGGTCCCAGGCGGAAGCACAGCTGGCACAGACCCGCGTGACCATCCCGCCGCTGCAGATCGAGCTGGAGACACAACTGAACCGCCTCGATGTACTGATGGGCGCGCATCCAGGCACCTATGCCGCCGAACTCCTGACGCCGACCGAACGCACCGCCGTGCCGCAGATCACCGTGGCGCAAGGTCCGGCCAACCTGCTGCAACGCCGCCCGGACGTGATTGCCGCGGAGCGCCGGCTGGCGGCATCCAGTGCCCGCATCGGCGTGGCCACTGCCGAGTACTACCCGAAGCTGTCGCTGTCAGCGCTGCTCGGCTTCGAGAGCCTCTCCGCCGGCAAGCTGTTCACCGGGTCCGCCTTCCAGCCCGCCGCGATCGCGGGACTGCGCTGGCGGCTGTTCGACTTCGGCCGGGTGGACGCCGAAGTGGCGCAGGCCAAGGGCGCCAACGCCGAAGCCCTGGCCACCTATCGCAAGGCCATGCTGCGCGCCACCGAGGACGTGGAGAACGCGATCATTACGCTGACCCAGCTGGAGTTGCAGGGCAAGGAGCTGACCGTGGAAGTGGCTGCCCACGCGCGCTCGCGCGGCGCCGCCGAGGACGCCTACAAGGGCGGCGCGGTCAGCCTGTTCGAAGTGCTGGAGGAAGACCGCCTGCTGCTGGCCGCGCGCGACCAGCAGGCACGTGTGGGCGCCGACAATGCGCGCGCGGCAGTGGCAACGTTCCGTGCGCTGGGGGGCGGCTGGTAATGTGGCGGGCGGCGGCTCAACCCACCCTGAGCCGCGCCTCCAGGCCACCGCCCTCGCGATTGCGCAGCGTCAGCGAGCCGCCGATCGCCAGCGCAAGCTGGTGGGCAATCGCCAGGCCCAGGCCGGTGCCGCCGGTCTCCCGGTTGCGCGATGCCTCGAGCCGGACAAACGGCTGCAGCACAGACTCGAGCTGCTCTGCCGGGATGCCGGGCCCGCGGTCGAGCACGCTGATGATCACCGCGCCGCCTTCCTCACGCTGCACGCTCAGCTCCGCCGCGCCGCCGAACTTGAGCGCGTTGTCGGTCAGGTTGGTCAGGATGCGGCGCAAGGCGTGCGGGCGGGTCTCGAGGGTGCCGCCGGCACGCTGCAGGATGGTGACGGCCTTGCCGGTGTCCTGGTAGTCGTAGACCAGGCTCTCGACGAACGACCCGATGTCGATCCGCGACGGCGTCTCGCCATCGCCATGCGTGGCGCGCGCGTAGGCCAGCCCCTCCTTCACCAGCGTCTCGATCTCGTTGAGGTCGTCCACCAGCTTGCGCTTGTCTTCAGAGTCTTCGGTCATTTCGGCGCGCAGCTTCATCCGCGTGATCGGCGTCTGCAGGTCGTGCGAGATCGCGGCCAGGATCTGCACGCGCTCCTCGACAAAGCGGCCAATGCGCTCGCGCATGGCATTGAATGCGCGCGCGGCGCGTACCAGTTCGGTGGGCCCGGTCTCGCCCAGCGGCTGGGTCCTGGCATTCGGGTCGAGCGCGTCGGCGGCATTGGCCAGCGCCACCAGCGGGCGGATCGCCAGGCGCACGGCAAGCCAGCAGCACAGCACCAGCAGCAGCAACTGGATCAGCAGCACATAAGGCAGCCATTGCGCGACCGGGGTCGGCTTCGGATACACGTCGATGGTCAGCGGGCTGCCATCGCTGAGGGTCAGGTGGGCCTGCATGCGCTTGCCCTGGCCGGGGATGGACTCGACCCTGACCGGGAAGCGGCCGCCGCTCGCTTCCATGATCCGGTCGGCAACTTCCGTGGCCTGCGCCGACATCTCCGGCACGCCTGGCAGGCCCGGCCCCAGGATGTACTGGTAATTGCCGCGGTTCACGTGTCGCAGCCACTGCGGGCGCTCCGCCGCGGGCAGGCGGTCCAGGATCGCGATCGAGGTGGAGACGTCGGTCTCCAGGGTGCCGAGCATGACCTGGCGCGCGGTGATGTAGCGCTCGGCAAACAGTACGCCGAACGACAGGCCATGGGCGACGATAAGGCCGGCCAGCAGGATCAGGAACAGCCGCGAGCCCATCGTACGGGGCCAGGGCAAGGCACGGAGATTCACTGCCGTGCCTCCCGGATCTCAACGGGCGTCGAGAAGACATAGCCCTCGCTGCGCACGGTCTTGATGTAGCGGGGCTCGCGCGCATCGTCCCTGAGGTGCTGGCGCAAGCGGCTGACCAGCAGGTCGATCGAGCGTTCGAACATTTCCGCTTCGCGGCCCTGCGTCAGGCTGAGCAGCTGGTCGCGGTTAAGCACGCGCTGCGGATGGTCGACAAAGACGCGCAGCAGCCGGTATTCCGCGCCGCTCAGCGCAACGATGACGCCATCCTGGTCGATCAGGTGGCGCGCCGTGGTGTCCAGCTGCCAGTCGCCAAATGCAAGCAGCTGCCCGGCCTCGGTGATCTGCAGGTTGGGCGGCAGCATCCGGGTGCGCCGCAGCACCGCCTTGATGCGGGCAAGCAGCTCGCGTGCGGCGAAAGGCTTGGCAAGATAGTCGTCTGCGCCCATTTCCAGGCCGACGATGCGGTCGGTCTCGTCGCTGCGCGCGGTCAGCATCAGTACCGGGGTGGCCTTGTGCTTGCCCACCCGCAGTTCTCGGCACAGCACCAGGCCATCGTCGCCCGGCATCATCACATCGAGCACGATCAGGTCGACGCTGTTGACGTCCAGGAACGAGCGCATATGCCGCCCGTCTGGCACCACGGTAACGCGCAAGCCGTTCTTGGTGAGGTAGGTTGAGACCAGTTCGCGAATTTCGCGGTCGTCATCGACGATCAGGATGTGGTCGGTGTGTGCGTCCATCGGCGTCACCTTGGCAGATTGATTGAAAACCGCCAGGCGCGGCGCCGGGCACCGAAAGATTAACGCAATACGGCGCGACGGGTATTCCCCCATCGCGCCGTCGGGAACCACCCGCGGTGCGCCGGCGCGCGCCGCGGGGGTGTCCGCTCAATGCCCTGCGCTCTGGCCGCCGTCTACATGCAGGATCTCGCCGGTGACGAACGGCGCGTTGTCGAGATACAGGACAGCATCGACGATATCGCGCATCTCGCCCATATGACCCACCGGGTGCAGGGCGCCCAGCCCCGCATGGGTTTCGGGCGGATGCATCGGCGACTTGATGATGCCGGGCGAGACAGCATTCGCGCGGATGCCGGTCCTGGCGTACTCGATGGCCAGCGACTTGGTCGCGGCGTTCAGGCCCCCCTTGGTCAGCGAGGCCAGCACCGACGGCACCCCGCTGATCGCATGGTCGACCAGGCTGGTGGTGATGCTGACCACGTGGCCGCTGCGGTGCTTCTCCATTTCGGCGATGGCCAGCTGCGTGATATGGAAGAAGCCCGTCAGGTTGATGCCGGTGGCGGCCGCGTAGTCCTCGTCGGTATAGCTGGTGAACGGCTTGGCGATGAAGATGCCGGCGTTGTTGACCAGGGTGTCGATGCGCCCGAACCTTGCCACGGCTTCGGCGATGACGCGGCGCGCCGTGGACGGATCGGCGATATCGCCGGCGACTGCCAGGATGTCCTGGTCGTCCGACGGCTTGATGGTGCGCGCCGTGGCGACAACGCGATGGCCACGTTCCCGGAACGCCTTGACCAGTTCAGCGCCAATGCCTTGCGATGCGCCCGTGATGACAACGACTTTCTGTGCTGCGCTCATTTTCTTGAACCTCGATGTAGATGGAATCGGCTTGCTTGCCGATCGGGCCGGCGGCTCCGATGGGTTCCAATCTAGGCAATCCGCTTGCGCATTCGAAGACCCTGGCGGCACAAACAGTCTTGCGCCACAAGCATAAATAGAGCGGGACGAATCCTCTGGCGGGAATGGCGTGCGCAGCCTCGCGGTCACTTCGGCGCCAGCCACGGCCCGGACATCGACTTCTGCCGGTGGCGCACATATGATGGATACATCGCTTGATCCGGTGCGGCCTGTGGTCGCAAGCCAAAGACATGAAACGGCAATTCGATGACCTTCAGCTTGGCAGCATCGAGCTGTTCTGCCTGGCCGCGGAACTGGGCAGCTTCACCGCGGCGGCAGTGGCCGCGGGCGTGACGCCGCCCGCAGTCAGCCGCACTGTGCAAAGGCTGGAAGAGCGCCTGGGGGTGCGGCTGTTCGTGCGGACCACGCGGCAGATCCGCCTGACCGACGAAGGCCGGGTGTATTTCGAGCAGAGCCGCGGCGCACTGGCGCAGCTGGTGGACGCGGAGCGGCAGATCAGCGGCCAGCAGGCTGCCCCCGCGGGGCGCTTGCGGATCAGCCTGCCGACCCCTTACGCGCACTATCGCGTGCTGCCGGTGCTGCCGGCATTCCGCGAGCGCTACCCGGAAGTCGAGATCGACGTGCACATCAGCAACCGCAACGTGGACTTCGCCGATGACACCTATGACCTGTCGGTGCGCGGGCGTGCGCCGGACGACTCGAACCTGATCGCGCGCAAGCTGGAAGACGCTGAGCTGGTGGTGGTGGCAACGCCTGGCTATCTGCGGCGTGCCGGCACGCCGCAGTCATTGGAGGACCTGCTCAGGCATGAGTGCATCCAGTTCGAGCGCCCGAGCAGCGGCCGGCGGATCCCATGGACGTTCCAGGTCAACGGCGAGGACACGGATGTCGTGACCACCGGCTCGTATGCGGCGTCAGAAGACATCCTGGGCGGGGCCACGCTGGTGCGCGCCGGCGCGGGCCTGTTCCAGACTTACCGCTTCGTGGTGGAACAGGACCTGCGCGACGGCACGCTGGTGGAGGTGCTGAAGGACTATGGCGGCAGTACGCGCCCCTTTGTGCTGCTATACCCGTCCGCGCGCCACGTCTCGCGCCGGGTACGGGCCTTCGTCGACTTCCTGGTCGAGAAATTCTCGGCGTAACGGCTCACGCTGCGCTTATGCAGACCGGATCTGGGCGATGACCACAAGGATCACGGCCGCATTCGCCGGCTGCTGGAAGTGCGAGGAAATGGTTCGCGCGTGGCCGGCCTTCTCTGCCAGCACCTCGCCAAACAGGTCGGAGGCCCCATCGAGGACCGCCGGCTGCCCGTACCAGCCGGGCGCGCTGGAAATGTGCCCGTCGACGCGGACGATGTGGTCCAGGCGCTCGAAGCCACCCAGATAGGCATCGATCTGCGCCAGCACGTTGAGCGCCGCCAGCTCGGCGGCACGCTTGCCCTGCCCGACATCCAGGTCCTTGCCGACCTGGCCTTGCCAGACCACCTTGCCATCCTGCAAGGGCAACTGCCCGGAGATGAACAGCAGGTCGCCGGCCTGGCTGACCGCGGTATAGCTGCCGAGGGGCTGCGGGGGCTGCGGCAGCACCAGGCCGCGCGCTGCGAGTCGTTCTTGCACAGACATGCTGGCTCCAATCAGGTGGGGGTCATGCGACCAACTCTATGTGCGCGCCGGCCTGGGATAAAGGTATGGCGCGGAACAGGAATTGGTACCTGGGGTAACAAGTCGGATGTCCGGCCAGCTTGCATGCCTCTGTACCGCCACGGCCGCCCCTACGCAGTCTGCAATTCGTCGCCGCGCGCCATGCGCCGGATCGCCTGCGGCGGTTGGCCGAAGGCCCGCAGGAAGGCACGCCGCATGCGCTCGCGATCGCCGAAGCCGGTATCCCGCGCCACCACATCGATGGCATGGCGGCCGCTTTCCATCATCAGCCTGGCCGCCTCCACGCGCAGGTGCTCCACTGCCTTGGCGGGGGTCTGCCCGGTCTCGTCACGGAATGCGCGCGCGAACTGCCGCGGGCTCAGGTGCGCCGCATCCGCCAGTTGTTCTACCGAGAGTTCCTGTTGCAGGTTCTGCCGCGCGAAATCCAGCGCGGCACGAATGCGGTCCGAGCGCGGTTCCAGGTCCAGCAGTGCCGAGAACTGTGACTGCCCGCCGGCGCGCCGGTGATACACGACCAGCAACTTCGCCACATCGCGCGCAACCGCAGCGCCCGCGTCCTTCTCCACTAGCGCCAGCGCCAGGTCGATGCAGGCCGACATCCCGGCCGAGGTCCAGACCGGGCCATCGATGATGAAGATGCGGTCCTCTTCCACGCCGACGTTCGGGAAGCGCCGCCGCAACTGCTCCGCGTAATACCAGTGCGTGGTGGCGCGGCGGCCATCCAGCACCCCGGCCTCCGCCAGGTTGAAGGCACCGGTGCAGGTGGCACCGATGCGCCGCGACGTCCGCGCCGCTCGTTGCAGGAACTTCACCAGCGCGGGCGGCGTGGGCAGCACGTCGTTGTCTCCCACCACCAGCACGGTATCGAAGCGGCGCTTGCCAAACGGCTCGGTATTGACGGAAAAGCCACCGGAGCTCAACACGGGTCCGCCATGCTCGGACAACAGGTGGACCTTGTACAGCGGCTCTCCAAGCGAGCGGTTGGCGAACTCCAGCACCGTCGAGACAGCGAGGTTCAGTGCCTGGAAGCCGGGATAGAGGGCAAGGGCCACGTGATGCATCTCGGACTCCTCATGGCAGAAAAGGTGGCATCTATGACATTGGCGTCATGGCCATTGTGCTCCTAATCTTGGTTTCACGCAGCCGGCCGGTCCAGGCCGACCGCTACGGACATCCTCTTCCCACTGAATCTGGAGCTTTGACATGACCACGCACAACCATTCCGGCACCGCCCTCATCACCGGTGCTTCGTCCGGCATCGGCGCCATCTATGCGGAGCGCCTGGCGCGCAGGGGCCACGACCTGATCCTGGTGGCGCGCAACCGCGCGCGGCTGGAAGCACTGGCCCGCCGGATTACCGACGATACCGGCCGCTCGGTCGAGATCGTGACCGCTGACCTTGGCCAGGCCGCCGAAGTGCGACGCATCGAAGAGATCCTGCGCACCGATGCGAGCATCACCACGCTGGTCAACAACGCCGGCTTCGGCGGCGCTGCACCGCTGCTGGATTCGGATGTCGACACCATGCAGGCAATGATCGAGCTCAACGTCACGGCCCTGACCCGGCTCACCTACGCCGCCGCCCCGGCCTTCGTCGCGCGCGGCGAGGGCACGATCATCAATATTGCCTCGATCGTGGCGGTCGCGCCCGAGGTCCTGAACGGTGTCTACGGCGGCTCCAAGGCGTATGTGCTGGCCTTTACCCAGTCGCTGCAGCATGAGCTTGCCGGCAAGGGCGTGCGCATCCAGGCCGTGCTGCCGGGGGCCACCCGCACCGAGTTCTGGGACACCGCCGGCCAGCCGGTCGAGAACCTGCCGCAATCGATGGTCATGAGCGGCGACGACCTGGTCGACGCGGCCCTGGCAGGGCTGGACCAGGGCGAGGTGATTACCGTGCCGTCGTTGCCCGAGGTGGCCCACTGGCACACGTTCGAGGCAGCACGCGCCGCGCTCGGCCCCAATCTTTCGCGTGACCAGCCCGCTGCCCGGTACGGCGTTGCCCGGTAACTGCGTGCGCCGACGGCGCCCGCGCCTGACACCCCACATCGCCGCGATTCACTCTATTCCATTGCGCGCGGCGCAGCCGTGGAACCCCGCACGATCAGCTGCGGCGTCAGTTGCACGGTGACGGCATCGGAAGCTGGCATGTCGATCTTCCTGAGCAGGAGCCGCGCTGCTTCCTCGCCCATTTCATGGACGGCAATGCGCACGGTGGTCAGCGGCGGCGTCAGGGCGTCGGCGAAAGGCATGTCGTTGTGGCCCACCACCGAGACGTCATCGGGGCAACGCATGCCGTGCTCGCGCAGGTAGTCGTAGCAGCCCATCGCCACCAGGTCATTGCCGGCGGCAATGGCGGTCACCTGCGGGAAGGCCGCGAAGAGCTGCTCGCATGCGAGCCGGCCGGCCTCGCGCGAATAGCTGGCGGCTTCCATGACTTGCCATTCCCCGCGGCGCAGGCGGTGGCGCTTGACCGCCTGAAGGAAGCCCTCGCGACGCAGGAAGCCGGTCGACAGCGTGGCGGGTCCGGCAATATGCCCGATGCGGCGGTGGCCCAGGCCGACCAGGTGGTCGACCGTCTGCCGCATGGCCAGCAGGTTGTCGCTCACCACGCAGGACACCCGGCCCGTGTCGTCGCCCCGGTTGACCGTGACCACGGGGATATGCTGCTTGAGGCAGTAGGCGAGTATCGGATCGTCCCGTTCCGCGGTGGCAAGCACCAGTCCTTCGACTTGCCGGCCGATCATCTGGTCGATGACAAAGCGCTGCCGGCTTTTGTCGGTACCGGCATTGACCACGATCGGCACGTAGCCCTGCTGCGCCAGCACCGATTCGATTCCGGCCAGGATAGGCGGAAACACCGGGTTGGAAATATCGGGCAGTACCACGCCCACCAGTCCCGAACGCTGGGTGCGCAGCCCCGCCGCGATGCGGTTGGGGCGGAAGCCGCGCGCCTCGGCAACCTCCAGGATGCGGGCCGCCACGTCCTCAGCCACCAGGTGCCGCGTGGCCGGGTTCATCACTCGCGAGATGGTCGAGTAATGCACGTCGATCTCGGCAGCCAGGTCTTTCAGGGTGAGGCGCTTGCGCTCGGGCATGACGGCAGTTGGCGGGGCGGCAGCCCGGGGAGGGTTGGAAAACACCATTCTAAGCCAGCCCCGCGCCGCCGCCGCACACCTGCCGGGTGCCGCTACTGCCCCGCTTGCACGCCGGATTGCCTGACCACCGGCGCCAGCTTGCCGATCTCCGCCTGGATATAGGCAGCAAACTCCTGCGGCGACGAGCGCTTTGGCTCCGCCCCCTGGGCGGCCAGGCGCTCGCGCACATCCGGCGCGGCCAAGGCCTTGCCGATCTCGGCATTGAGCGCATCGACGATTTCCTTGGGGGTGCCGGCGGGCGCCAGCACGCCGAACCAGGAGTCGAACGCGTAGCCGGGGAAGCCGGACTCCGCCACCGTGGGAATCTCCGGCAGCGCGCTGACGCGCCTGGCCGTGGTGACCGCCAGCGCCCGCAGCTTGCCTTGCCTGACGAACGGCATGGCCGATACGCTGGGCGCGAACATCATGTCGCCCCGGCCAGCCATGACGTCGGTCAGCGCTTCGCCCGTGCCCTTGTACGGGATATGGACGATGTCGATGCCGGCCTGCATCTTGAACATCTCGCCGCTCAGGTGGGTTGAGCTGCCGGAACCCGCCGAGTCGAAGTTCAGCGCGCCTGGCGTCGCCTTGGCGGCGTTGACGACGTCCCGCACCGACTTGTACTTGCTGGCGGCATTGACCACCAGCACATTGGGGACCGTGGCCACCAGCGAGACCGGCGCGAAGTCCTTCACCGTGTCATACGAGAGCTTGGGATACAGCGTGGCGTTGATGGCGTGCCCGACCGAAACCAGGATCAGCGTGTAGCCGTCCGGCGCCGCCTTGGCCACGCCGGTGGCGCCCAGGGTGCCGCCGGCGCCGGGGCGGTTGTCGACAATCACCTGGTAGCTGCCGCCCTCGCCCATCTTGCTGCCGATGATGCGCGCCAGGATGTCGGTGGCGCTGCCCGCCGAGAACGGCACCACCAGCCGGATCGGCTTGCCGGGATATTGCGGCTGCGCGTGGGCGGCGGGTGCGGCCGCCAGCATGAGCGATGACGCCAGCGCCAGCACCGTGCCTTGGATGGATCGGATCATTCTGTGTCTCCTCACATCAGAAGAAGTGCCGCATGCCAAGCGCGACCGTCTGCGGGTCAGCACCCGCGCTCACGCCCAGTTCATTGATGGCAAAGTCGTAGATCGCATTGCGCTTGTTGTTGATGCGGCTGTAGTACGCATACAGCGCAGTGCGCTTGGACAGCGGATAGTCGTAGCCGACCGTGACCTGCGTGGCGCCCGTTTCCGCGCCGCTGCGGAAGAAGCCCACGGTCTCGGTCGCGTTGCCCGCGCCATTGCTGGCAAGGCCAAAGCCGACGCGCACGCTGCCCGGCCCGAGCTTCTGCACCAGCGAGGCGTAGTACCCGTTGCGGGTCAGGTCGCCGGTCGCGGTGCGGTAGTGGAGCCGTTCATAGAGCAGCGCCACCGTGGTGGTGGGGAACTTGTACGAAACGCCCGCCTTCATCGCATCGTCGTTGCGGCCGGCGGTCTGGTAGTGCTGGTGGACTTCATAGGCCAGCACCACATTGAGCGGTCCGTTGTCGTAGGCGGCCGAGAACGAATACAAGCCGGGATTGCGCGGTACGGTGGTCTTCTCCTCGTTCACGCCCCACGCCGCGGCCCCGCTGAAGCCGGCGAACGACGGCGACTTGTAAACAATGATGTTCTTCTGCCGGCGGTCGAACGAGCTGGTGTCCTGCACATTGTCGGAACTGGAGGTGGAGCCGTTGCCGATCAGCGCCATATAGCCGGCGGTGGTCGGATAGTACGGATCGTAGGCGGTGGTCGATTCGGTGTACGGGGTCTGCCAATGCCCCAGGAACAGCGTGCCGGCATCGCCCTGCAACCCCACCCGCGTATTGCGCCCGGCCACCTGGCCCTGGCCGGTATCGAGCGAAAAATTGCTTTCGATCTGCCAGATGGCTTTCAGGCTGCCGCCCAGGCCTTCTTCGCCGCGCATGCCGAAGACCGAGCGGTTGTTGGTCAGGCGCCCCACGCCGCCAAGGCGGGTGCCGTCGGTCGCGGTGTTGGCATAGGAATACTCCAGTGCCGTATTGATGCGCCCGTACAGCGTCACGGCTGACTGCGCGCAGGCCTCGCCGCCACAGGCTGCGGCCATGGCCAGCATGAGCAGATGGCTGCGCTTTCCGATGGATTTCATTTGTCTCCCCTGGTTTGTCGTGGTTGTTGTGGCCGGGCCGTCTGCCCGATTTTTTTGCAATCGTTTGCAGTCCGGCCCGAGAAAATCAGCGCTTGGGATACGGCATCGCCAGCAGCAGCATCGCCGGCCGATTGCCCGGGTTCGACACCTGCCGCGCTTCGCCCGGCGCCAGGCGCACGGAATCGAACTGGCCCAGCGTCACGCGCTCGTCGGGCGTGGCGATGCAGACTTCGCCTTCCAGCACGACGTAGTGCTTTTCCACGGGCGAGGCATCCATCGACGTATGGCCGCCCGGCAGCAGCACCGAGACCCCCATCCACAAGGCTTCGGACGGTCCCGCTTCATGCCCTTGCAGGCGCAGGCAATGCATGCCTTCGTGGTTGGCCGGGAAATAGGCCGGCGCCTGTGCGAACCGGGTCGTGTTCATGGCTTCAGCACCACGCGTTCGGTCGCGCCCTGCAGGACCGCCCGGTAGGCCTCCTTGGCATCGGAGAGCGCATAGGTGTAGTCGGAAAGGACCGGGAACGGCCGCAGCGCACCCGAGGCAAACATCGGTGCGAGCTGGTCAAGGATGCCCGCGCACGCGTTGCTGTCCAGCGCAAGGGTGTCGACGCCCACATAGGTGTGCTGGCCACGATAGAAGGCGAAGATGTCGAACGGCACCGGCTTCTCGATGGTCGAGATGAAGATCTGCGCCGCGCCAATCGCCATGGCCTGGTTGGCCTGTTCGAAGTAGGGGCTTCCCACTGTGTTGTAGACGATGTCCGCACCGTGCCCGTCGGTCTCTTCGCGCACCACCGCGGCAATGGATTCGCTGCTGGCATCGATCATGCGCACGTCGCCGCTGGCATGGCCACGATACGCCTCCGCGGTGCGCTCCACGGCAAAGACGCGCGCGCCGAGCGCAGTGGCGATCTGGATCGTTGCCTGCCCCACCTTGCCATTGCCGCCACACACCAGCACGGTGCTGCCAGCCTGCGGCATGCCCGCGCGGCGCAGCCCTTCATAGGCGGTAATGAACGGCACACCCACGGCGCCGGCTTCCAGCAGCGACACCGACGCCGGCTTGGCGCGCACGGCGCTGGCCTGGATGCGCAGGTACTTGCCATGCGTGCCGTCGCGGCGGATGCCGAGTTCGCCGCCGCTGCCCCAGACCTGCTGGCCCAGCAGTTCGGAGGGACCGTCGACCACCAGGCCTGCATAGTCGCGGCCTGGCGTGCGCGGCCAGACCGCATGCGGCATCAGGCCGAGCGTTGCCTTCACGTCGCTCGGGTTCACGCCGGCGCTGGCCACTTCGATGATGACCTGACCCGCCGCCGCTTCCGGGCGCGGCACGCCGAGCAGCTCGAGCTGCAGGGCATCGATATTGGCGGCTTTCTCGCTGACTCGAATGGTGTTCATGGTGCTTCCTTCCTCAAATATTTCGTTCGGTATGGCCGGGATCAGGCCTCGCGCAGGCCAAGCGTGCGCCGGGCCTCGGCCGCCGAGGCAACCTCGCCGCCAAGCGACCTGACGATGTCGCGCGCCTTGGCGACCAGCGCGGCGTTGCTCGGCGCCAGCACGCCCTTCTCCAGATAGATGTTGTCTTCCATGCCGACGCGCACGTGTCCGCCTGCGAGCCATGCCTGGGCCACGATCGGGAACTCCGCGCGGCCGATGCCGAAGGCCGACCAGTGGGCGCCGGCGGGCAGCATGTTGCGCGCGTAGAAGATGGTTTCCGGCGTGGGCGCAAAGCCGTACTTCACGCCAAGCACCAGGGTCCACAGGCCGGGGCCGTCCAGCACACCCTCACGGATGAAGTCGAGCGCCATGTTGAGGTCGCCGGAATCGAAGATCTCCAGCTCGGGCATGACGCCGGCCGCGCGGATCACGCCGGCCATCTTGCGTACGTTGGTGGGCGTGTTGATGACCACGTCGCCACCGGAGTTCATGGTGTTCAGGTCGAGCGAGCAGACGTCCGGGCGCAGCGCCGCGATGTGTTCGACGCGCTTCGCGGGATGCAGCAGCGTGGTGCCCGGCGCCGCCACGCGCGGCTCGTCCTCGCTCGGCACGAAGCGGCCGCCGGGTCCGGTGGTGAGGTTGATGATCAGCGAGCGGTTGCGCTTGCGGATGCGGTCGATGACATCGGCGTAGTAGTCGAGCGACATCGACGGCCGTCCGGTTTCGGGGTCGCGCACGTGGATGTGGGCGGCAGCTGCGCCGGCCTCGGCGGCTTCCAGCGCGGCGTCGGCAATCTGGGCCGGCGTCACCGGCAAGCCGGGGTGCTGCTCCGGGGTGACGATATTGCCGGTCACCGCGCAGGTGATGATGGTCTTGCGTGCGTGCATGAGCGAAGGTCAGTGGTGGAAATGTGGTTGGGTGGACATGCGGGGCCTGGCCTATCCGAGCTGGCGGCCGCCGTCCACGACGATGGTGGTGCCGGTGGCAAAGCGCAGTGAGGTCGCGCAGGCCGCGATGGCATCGGCCACGTCCTGTGCCTGGCCAACACGTTTTAGCGGCGTCGACCTGGCGGCGCGCTCGTTGAAACCGCTGTCGCGTCCCGGCACGAAAGCGGTATCGACCACGCCTGGTGAAACGTTCAGCACGCGGATTTGCGGCGCCAGCGCGCGCCCGAGCGACATCGCCATGACATCGAGCCCGGCCTTGGCAGCGCAGTACGCAACGTTGCTGCCCTGCCCCGTACGGCCGGCGATGGACCCGACATTGACCACCAGCCCGTCGCCATTGGCGCGCAGGTGCGGCGCGAACGCACGGATCGCGGCAAACTGCCCGCGCCAGTTGACGGCAAACAGTTCATCGATCAGCGCATCGTCCAGCGCGTCCAGGTCGGCGTGCGGGATCGCCCGCGTAAAGCCTGCGGTGTTCACCAGGATATCGACGCGGCCGTAGTGATGGATGACCTCGTCGGCCAGCGCGCGCAGCGAGGCGCTGTCGGCAACCTCGGCCACGGCGGCAAGATGGTTGCCGGCCGGCAAGGCCGCCGCGGCACTGGCCGCCTTGTCGGCGTCGCGCCCGGTCAGCACCACGCTCGCGCCAAGGCGCGCCAGCGTTTCACCGGCGGCAAAGCCGATCGCACCGGTGCCGCCGAGGATCACGGCCACCTTGCCGGAAAGAGAATTAGCACTCATGGTTCTTTTGGGAATGGGTCAGGGTAAGTCGATCGGGTCGTCAGTCGATCGGCGGCTTCGGGAAGGTCTGCTCGCCGGGCTCCAGCGTGAAATCGAACGCCAGCGTGTAGAACGGTGCCGGCAAATCGCCCCACGGGCTGCGGCCATGGTGGTGTAGCCGGAGATCGCCAACCAGTTGCCGTTGCACGCCGAACGTGACATCGGATTCCAGCTTTTCCGGCGTGTCGGCAAACACCTGGGTCACGAGCGTGCGGTAGCCCGGCGCCGCAACGATGAAATGGATATGCGCCGGCCGGTACGGATGGCGCTGCTGTGCGGCCAGCAACGTGCCTACCGGGCCGTGGGTCGGCACCGGATACCCTGCAGGCCGTACCGTGCGGAAGTGATAGCCGCCGCTTTCATCGGTATGGAAGCAGCCGCGCAGGTTGCGGTCGGGTTGCGTCGGATCCTGGTTGTCATACAGTCCCACCGGCGACGCCTGCCAGATCTCGACCAGCGCGCCTGGCAGCGGCGTGCCATCGGTCGCCCGCACGGTGCCGCTGACCAGCAGCGGCAAGCCAGGCGCATCGTCCTGCACCACGCAGTCACCGCAGTCATAGCGCGGCGCGTTGGCGCGATAGAACGGGCCGAGCAGCGCGCCGGGCGTGCGCCCGTCCCTGGTGCTGTTGTTCATGGCTGTCACCAGCGTCGACAGCCCCAGCACGTCGGCAGCCAGGACAACCTCGTTGTGCTTGGCATTGGTCGCATGGCCGAGACTGGCGATATACCCCAGGGCAAGCTCGAATTCCTCGTCGGACAGCCGCACCTCGGACAGGAAGCCGTGGAGGTGCCGCACCAGGGAATCCATGATGAAGCGCAAGCGGGGATTCGTCGTATTGGCCATGGCCGCCTGGACCACGCCTGTCACCGAGTGTTCATCCTCGATCAGCGCCAGGCGCTCGCCTTGTGGCGCCTGCCGCTCGCTGGAAGTTTTCATGTCTGATCTCCTTTGCAAACGTTTGCATTATCGACGGTTCGGACGGATGGTCAAGGCGGAAATTCGTCACCATCGCGACCTGCAACGGCTGCCGTGCTACCAGAATCACAATCAAAACAAGGGAGTACGGGCGATTCTCGGGAGAAACCCTAGGTGCAGGCAGAGGCGTCGAATGTGGCGCATAGGCCTGTCCCAGTTCTTTGCCGATGCGGCTCCCCAACCCGTTCGCGCATGGATTTGTACCCGTCTGTATCACGCTGCCACAACGATACGTGTTCCGACAGACACACCCCTCACGCGCTACGGGGCAGATACATCGATCGCCTTAAATGCATTCCGTGGCCCGGCGGCGAACATCAACCAAGCCAGTCCCTGCCGCGCAATACCGAACCCAAACCTTTAAGGAAGACGATCATGACTACCCACAACATCGCCAAGCGTTTTGTCTTCGCCATCGCCCTGGTTGCCGCCGCTGCCGGCGCGCAGGCCGCCGCACCGTCCCAAGCGGGCGCGCGGGACCCGTTCACCGACGGTGCCCGCTCCGTGCAGGAGGCACGCAGCCCATACAGCGATGGCGCGCGCGCAGTCGACCCGTTCACGGACGGTGCGCGCAACGTGGATCCGTACTACGACGGCGCGCGCACCCTGTCCGGCCTGGACCGCACCGGCGTTTCGGCGGACCCGGCGCGCAGTGTCGATCCCTATCTTGACGGCGCCTACGCCTGAGCCCCGACTTTCTGAATAAACAAGGAACGCATCATGACCCGTATCGAAAAAGTGCTGTACACCGGCAAAGTCCACATCACTGCAGGCGGACGCGACGGCGAAGCCCACAGCGACGACGGCCGGCTGAAGCTTCAACTGTCCTCGCCGGGCACCAAAGGCCCGGGCACGAACCCGGAGCAATTGCTCGCCGCGGGATGGTCGGCGTGCTTTATCGGCGCGATCGGCCTGGCCGCCGGCAAGATGAAAGTGAAGCTGCCGGCCGAGCTCTCGGTCGACGCCGAGGTTGACCTGGGCACGGCTGGCGAGGCCTATCTGCTGCAGGCCCGGCTCAATGTCCACATCCCCGGCATTGACCGTGAAGTGGCCCAGGCGCTGGTGGATACCGCGCACCGGACCTGCCCGTACTCGAAGGCCCTGCACGGCAACATCCACGTCGAAACCAACCTGGTCTGACGCACACCGTGACCTGCCTGAGGCAACCGGGCAGGTCATCTTCCAGAAGGAGGCTCCCATGCCGAAGATTGGCATTTCGGTGCAGGCTGCGGCACTGAATATCCCGCCAGGCACGTTCCATGGCATTACCCTGATCGGGGCCGTGGTGGCTGCCGTTACGACTTTCCTGACGCTCACCGCAGCGCTACCCGCCTGGGCCATGTTCCTGGGCTGGGTCGCATTCAACACAGGCTCGCAGACGGCGCGCGAAGGCGCAGCGAACCTTGCGGCATTCCTGCTCGGCATTGTCTTCGGTGCTGCGACCGGACTGCTGATTGGATGGCTGACGCCGCGCTTCGGTGACCTGGCTACACCGCTCGCGGTGTTCGGCGACGTGGTACTCGTGCTCAGCCTGCGCGCGCTGCCCCGGATCAACAATCCGCTTGCCTATTTCCTTGGCCTGATCAGTTTCTTTGCTGCGAGCCAGCCACCGTCGCTGATGTTGCTAGGGGCGCTGGCCGCTGCCGGTGTGCTCGGCGCGATCGGCGCCGGTATCAGCAACGTGCTGCAAGCGCGACTTGCGCGCGCAGCTTGAGCCAGGTTGTCTGCGCCTGCGACGGCCGTCGCAGGCGCCTCCTTCCCGGTTCCTGACATCCCTTCCAATTTCCACGAGCACGAATCATGCGCACGCTTTTTCGCACCGCAATGGTTGCGGCCGGCATCGCCGCGATCTATTTCATCGGCACGGGCGCCAACGCCCTCCGCCCCAGTGTCGGGGACCAGGGCGGCGCGCCCGAGTTCGCGGGCATCAACCAATGGCTGAACTCGCCGCCGTTGTCGATGGACGCATTGCGCGGCAAGGTCGTGCTGGTCGACTTCTGGACCTATTCGTGCATCAACTGCATCAACACCTTGCCGTACGTAAAGCAGTGGCACGAGAAGTACAAGGGCCAGGGGCTGGTCGTCGTGGGTGTGCACACGCCAGAGTACCCATTCGAAAAATCGACCGACAACGTGCAGGCAGCGCTCAAGCGCTTCGATATCCGTTATCCGGTTGCACAGGACAATGCGTATGCCACGTGGTCGGCATTCCGCAACCAGTACTGGCCGGCCAAGTACCTGATTGATGCCAATGGCCGGATCGTCTACCAGCACTTCGGAGAGGGAGGCTACGCCGAAACCGAAGCAGCCATCCGCAAGCTGCTGGCGGACCGCATCGGTGCCTGATCGAAGGCAGGCCAAGTCTTTAGGAAAGGACACTGATCATGACCCTGCTGATACTCGCCTACCTTGGGGGTGTACTGACCATCCTGAGCCCGTGCATCCTGCCCGTCCTGCCCTTTGTCCTCAGCCGCACCGGCCAGCCGTTCCTGCGCGGCAAGCTGCCGATGCTGGCCGGCATGGCACTGACCTTTTCCACCATAGCCACGCTGGCGTCGGTGGGCGGCGCATGGGCCGTGCGCTTCAACGAGTACGGGCGCCTCGCCGCCCTGGTCCTGCTGGCAGTCTTCGGGCTGTCCCTGCTCCTGCCGAAGCTGGCGAGTACCCTCGCGCGGCCTGTGGTGGCGCTCGGCAACCGGCTGGCTGCCAGCAACTCGACCACGGCGCCTTCGTCCTCGCAGGCTTCTCCATGGAGCTCGCTGCTGCTTGGCGTCGCCACCGGCATGCTGTGGGCCCCATGCGCCGGCCCGATCCTCGGTCTTGTGCTGACAGGTGCGGCCCTGAATGGCGCGAGCGTATCGACTTCGCTGACGCTGGCTGCCTATGCCGCCGGGGCAGCCACCTCTCTAGCCGCCGCGCTCGGCATCGGCGGCCACGTGCTCACTGCAATGAAGCGGTCAATGGGCGCTGGCGAATGGCTGCGTCGAGGTCTGGGTGCGGGTGTGCTGGGCGGGGTACTTGTCATCGGACTCGGTGCCGACACCGGCCTGCTGGCACGCTTGTCCGCAGCCGGACCGGCACGGATCGAGCAGGCGCTGGTCGATGCGCTGCGCAAGGAGCGGCTTGCGCCGCAAGCCAGGAATGACGCCAACCGCGGTGGCGTGCTGCTTGCCACAAATGAAACACCCGTGCTCGTCCCGAGCCACTTGCCCGTGGAGGGTCGCCTGCCTTCGCTCGATGGTGCAACGCAATGGATCAACTCCCCGCCGCTGTCGCGCGACCAGCTGCAGGGCAAGGTCACACTGGTCTATTTCTGGACCTACTCTTGCATCAATTGCATTCGCACCCTCCCCTACCTCCGGGCCTGGGGCGGAGAAGTACAAGGATCGGGGCCTGACGGTAGTCGGCGTGCATACGCCCGAGTTCGCCTTCGAGAAGACACCGGCGAACGTCCGCCGCGCGATCGCAGATTTCCGCATTGGCTTCCCCGTGGCAGTCGATAACGACTACCGCATCTGGCGCGCATTCAGGAACAGCTACTGGCCGGCCGCCTACTTTGTCGACGCCCGCGGCAATATCCGCCACCACCAGTTCGGCGAGGGCAACTACGCCAATTCCGAGCGCGTCATCCAGTCGCTGCTGGCGGAGGCCGGCAATCGGTCGGTGGCACGCGATGTGGTCGCCCCCGACGCGCGTGGCGCACAGGCGGCACCGGACCTTGACAACGTTCGCTCCGTCGAAACCTACGTCGGTTACATGCAAGCGGAGAATTTCGCCTCTCCTGGGGGCACCCGGCAGGACGCACCGCGCGCGTACACAGTCAGCAAGCTTCGCCTCAACGAGTGGGGCCTGTCAGGCAGCTGGACCGTCGGTGCCGAGCAGGCAACGCTCAACCGCGCCGGCGGCGGAATCGCCTATCGCTTTCACGCGCGCGACCTGCACCTTGTGCTGGGGCCTGCAGCCGATGGCCGGGCAGTGCGTTTTGTAGTAACGGTCGACGGCAAGCCCCCAGGCGACAGCCACGGCTCGGACACCGATGCAGCCGGCAATGGCGCGGTCACACAGACACGGCTCTATCAGCTGGTACGCCAGGAGGGCGACGTAGGCGAGCGCACTTTCACGATCCGGTTCCTGGACCCCGGTGCCCAGGCTTATGCCTTCACCTTCGGCTAGTGTCCTGTCCCGCTAATAGCTTGTGCTCGTCAGGCTAGGCGCAAGGAGGCGCCATAGCCGTAGCTATGGCAACGACGAGCAACGACGCATGGCGGGCAACTGGGCGATTTCATATCGAGTTTATTTGCGGGACAGGACACTACGAAACAAGCGCAGAGCGCTGCTCAATCTTTGCTTGCTTCCTGCCCGATGTGCCGGACATCGGTGCCCTTGATGATGTAGATCGTGAATTCAGCGATGTTCGTGGCGTGGTCGCCGATGCGTTCGATCGCCTTGGCGATGAAGAGATAGTCGAGCGACACGGAGATCAGCTTCGGGTTCTCCATCATGTAGCTCATGAGCTTGCGCACGAAGCCGCGGAATTCTTCATCGAGGGCGCGATCTTCCTGCACGATTTCTGCCGCGGCAGCGGCGTCGAGCCTGGCAAAGGCATCCAGGGCCTTACGGAGCATTTCGACAGCGAGTGCAGTGGAGACGCGGAGCTCGGAAAAGTCGATGGTCGGGCGCGACACTTCGCAGATGATGTGCTTCGAGCGCGTCGCGATGTGGTAGGCCTCGTCTCCTGCACGCTCCAGGTTGGTGATGGTCTTCGAGATTGCCATCAGCAGTCTCAGGTCGCGAGCCGTGGGCTGCCGCCGGGCGATGATGTCGCTGCAATGCGCGTCAATTTCGACTTCCTGCCGGTTGACACGCGCCTCCGTCGCGATGACGTTCTCCGCAAGGCTCACATCGAATGTCTCCAATGCACGGATTGCCGACTGAACCTGCGCCTCTATCAGCCCGCCCATCTGCAAGACTTCCGTGGAGATATCGGCAAGGTCGGCATCGAACTGGCTGGACAAGTGTTTCTCGGTCATGGGGCGTCCCCGTTCAGCCGAAACGTCCGGTGATGTAGTCTTCCGTGGCCTGCTGAGTTGGCTTGAGGAAGATCTGGTTGGTCTGGCCATGTTCGATCAGCTCGCCGATGTACATATAGGCGGTGTAGTCGGACACCCGAGCCGCTTGCTGCATGTTATGGGTCACGATCAGGATGGTGACGCGTGCCCGCAGCTGGCTGATGAGTTCTTCGATACTGGCCGTGGCAATCGGGTCCAGTGCCGAGGTTGGCTCGTCGAACAGCAGGATCTCAGGGTCGGTGGCCAGGCATCGTGCGATGCAAAGACGCTGCTGCTGTCCGCCGGACAAGGTCATAGCCTGGGCCTGAAGACGGTCCTTGACCTCGTCCCACAGAGCAGCATCCCGCAGGGCCACCTCGACGCGTTCATCGAGCATGGACCGACTCTTCGCCCCCCGCAGGCGCAGCCCATAGGCAACGTTTTCGTAGATCGACTTGGGGAAGGGATTTGGCTTCTGGAAGACCATGCCGATGCGCATGCGCACTTCTATGGGATCGACTCTGGGATCGAGGATATTGGTGTTGTCGGGATAGAGGCGGATGTCGCCCTCGTACCGGTTGCCCGGGTAGAGGTCATGCATGCGATTGAAAGATCGCAACAAGGTCGACTTGCCGCAGCCAGAGGGGCCGATCAGGGCAGTGACACGCTTCTCCTGGATGGGCAGGTTGACGTCCTTGAGCGCCTGGAAGGTTCCATAGTAGAAGCTGAAGTTGATCGCAGCCGCCTTCACGGGAGTCGGATCCAGGGCATGCGCCTTCAGCTCTTGCGCGATGGCATTGCGTGCCGGAGCGGCGTAACCGGCCTGGTCTGACACGGGAATGGCGTTGCTTACCACTTGATGTCCCTCCTCAGGCGATAGCGAATCCAGATCGCAAGTCCGTTCATCGAAAGTGTCATCAGGACCAGGATAAACCCGGCTGCAGCGGCGTTCTGCTGAAAGGCTTCCTCGGGGCGGGAGGTCCAGTTGAACATCTGGATCGGCATCACGGTGAAGCCTGACCAGAGCCAATCAAGATTGATCCAGGGGAATCCTGGCTCGAACGGCGACGGTGGCAGGAATGCGATAAAGGTGAGTGCGCCGATGGTTATGATGGGGGCGGTCTCGCCAATGGCGCGCGACATGCCAATGATGACGCCGGTCATGATGCCGGGCATGGAGTATGGGACGATGTGGTCACGGGTTACCTGCCACCGGGTGGCACCCAGCCCGTACGCGCCTTCACGAATATGCTGCGGGATGGCGCGAATCGCCTCGCGTGTGGCCACGATAACGACCGGAAGAATGAGCAGTGCGAGCGTCAGGCCAGCGGAGAGGATGCTCTGGCCGAAGCCAAAGGCATAGACGAAGATCCCAAGTGCGAGCAGGCCATAGATGATGGAGGGCACGCCAGCCAGGTTGGTGACGTTGATCTCGATCACGTCGGTGACCAGGTTCTTGGGTGCGTATTCTTCCAGGTAGGTGCCGGCGGCAATCCCCAACGGAACGGCTGCCATGGCCGTCACCAGCATCACCAGCAAGGAGCCGACCCAGGCGGAAAGTATGCCGGCCTGCGCAGCCCGCCTCGACGGAAAGTTGGCGAAGAACTCCGGTGTGAGACGTTCCCAGCCCGTATAGGCCATCTGGACGAAGAGCACAACGAAAGTCAGGATGCCGACAAGCAGGGCGATAAAGCCTGCAATGGCGAAGAACAGGTCCCAACGCTTATTGGACTTGATGATGACGCGCATCGCGTCGAGTGGCGGCTGGTGCATGGACGTACCCTTCAATAGGCCTCGCGATAGCGGCGGCGAATGATGTGCCCCAGAATGTTGAAGAACAGCGTCATCAGCATCAGCGTCAACCCCGCGGCGAAGATGGATTGGTAGCCGATGGAGCCATGCGGGAGGTCGCCCAGCGCCACCTGCACGATGTAAGCGGAGATGGTCTGGGCAGGCTCCATGGGATTGATAGTGAAATTTGGCTGCATGCCGGCGGCCACCGCAACGATCATGGTTTCGCCCACGGCACGGGAGATCCCCAGGATGTAGGCGGACATGATTCCGGACAACGCGGCAGGCACGACGACTCGCACCGAGGTCTGGAAGCGTGTGCCGCCCATGGCATAGGAGCCTTCGCGGATGCTCATTGGCACCGCCCGCATCGCGTCTTCGGCCAGCGAACTGACGTAGGGGATGATGGCGATGCCCATCACGAGCCCGGCCGAAAGCATATTGAAGCCCGGCAGCGAAGGGATCAGCGCTTGCAGCAGCGGCGTGATGACCGTAAGGGCGAAGTAGCCGTAGACGATGGTGGGAATGCCGCCAAGCAATTCAAGGAACGGCTTGATGACTTCCCGGAGCGAGGGATTGGCGAACTCCGAGAGATAGATGGCAATCACGGTGCCAAGCGGAATGGCGACGGCCAGCGCGACCAGTGATGTGCTCAAGGTGCCCAGCAGCAGCGGCAGGATGCCGTAGCGGGGTTCTGCGAAGAGCGGCGTCCACAGCGTATCGGTGAAAAATTGCCAGACGGGAATGCTGCCGAAGAAGTGCGCCGACTCGCTGACCAGGACCCCCACGATGCCCACGGTCGCAATAGCGGAAACCGAGGCGGCAAGAAAGAGGACGCCCTCGATCACGCGTTCCTTTGTGTTCCGGAAGGCTTTTCTGGCAAGCCGCTCGCTGACCACATGTGGGGTGATGTCCGTGGGAGCGGTTGCGGTAGAGGGTTCTGGCATGGCAGCCTTCAGGCGAGCATCCTGGCCCTGGCGCGGGTGCCGGCCCGCGCCAGGCATCGGTTACAGCTTTGCTTCGCGAGCCAGCAGGGAATCGATGGTGACCGCCACGTCGGGTTCACCGCCAAACACCGTGCCAAGCTTCTTCTTCGCCAGGTGCTCCGCTGCAATCGTATAGGCCCTGGCGGGGAGGGGAACATATTTCACCTCGGAAGCCAGGCGCGCCCCGTGCTGAAGGTAGTAGGCAACGAAGTCCTTGACCTCGGGCTTCTCGAGCGACTTCTCATTGACGTAGATGAAGATCGGCCGCGAAAGCGGATTGTATGAACCATCCAGGACGGCACTGGCGCCCGGAGCCACGGCCTTGCCGCTCTTGTTGACGATAGGGACGGCCCTCAGTTTGCCCTTGTTCTCTTCATAATAGGCGTAGCCAAAATACCCGAGGCCGTTCACATCGCGCGAGACGCCCTGCACCAGGACATTGTCGTCTTCGGAGGCGGTGTAGTCGCCGCGGGAAGACTTGGCCTTGCCGACAATGGCTTCCGTGAAATAGTCAAAAGTACCCGAATCCGAGCCTGCGCCGAACAGCTTCAGGGGTGCGTCCGGGAACGAAGGATCGACTTGCTTCCAGGTCGTGACCTTGCCTTGTGCCGCCGGCTCCCACATCTTCTTGAGCTGCTCCACAGTCAGTTGCCTGACGAAAGTGTTCTTCGGGTTGACGACGACAGTCAGCGCGTCGAAGGCAATAGGAAGCTCGTAGTATTTGACGCCCGTCTGCGCGCACGCTTCCATTTCCTGCTTCAGGATAGGGCGCGAGGCGTTCGAGATATCGGTTTCGCCGCGGCAGAACTTCTTGAAGCCGCCGCCGGTGCCGGAGATGCCCACAGTGACCTTGGCCGCCCCTTTCCTGGCCTTCTGGAAATCTTCAGCTACGGCTTCGGTGACCGGATAGACGGTACTGGAGCCGTCGATCTTGACAATGGCCTGGCCGTGCGCGGCCTGGGTGCTGATCGCAAACGCAGCAACCACCAGTGCAGCGTGAGGATTGAAGCGCATCTTGAACCCCCTTTGTCTCGATGGGTGGACAGAGCCAGAATGGAAACTGCGATTCTGCAAATCTAGTTCTATGAATGCATTGTGACTAAACGATGACAGTGAAGTGACTGTCCGTGACAAGTGCATAAAACGTCCCCGCACAGTCTTGGGATGACGTGCCTCAACAGCTCGCTGCCCGGTCACCTTCAGAAGCGCTTTCCATGTGACGTCCTAACCTTTGCGCGCGTAGAGACTCGGTGGCTGGCCGACGTGCCGGCTGAACGCGGTGCTGAAGGTACTCGCCGAGCCGTAGCCGACGCGTTCAGCAACTTCGGCGATCCCGAAGTCATGGCGACGGAGCAGGTCCTTCGCCACGGCCATGCGCCAGGCGACCAGGTATTCCATCGGTGGCATTCCCACGGCGCGCGTGAAGCGCTCAAAAAAGGTCGAGCGCGACAGCGCGGCCTTCCTTGCGAGCTGGGCCACCGTCCACGAGCGCGCGGGATCGGCGTGCATCTGCCGCATCGCCGACGCGAGTCGCGCATCGGCCAGGCCGCGCAGCAACCCCGGGGGCGCGTCCTCCCCCGACGTTGAGCGCAGCGCTTCGATCAGCAGCACCTCCACCAGGCGCGTGAGCACGAGCTCGCGGCCCGACCTCCGTTCACCCGATTCCTCGCCGACGAGCCGGACGATGGCCGAAAGCCGCTCGGCGCCGCGCACATGCACCAGCGCCGGCAACAGCGACACCAGTAACGCGGCATTGGACGAGTCGAAGACGAAGTAGCCGCCGAGCAGTCGCACATCGGGGCGTCCACCGCGCCTGCCGTGACGAACTTCGCCCATCGGCGCGGACGTCACTTTCGGGTCGATGCACTCGGGCGCCACCGGCTCAAAGCCCGACAAGGTGAAGCCCGGCGTTGCCGGCAGGAGCACGAAGTCGCCCGCCTCAAGCGTGAGGGCATGCTGGCCGTCGACGGCGAGACGACAACTGCCCTCGAGCACGGCGCAGAAGCTTGGCTGGCCGTAGTCAGCGTAGCGAACACCCCAGCGGCCGGCGCCGCTGATGCGCTTCGAGAACACGGCACGCGGCTGGAGCAGCGAGATGACTTCTGACAGGGGATCGCTCATCCGCGGACGATTGCAAATGAAATCTGGACTTTTCATTGTAGGAAGTCCGTCGCATGCCCGCTATCGTTACCGACATCAAAACCAACACCGAAACCTCCATGAAAACCGTGCTGATTACCGGCTGCTCCTCTGGCTATGGCCTTGAAACCGCGCGCCACTTCCACTCGCAGGGCTGGAACGTCATCGCCACCATGCGAACGCCGAACCAAGACCTCTTGCCTCGATCCCACCGGATCCGCGTGCTGGCGCTCGACGTGACAAAGCCCGAAAGCATCGCCGCCGCGCTTGCAGCGAGCGGGCCCGTCGACGTGCTCGTCAACAACGCGGGCATTGGCCTGTTTGGCGCCTTCGAGGCCACGCCGATGGCCACGACGCGCGAGGTGTTCGAGACCAACACGTTCGGGGTAATGGCGATGACCCAGGCGGTGCTGCCCCAGTTCCGTGCGCGCAGGTCGGGCGTGGTGGTGAACGTGACCTCCAGCACGACGCTGGCGCCGATGCCGATGGTGGCCGTCTACACCGCGAGCAAGATGGCCATCGAAGGCTTCACCGCGTCGATCGCGTTCGAGCTCGAAGCGTTCAACGTGAGCGTGAAGCTGGTCGAGCCAGGCTACGGACCGACCACGCGCTTTACCAGCAACGGGGGACCGCGCATGGAGGGCCTGATCCCCGAGGCGTACGCGCCTTTCGCGCAGCGCATCTTTGCTTCACTCTCGCAACCGGCAGCGGTGACGACCGAGGCCGATGTGGCCGAAGCGGTGTGGCGTGCCACCAGCGACAGGTCCGGGCTGCTTCGGTTTCCGGCAGGTGCCGATGCGGTAGCGCTGGCTCATTCGGGATGAGCGTCGAAGGGCATCTGGCCCTTCGACGGTTCGCCGCACCAGGTATCGGAGCCCAATCGCCCCGGATGCTGGCACATCCCGACACGCCCGAGGCATAATCGTGAAACTGGTTTCACCGAGACCCGAATCCTATGCCGCGCCCAGTTACCCGACCTGTGTCCGACCAGAAACCTGCAGAGAAGCTCACCATCCAGGACGTTGCCGACTATGCGGGCGTCTCCAAGGCAACCGTATCGCGCTACCTGAACCGGGGCGGCGAGCAGTTGTCCGCGGACGTGGAGGCGCGCGTCGCCGCGGCCATCCGCGCGCTCGGCTACAGCCCCAGCCCGATGGCGCAGGGGCTCAAGCGCGGCAAGTCGCGCCTGATCGGGCTGGTGGTCGCGGATGTCTCCAATTCGTTCTCGGTGGCCGTGCTGCGCGGCGTCGAGAAGGCCTGCCGCGACGCCGGCTATATGGTGATGCTGTTCAACCTCGGCAATGACGAGCAACTTGAGCGCGAAGCCATCCGCTCGCTGTCCGCCTACCGGGTCGAAGGCTTTATCCTGCACACGCTGGGCCACGATGCCGGCGCCCTGGCCGATGCGGCGCAGTTGGGCAAGCCAGTGGTACTGGTCGACCGCAAGGTCGGCGATGCCGAAGTCGACCTGGTGGCCCTGGACAACCAGACCGCCGTCCAGGAAGCCGCCGGCCACCTGGTCGAAGCCGGCTATCGGCGCCTGCTGTTCATCAGCGAGCCGATCAAGGCCATCAGCTCGCGCAACGAGCGCGCGCGCGCGTTCCAGGCCTTTGTCGCCGAACACGCGGACACGGTTGGCGGGACCGTTTTTGAAGCCCAGCGGGGTGACGACGAGGCCCTCGATGAAGCGCTGCGCGCCCTGCGCCGTGGCGCCGGACAGGCACCCGTTGCGGTGCTGGCGGCCAACGCAGTGATCTCGCTGCGCGTGGCCGCATCGGCCGCCAGACTGGGTTGGCAGCTTGGCACCGACCTGGGCCTGATCGGCTTCGATGATCCGGAATGGGCGGCATTGGTCGGCCCCGGCCTCAGCGCCATTTCCCAGCCCACCGACGATATCGGGCGCGTCGCCACCAACTGCCTGATCGAGCGCCTGCAAGGCGCGCAACTGCCGCCGCGCCGGGTGCTGTTGCCCGGCACCTTGGTCACGCGCGGATCCACGCGCCGCGCCTGACTGCAGAGCCGCTCCCCACCGGCTTCCACCGCGCCCGCTAGATCCACGCCTGCACCCGCTTCGCACGTACCGCGGGTGCCTGACGTGGCTGTTTCCGCATCCGTCGAACGCAGTTTTTGCCCGTAAGGGTTTCCACTGTTGGATCCCTGAAACCGGTTTCCTATAATCCTGAAACCGGTTTCAAGACGGTGCTTGCCGAAACGCTGCGACGCCAGCGACACACCCATATACGTGCAGGAGACATAAATGAACGTTCAACGCTTGTTGCGCCGCGTAGCCGCGCCCGTGCTGACTCTGCTGGTCCTGACCAGCGCCGCTTTCACCGCCCAGGCGCAGACCGTCGCCGAGATCGTCAAGAAGGGCAAGGTCACCATCGGCGTGGTGACCGGCGCCCCGCCCTTCGGCACCACGGACGCCACCGGCAAACCCGCCGGCTATGACGTCGACGTGGCCAACCTGCTCGGCAAGTACCTGGGCGTTCCGGTCGATATCGTCCCGCTCACCTCACCCAGCCGGATTCCGGCGCTGGAGGCCGGCAAGGTCGATTTCCTGGTGGCGACGCTGGCGCCGACGCCCGAGCGGGCGCGGGCCATCATGTTCAGTGCGCCCTACAGCGCGTTCGAGCTGACCATCTTTGCGCCCGTCGCCGCCAAGTACGCCAAGCTGACTGAGCTCGGGAAGAAGAAGGTCGGCGTGACGCGCGGCACCACACAGGACACCGCGCTGACCCGGCTGGCCGTGCCCGGCATGAACATCGTCCGCTTCGAGGACGATGCCACCTGCGCGCAGGCGCTGATCAGCAACCAGGTCGAAGCCATTGCCCTGCCCAATACCACCGGCAACGAAATCATGAAGGCGCGCGGCGCCGGCAAGTTCGACGCCAAGTTCGCGTTCTCGGTGCAACCCAATTCGATGGCCGTGCGCCGCGACGCCTTCGAGCTGCGCCAGTGGCTCAACACCACCATCTCCTACGTCAAGCTGAACGGCGAACTCGACGCCATTGCGCAGAAGTGGACCGGCAAGGCGCTGCCCACGCTGCAAGCGTTCTGAACCAGGCCGTCTGAGGTTGCGCGCCGGCGCCAGCCGGCGTGCCAGGAGACCCGCATGAACTACCAATTCGAATGGACCCCGGTGCTGTCGCAGCTGGACCGCTTCGCGGAAGGCGCGGCGATGACGCTGGCGCTCAGCTTCGGCTCGATCCTGCTTGGCACCGTGGTCGGCACCGCCGGCGCGATTGCCGCCGCTTTTGGCGGTCCGTGGCTGCAGCGTGCCACCAGGGCATATGTCGAAGCCATCCGCAACACGCCCTTCCTGATCCAGCTCTTCATCATCTTCTTCGGCTTGCCAACCGTGGGCCTGCAGATCGATGCCGTCACCGCCGCGGTGATCGCGATGACTGTCAACCTCGGCGCCTACTCGACGGAGATCATCCGGGCCGGCCTGCAGGCGGTTCACCGCTCGCAACTTGAGGCCGCCGCCGCGCTGGGCATGACACGCTGGCAGCTGATCCGCCACGTCGCCCTGGTGCCGGCCTTCGAGAAGGTCTATCCGGCCCTGACCAGCCAGTTCACGCTGATGATGCTGACCTCGAGCGTGGTGTCGACGATCTCGGTGGAAGAGCTGACCGCGGTCGCCAGCCAGGTCGATTCGCAGACTTTCCGCACCTTCGAGAGCTACATCCTGGTCATGTTCATCTACATCGGGCTGGCACTGCTGCTGCGCGCCATGTTCGGCCTGATCGGCAACCTGGTGTTCAAGCGGCGCCGCGTGGTGGCGCGCGCACGAAAGCTGGCCCGCACGGCCCGGATCGTGCCGCTGGCGCAAACGGAACTGACGGCAGCGGTTGCTGGGAGCGCGAAATGATCACCGAGTTCTCCTGGAATCATCTTGAAATGCTGCTGCTGGCGGCACGCTGGACGCTGTGGGTGACCTTGCTCGCCTTCGTCGGCGGCACGCTGGCCGGTTTTCTGATGGCACTGGCGCGTACCTCCGGAAGCCCGCTGCTGCGCCTGGCCAGCACGGCCTATATCCAGGTCGTGCAAGGCACGCCGGTGCTGATCGTGCTGTTCCTGAGCTACTACGGACTCTCCGTGCTCGGGCTCAAGCTGTCGCCGATGGTCGCGGCCATGCTGGCGATGTCGATCTACGCCAGCGCCTACCTTGGCGAGATCTGGCGCGGCTGCATCGAGGCCGTGCCGCAAGGACAGTGGGAGGCCAGCGAAGCGCTTGCCCTCACCCGCTGGCAGCAGCTGCGCTACGTGGTGCTGCCGCAGGCCGTGCGGCTGGCCTTGCCGCCCACGGTCGGGTTCTCGGTCCAGCTGGTCAAGAACACCTCGATCACTTCCATCATCGGCGTCATCGAACTGACCCGCGCCGGCCAGCTGATCAACAACGCGACCTTCCAGCCCTTCGCGGTCTTCGTCGTCGTCGCACTTATCTACTTCGCGCTCTGCTTCCCGCTGTCGGCGGCAGCCCGGCGCATGGAAAGGAGGCTCCATGTCAATCGTTGAAGCACAAGGCGTGCACAAGTCGTATGGCGCCGTCGAAGTCCTGAAGGGCGTTTCGTTTGCGATCGAGCCGGGCCAGGTGGTCGCCATCATCGGCCGCAGCGGCTCCGGCAAGAGCACCATGCTGCGTTGCCTGAACGGCCTGGAGACGATCAACGCCGGCAATATCACCGTCGCCGGACACAAGCTGGATCACGACCGCAAGCGCCTGCTCGACCTGCGCCGCGACGTGGGCATGGTGTTCCAGAGCTACAACTTGTTTCCGCACCTGACCGTGGGCGAGAACATCGCGCTGGCGCCGTCCATCGTGAAGAAGATGGCAGCCGGCAAGATCGACGGCATCGTCGACCAGGTGCTGACCCAGGTCGGCCTGCTCGACAAGAAGGACTGCTACCCCGAGCAGCTCTCGGGCGGCCAGCAGCAGCGCGTGGCCATCGCCCGTTCGCTGGCGATGGAGCCCAAGGTAATGCTGTTCGACGAGGTCACCTCCGCGCTCGACCCCGAGCTGACGGCGGAAGTGCTTCGGGTCATGGAGAACCTGGCCGCCTCCGGCATGACCATGGTGCTGGTCACGCATGAAATGGAGTTCGCGCGCCGCATGGCGCATACCACCATCTTCATGCACCAGGGCAAGGTCCACGAGGCGGGGCCATCGAAGGCGCTGTTCGTGCAGCCGCGGACACCGGAACTGCTGCAATTCCTCGGCGCGGGAGCACTGAAATGAGCCAGTGGCAAGCAGATGGTGCTTCGCGCCCGCCGGTGCTGATCTCGTTGACAGCCTATGGCGCCGACCTCGCCCTGCGCGACGGACAGGCCGCGCTGGCGCGGATTGCCGCGGCAGCCGGCGCGGACGGCGTGGAATTCCGCGGCGAACTCCAGCGCGGGCACAAGGATGAAGTCATTGAACAGCGCGAGGTCGCGCGGCAGCATGGGCTGAGCGTGGTCTGGTCCAGCCCGGAAGGCCTCTGGAGCGAAGCCGGCAGCCTCGATGCCGCCGCGCTCGACCGTGCCTTCACGACCGCGCTGGCGCTCGGTGCGACCCGGGTCAAGATGTCGCTTGGCGGCTATCGGCAAGGCACGGCACTGGAAGCACTGCTTCCCTGGCTGCGGCACGATGGCATCGAACTCGTCGTGGAAAACGACCAGACCGCCCAGGCCGGCACCGTGCCGCCGCTGCGCGATTTCTTCGCGCGTATCATGGCGCTCGGCGAGAACGTGCCGATGACCTTCGACATGGGCAACTGGCACTGGACCGGCGAAGACCCGCTCGACGCCGCGCAGGTCTTCGGCGCCGGCGTCGGCTACGTGCACTGCAAAGGCGTGCAGCGCACGCCCGCCAAATGGATCGCGGTGCCGCTGGACCAGTCGGCGGCACCCTGGCGCAGCGTCTTGCGCCGCCTGCCCACGCACGTTGCGCGTGCGATCGAATTCCCCCTGCAAGGCGAAGACCTGGTGCAGGTCACGCGCCATCATGTCGAACTGCTGCGCTCGGTGGAGGTCCCCGCATGAGCACCGATCTTGACGTGGTCACGCTGGGCGAGGCGATGCTGATGCTGGTCGCCGGCGAAGCCGGGCCGCTCGAAGGCGCACAGACCTTCCACAAGCGCACCGCCGGTGCCGAGACCAACGTGGCCATCGGCCTGTCGCGCCTGGGCCTGAAGGTCGGATGGGCCAGCCGCCTGGGCGACGACTCGATGGCCCGCTACCTGCTCGGTGAAATGCAGCGCGAAGGCGTGGATTGCAGCCAGGTGGTGTGCGAGCCCGGTGAGCGCACCGGTTTCCAGTTCAAGGGCCGGGTCGACGACGGCAGCGATCCGCCCGTCGAATACCACCGCCGCGGCTCGGCGGCCAGCCGCATGAACCCGGAGCACCTGGACGGCAGGTGGCTGCGGCGCTCGCGGCACCTGCACGTCACCGGCGTGTTCCCCGCGCTGGCCGCAGGCACGCAGGCTGCCACGCGCCAGGCCATCGCCACCATGCAGGCCGCCGGCCGCACGATCTCTTTCGATCCCAACCTGCGGCCGACGCTGTGGGCCTCGCCCGAGTTGATGCGGGAGACGCTGAACGACCTGGCGCAGCGGTGCGACTGGGTGCTGCCCGGCATCGAAGAGGGCCGCTTCCTCACCGGCCACGCCGAGCCGGAACGCATTGCCGCCTTCTACCGCGCGCGCGGCGCCAGGCTGGTGGTGGTGAAGCTGGGCGCCGACGGCGCCTACTTCGATGGCGAGGCCGGCACCGGCCATGTCGAGGCATTCAGCGTCGAGCGTGTCGTCGACACCGTTGGCGCCGGCGATGGCTTTGCCGTGGGCGTGATCAGCGCGCTGCTGGAGGGCCGCCCGGTGGCCGATGCCGTCCGGCGCGGCGCCTGGATCGGCGCCCGCGCGGTGCAGGTGCGCGGCGATACCGAAGGCCTGCCGACCCATGCCCAGCTGGCGGCCGCCATGTTGTGATGCCACTGCAAGGATTACCCATGCGCAAGAATGTCCTGGTGTTCCGCCCGATTCCTGACGACCTGCTCGCCAGGATCGAGTCGGAACACGATGTGATCGTGGCCGACCCGCGCCAGCCCGCACAACGGCCGGCCTTCCGCGCCGCGCTGGCCAACGCCCACGGCCTGATCGGCTCCAGCGTGAAGCTGAGCGCGGCG
This sequence comes from Cupriavidus sp. CPT47-8839-RL05A, assembly GCF_058792255.1. NCBI lineage: Bacteria > Pseudomonadati > Pseudomonadota > Betaproteobacteria > Burkholderiales > Burkholderiaceae > Cupriavidus > Cupriavidus sp. CPT47-8839-RL05A. The sequence continues at coordinate 43,333 of NZ_JBYTEG010000012.1, read as the reverse complement.
GAACTGGCCGAAGCGGGCCAGTTGGAGGTGATCTCGAGTATTTCGGTGGGGGTCGACAACTACGACCTCCCCTGCCTGCACCGGCGCGGCATCACCCTGTGCCACACGCCCGGCGTACTCACCGAGACCACCGCCGACACCGTCTTCGCGCTCATCATGGCCACGAGCCGTCGGCTGGTCGAACTGGCGGCCCACGTGAGCGAAGGCCGCTGGACTGCCAATATCGGTGAAAACCTGTTCGGCTGGGACGTGCACGGCAAGATCCTGGCGATCCTGGGCTTCGGGCGCATCGGCCAGGCCGTGGCACGCCGCGCGGCGCTCGGCTTCGGCATGGAGGTGCTCTATGTCAACGAGACCGCAGCGGAACCGTCCGACCTGGCGGGACGCGCAGCCCGCACGGAACTCGACAATGCCTTGCGGCGCGCCGATATCGTCGCCGTCACGCTGCCCCTGACCGACAGCACGCGCGGCCTGATGGGCCGCCGCGAGTTCGCGCTGATGAAGCCGGGCGCCATCTTCGTCAACGGCGCGCGCGGCCAGATCGTGCAGGAAGACGCGCTGCTTGCGGCGCTCGACAGCGGCCACCTGCGCGCCGCCGGGCTGGACGTCTTCGCCACCGAGCCCCTGCCGCAGGATTCACCGCTGCGCAGCCATCCCAGGGTGACGGCCCTGCCCCATATCGGCTCGGCCACGCATGAGACCCGGCGCGCCATGGCTGAACTCGCCACGCGCAACCTGCTGGACGCGCTCGCCGGGCGGCAGCCCGCCGCGCGCTTCGACCTCGCGGCCTTCGCCGCCCGGGCAGCCGCCTGATGCGGACGCGCTGCCTCACTTGCGCAGGTTGGTCCTGGCAACCAGTGCCTTCATCACCGCGTTGTCTGCCGCGATCATCGCCTTGAAGGTCACGGCGTCGGCATAGGCAATCCCAAGGTTCTGCCGGCCCAGCGCCGCCACGAAGACAGGATCCGCCACCGCCTTGCGGCTGGCGGCCGCAAGGGTTTCGAGCACTTCAGATGGCGTGCCTTTGGGCGCGGCCAGTCCGCGCCATGTGCCGATCGAGAGATCGATACCGCGCTCACGCAGCGTCGGAACGTTCTCGAAGCCCCTGACCCGCTGTCCGGCCATCACCGCGAGCGTCTTCACCTTGCCTGCGGCCACATAGGCCGATACTTCGGCGGGACTGACGGCCACCGCGTCGATATGCCCGCCCATCAACGCCACCAGGGCCGGCGCCGCACCGGAGAACGGCACATGATTGAACCTGACGTGCGCCTTGTCCTCCAGCGCCGTCGCCGCCAGGTGCCAGATCGAGCCCGGGCCGGAGTTCCCGACCTGCACCTCCCCCGGGTGCGCCTTGGCAAATTCCAGGAACGCCTCGATGGTGCTCCAGCGCGAGTCGGCCTTGACCGTGATCGCGGACGGATCGGCATTCAGGCGCGCGATCGGCACCAGCGCGGCGGCGTCGAGGGTGGTCGGCCCGAGATGCGGGACGATCACGGCTTCGGCGATGATGATGCCAAGCTTGTAGCCATCGGGCTTGGCGCGGGCCACTTCCGTCATGCCGATTGCGCCGCTGGCACCCGGCTTGTTCACCACGGTCAGCGGCTGCGGCAGATACTTTCGCATGGCTTCGCTGAAGGCCCGCGCAACCGTGTCGGTACCACCGCCAGCCGTGCTTGGCACCACGAGTTCGACAGGATGATCCGGGTAGGGCGCCGCGGACGCCTGGCCGACGGCAGCAAGTGAGGCCAGCAGGGCGGCCATGGGAAACAGCTTGCGGGGCAATTGCATCTGTGGCTCTCAATTCAGGGGGGCGAAGAAGCTTATTCCGCGGGGGAAGCCTCGGACACACGACGTGAAAGACCATCGCATCCCGGGTATGGGTTCTTGTCCGAGAGCGCCCCGATTTTGCCGAAGCCGTTGGAAGGGACGGGTTGGTATGCATCGGGCCTACGGCGGCTTCGATCCGGCGCGTAGGCGACAAGGTCAGCGCCAAACGCGCCATGATCGAAGCCGGTGTCCCCGGCGTTCCGCGCTGCGAGGGCGCACTGGCAGATTCTACGCCAGCCCCTGGCCGAAGAGACCTACTCGCTGCTCGACCGCACAGTGAGAGTGGGTGGCTTACCTCCGTGTCGGTTCAGTGCGGTGAACGCCGGAGAGCGCCGCGTGCCAGGCGCGCAGCTTGCCGACAGCGGTACGCTGGTTGGCTAACGCGCTGACTCCTTCTTTGCCGCACGCGTGCGAGCGGCCTTGCGGGCCGCTTCGGAGCGACCGGCAGCACCCTTGGTGCTCGCCGCCTTCTTCGCCGCAGCCGAGCGATCGGTCGCGGTGCGCTTGCTTGCCGCGCTCTTGGCCTGGGCGGACAGCGCCTTGGGAGAAGCGCCGGCGGTGCTCTCGCGCTTGAGTGCCTTGAGCGCTGCCTCGGAGCGCTTGGCCGTGCTTTCTGAACTCGCGCGGCGCGGCGCAGCCTTGGCGGCGGCGGACTTGGTTTCCGCCTTGGTCGCGCCCTTCTTCGGCGGCACATCGACGCCGGCGCGGCGCGCCTCCGATAAGCCGATCGCTATGGCCTGCTTGGCCGAGCGCACGCCGTGCTTACCCTTGCGCACGGCTTCAATCTCGTCACGAACGAAATGGCCGGCCTGGGTGGTCGGCGACTTGCCTGCTCTCTTGTCTGCCCTGGCTTGGGCTATGCTCGATGCCCTTGGCATGGTCGTCTCCATGACAGCCGCGGTCATCCGGCACGGGCCATGGCAGATGCAATGTCCGCGGCGGCTGTTCAGGGCCCGCCATCTGCCGGCGGGTAAAAAAATCCCACGCAAATGTCGTTCCAGGCGTGCAACTGGCGCGCCGCCGCCACTCATAGAGGCAACGGTTGTACAGCTGCCTGCGCAATCCGCGCACCTTGCGCCAAATCTACCCTGCGAGACGCGGTCTACACCAGGCAACGCGGCCCCTGGAACTCGACTTCGTGCCATCCCTGGCCCTCACCCACCGCTCTCCCGCAAGCGGGAAAGGGAGCACACAATCGGTAATGCGGACTCCGTGAGGGGTCATGAGAGGCCAGAGGCCACTGAAGCAAACCCTCAGAACGACCGCGGCATCCCCAGGATATGCTCGCCGACGTAGGAAAGAATCAGGTTGGTCGAAATCGGCGCCACCTGGTAGAGCCGGGTCTCGCGGAACTTGCGCTCGACGTCGTACTCCGCCGCGAAGCCAAAGCCGCCGTGATATTGCAGGCAGGCGTTGGCCGCTTCCCACGACGCGTCCGCGGCCAGCAGCTTCGCCATATTGGCTTCGGCGCCGCAGGGCTGGTGCGCGTCGAACAGCTTCGCGGCCTTGAACCGCATCAGGTTGGCCGCTTCCACGTTGACGAAGGCCCTGGCGATAGGGAACTGCACGCCCTGGTTCTGGCCGATCGGCCGGCCGAAGACGATGCGCTCGTTGACGTACTTGGTCACCTTGTCGATAAACCAGTAGCCGTCGCCGATGCACTCGGCGGCGATCAGGGTGCGTTCGGCGTTGAGGCCATCCAGGATGTATTTGAAGCCCTTGCCTTCCTCGCCGATCAGGTTCTCCGCCGGAATCTCCAGGTTGTCGAAGAACAGCTCATTGGTCTCGTGGTTGACCATGTTGATGATGGGCTGCACCGTCAGCCCCTTGCCGATGGCCTCGCGCAGGTCCACCAGGAAGATCGACATGCCTTCGGACTTCTTCTTGCACTCGGCCAGCGGCGTGGTGCGGGCCAGCAGGATCATCAGGTCCGAATGCTGGACGCGCGAGATCCACACCTTCTGGCCGTTCACGACATACTTGTCGCCCTTGCGCACGGCAGTGGTCTTGATTTTGGTAGTGTCAGTGCCGGTGGTCGGCTCGGTCACCGCCATCGATTGCAGGCGCAGTTCGCCGCTGGCGATCTTGGGCAGGTACAGCTTCTTCTGTTCGGTGGAACCGTGGCGCAGCAGCGTGCCCATGTTGTACATCTGGCCGTGGCAGGCGCCAGAGTTGCCGCCGGCACGATTGATTTCTTCCATGATGACGGACGCCTGGGTCAGGCCCAGGCCCGAGCCGCCATACTCCTCCGGGATCAGCGCGGCCAACCAGCCGGCCTGGGTCAGCGCGTTAACGAATTCCTCGGGATAGCCCCGCACTTCGTCAACCTTTCGGAAGTACTCCGACGAGAACTGGCCGCACAGGTCGCGCACGGCTTCACGGATTTCCTGGTATTCATCGATTCTGTTCTGCACAGCCTTGTCTCCAACAACTTTTGGGGTTAGTTCAGTTCAGCCGTCGCGCTCATCGCGAGGGCGCCGTCTTCATGGCGGATCCACAGCTCGACGGTCTTGCCGTCCTCGCTGCGCTTGCCACAGACAAAAATGCGCTGGGGCACGAAGGTCGGCCGCACGCCTCGGAACGAGAAGCTCTTGACCACTGCATCCGGCAGGTTCTTGCGCACCAGTTCGAGCAGCAGCATCGCCTGCAGCGGACCGTGGACGATCAGGTCCGGGTAGTGCTCGACCGCGGTCACGTACTGCTTGTCGTAATGGATGCGATGGCCGTTGAAGGTCAGCGCGGAAAAGCGGAACAGCAGCACCGGGTCGGTCGCCACCTCGTGCACCCATTCTTCGCCCGTCGGCGCCGGCACCGGTTCCGGTGTGGGCGCGTTCGGCGATGCGTTCTCGCGGTAGACGATGTCGTGTTCTTCGGTAACCGCGAGTCCGTTGCCGCCGTAGTACTGGTGCTCGACCGTCACAAAGGCGAGCGAGCCGCTGCGTCCGGATTTGGCACTGACATCGAGGATGCGCGACACCTTGGAGGCGGCATCGCCGATACGCAGCGGCTGGTGGAACCACAGACGGCCGCCAGCCCACATGCGGCGCGGCAGCGGCACTGGCGGCAGGAAGCCGCCGCGGCTGGCGTGGCCATCGGAACCGATCTCGGATTGCCGGTGCAGCGGCAGGAAATAGAGCCAGTGCCAGAGCGGTGCAATGGCATCGCCGCGTACGGGCGCCGGGGCATCGTAGTCGAGAGTCGCCGCGAGTGCCTTGACGGGAAACGCTGTCACCTCGTCCTGGCTTTCGGTCGTCTTCCCAACCCATTCCTTCAACTTCACAACGTCCATCACGTCTCTCTGTGGTCTGATTGCCTGACGTCCACTATGCACGGTGCCGCCGCTGCTTCCAATTCGAAAGTTCGGAACGAGCCATTCGCTTCGACAGAAAGCATTGGGGGCCTGCCGCATTTCCGAATGCAGTGTTCGGTGCCTCAACCGGCCTGCTTCAGCAGGTCCGCAGCACGCGCGATCACGGAGGCAGGCGCGCATGTCATCCTCGAACCAGCGCGTCTGCGTGGCGTTGATGCGGACCAGGCCGGTGCCGCCGGCGTCCAGGTAGTCCGCCAGCAGTTGCCTGGCGCGGTCCTTGTCACTCTCGGACACGGCATCCTCCAGGTCCAGGATGACGCGATCGGCGCCCGCTGCGTGGGCCTTGGCAAAGCGCTCCGGCCGGTTGGCGGGAACGAAGAGGCAGGAACGGGCGATGGCGGTGGTGGTCATGGGAGCACTGTCTGGCAGATGGGCGAGCGCCTCCTCCGGCCCTCAGGTGACCGCGAAGAGGCGGAACAGGAACGGCCGCGGTCCGGCCGGGGGATCAGATGGCGCCTTCGGTACGCAGGCGCGACACGTCGTCGGCGGTGTAGCCGAGTTCGCGCAGGAGGCCTTCGCTGTGTTCGCCCAGGGCCGGGATCGCGTCCATGCGCGGCTCGAAGGCATTCGGCAGGCCGGGCGGCAACAGTGCGGGAATCACGCCCACGGGTGAGCTGACCGACGTCCACCGCTCGCGTGCCTTGAGCTGCGGGTGGTTCCAGACATCGCGCATATCGTTCATGCGGGCGTTGGCGATCTGGGCGCGCTCCAGGCTAGCGACCACCTGGTCGATGGTCAGTGCGGAGAAGACGTCGGTGATGATCTGCGTCAGCGCCTCGCGGCTCCTGGCGCGCAGGGAGTTGGTGACGAAGCGCGCGTCGGTGGCGAGCTCCGGCCGTTCCAGCACGACCCGGCAGAAGGCCTCCCACTCGCGCTCGTTCTGCAGGCCGAGGATGATGGTCTTGCCGTCGCCGGCCGTGAACGGGCCATAGGGGAAGATGGTCGCGTGCGAGGCGCCGGCGCGCGGCGGCGGCGTGGCGCCGTCGAAGGCGTAGTAAAGGGGGTAGCTCATCCACTCGACCATGCTTTCCAGCATCGATACGTCGATATGGGCGCCCTTGCCCGTCTTGCCGCGCTGCAGCAGCGCCGCCAGGATATTGGTGTACGCATACATGCCGGCGGCAATATCCGCGATCGAGCAGCCTGCCTTGGACGGGCTCTCCGGCGTGCCGGTGATGGAGACGAAGCCGGACTCCGCCTGGATCAGCAGGTCATAGGCCTTCTTGTCCCGGTAGGGGCCGTCGTTGCCATAGCCGGAGATATCGCAGACGACGATGCCCGGGTAGCGCTGCGACAGCGCTTCGTAGGACAGGCCCAGCCGGTCGGCGGCGCCCGGTGCCAGGTTCTGCACCAGCACGTCCGCCTTGTCGAGGATCTTCTGCAGGATGGCCGGCGCTTGCTGGTGTTTCAGGTCCAGCGCCAGGCTTTCCTTGGAGCGGTTGGTCCAGGCGAAGTGCGATGACATGCCATCCACCCGCTCGTCATAGCCGCGGGCAAAGTCGCCGACCCTGGGCCGCTCGACCTTGATCACGCGCGCGCCCAGGTCGGCGAGCTGGCGGGTACAGAACGGCGCAGCGATTGCATGCTCCAGGGAAACCACGGTAATGCCATCGAGGGGACGCATAGCAGCCTTTTCGGGGAAGATTGCGGTCGAACTGCCATGGCGGCAACGAACGACGGGAATTCTGTCGGCGATGCAATTCGCCTCTGAGCAAGTCTCGCAGCGACGCAGGCTTGGGTAAATCTCGTTTTCTCGAAGCAGCCGTTCGTCTGCGCCGAAAACACTGAAGACTTGCTGGTTTGCGACATATCTGACGCCTTGGTAAAGTTCAGCGGAAGGAGCACTTATGCATTTTGACTTTGCCGACCTGAGGCTGTTTGCACGCATCGCCGAGGAGGAAAACCTGTCGCGTGGGGCGCGCAAGGCATTTCTCTCGCCCGCCGCAGCGAGCGCGCGGCTCAAGGCGCTGGAGGACCAGCTAGGCACCCGTCTCTTCTATCGGGAAAGCAAGGGCCTTGCCCTGACCCCTGCCGGCGAGCGCCTGCTGCGGCATACCCGGGTGATCGAGCGCCAGTTCGAGCATGTCAAGAGCGAGTTCGAGGAATACGCCAAGGACTCGGTCGGTCATATCCGCATCTTCGCGAATACCACTGCGGTGACGGAGTTCATGCCGGAGGTGCTGGCGCGCTTTATGTCAGAGCGCCCCGCCGTCACCGTCGACCTGCAGGAACGCCTGACGCGGGATATCATCCGCGGCGTGCTGGACGGCAGCGCGGACCTTGGCATCATCTCCGGACCGGTGACCTCGGAAGGTCTGGAGGTCATCCATTTCAGTACCGACAAGCTGGTCCTGGCCACACCGGTCGGCCATCCGCTGACGCAGAAGGCGAACCTCGCTTTTGAAGACACGCTCGACTACGAGCATGTCAGCCTGCATGAAGGCAGCACCCTGCATGCCTTTCTTACCGAGCTGGTCCGCGACCAGCGGCGCAAGCTGCAGATCCGCATCCAGATCCGCAGCTTTGAAGCGATGTGCCGGATGATCGAGGCAGGCGTCGGCATTGGCGTGGTGCCGTTATCGGCCGCGTTGCGCCACCGGCAGACGATGAAAATCGAGATCATCGAGCTGCACGAACCGTGGGCGATCCGGGAGCGGGCGGTGATCGTGCGGGAACTGGAAGGGCTGCCGGGGTGCGCGAAGGCGTTGATCGATGAACTGATCGAGGTGGCGCAGGCAGCGGGCGGGAGCCCTGACAACGCGCTGTCATAATGCGTTTCAAACCGCTACCGGTTTGCTCCCCCGCCACAGCCTTCGGCAAGACACAATCAGCGGATCGTGAACGGATTGCCCGTGGCAGCCCCGGTGTTGATCCACACACTCTTGGTCTGCAGGTACGACTCGATCGCGGCAATACCGTTTTCCCGGCCGAGGCCCGAGTCCTTGTAGCCGCCGAACGGCGACATGAAGCTGACGGCGCGATAGGTGTTGACCCATACCGTGCCGGCCTGGATCTTCTCCGACATGCGGAAGGCGCGGCCGATATCCGAGGTCCAGACCCCGGCGCCAAGCCCATAGCAACTGTCATTGGCAATCGCGATGGCTTCGGCTTCGTCCCTGAACTTCAGGATGGACAGCACCGGTCCGAACACCTCCTCCTGCGCGATGCGCATCTTGGGCGAGACCCCGGCAAAGATGGTCGGCTCGACAAACCATCCGTCTCCGCAGGACGCCGGCTTGCCGCCGAGCAGCAGCTGCGCCCCTTCCTCCTGCGCGATCTGGATATACGACAGCACCTTTTCATACTGCGCGGGCGTCGTGACGGGCCCCACCTGCGTGGAGGCATTCATCGGGTTGCCGAGCTTTGCCGTGCCGGCCAGTGCCAGCAGCTTTTCGACAAAGACATCGTGGATGTCTTCCTGCAGCAGCAGCCGTGAACCGGCGATACAGGTCTGGCCGCTCGCGGCGAAGATGCCGGAGACGGCGCCGTTGACGGCGTCATCCAGGTTGGCATCGTTGAAAACGATGTTCGGCGACTTGCCGCCGAGCTCCAGGCTCACGTGCTTGAACTGCGCCGCACACTGCTGGTTGATCACGCGCCCGGTGGCGTCCGAACCGGTGAAGGTCACCTTCTTGACCAGCGGATGCGTCACCAGCGGCGAGCCCACCTCGGCGCCAAACCCGGTCACGACGTTGAATACGCCCGCGGGAAAGCCGGCTTCCTCGAACAGCAGCGCAAGCTCGAGCGCCGACACCGAGGTGAACTCCGACGGTTTCACCACCACGGTACATCCCGCCGCGAGAGCCGGCGCGATCTTCCACGCCAGCAGCATCAGCGGCGAGTTCCACGGCGTGATGGCGGCCACCACGCCCAGCGGTTCGCGCCGGGTGTAGTTGAAGTAGCCCTTCTTGTCGAGCGGAATGACCGTGCCTTCGATCTTGTCGGCCAGCCCGCCGAAGTAATAGAACCACTGCGGCAGGTACTTGAGCTGCGCGCCCATCTCCGCCAGCAGCTTGCCGTTGTCCTGCACCTCGAACTCGGCCAGCCGCTCGGCGTCCCTTGCGATCAGGTCACCGAGCTTGCGCAGCAAGGAGCCTCGTTGCGTCGCAGTCATCTCCGACCAGGGGCCCGAGCGGAACGCCTGGTCGGCCGCCTGCACGGCGCGGTCGATATCCGCTGCGGTGCCGCGGGCCACTTCGGCCCAGGTCTTGCCGGTAAAGGGATTCCGGGTTTCAAACCAGCGACCGTCGCTTGCATTGACGAAGGTGCCGTCGATGAACATTTGATACTGCTTCATGGCGCGATGCTGTCCGTGTTGGTGTTGGCAGATCAGAACGGTGCGAAGCCGAGATGCTCGCGGAAGCGGTTCTTGACGAAGGTGCCGTCGCGCGGCGGCAGGGCCCGCTGCGGCTCGTCGGTCGAGATGTAGACCTGCGCCACGGTCATGCCGTCTGCCTGCCTGATGGCTTGCGCGAGCTTGCCCAGCTCATCGATATCGGAGATCTCGAGCGTCGTCGGCACGCCGACCGCCTTCGCCACCTGGGCCAGGTTGGTCCCCAGGCTGGTGTGGCTCTGCTGCATGCCGGTCTCGCCGAAGTGGCCGTTATCGAGAATCACGATGTTCAGGTTCTTCTGCTGTTGCGCCGCCGCGGTGGCCAGGCTGCCGATGCCCATCAGCTGCTCGCCGTCGCCGGTGATGGCGATCACGGTCTTCTCAGGTTGTGCGATGGCAAGGCCGAGCGCCAGCGAGGTGGAACCGCCCATCGCGCCCCACAGATAGAAATTGCCGGGACGGTCGCCAGCGGCAAACACGTCGTACGAAGGCGAACCGAGGCCCGATACCAGGAGCGCGTCGGGAAATTGCTTCAGCAGTTCGGCAACGAACTTGCGGCGGTCGATGCCGGGCTTGGAGGTAGAGGTAGTCATAGGATCAGCGCATCCACTTTTTACGGCCGATAAGGCTCTGGGACAGGAGAACGGCAACGCGGTTGCCAGCATCGAAGGCGGAAACCAGACCGGCGTCGACCAGCTCGGCGGCTTCTTCCGGCGAGTTCACGCGATAGACCGTGATGCCCATCAACTCCAGCGCGCGCTGGGTGGCCAGGCCCATCGGGTTCTGCCAGGGATTGAACTCGGCGTACTCGCCGCGCATGGTCACCAGGGTGAAGAACGGGAACTTGCAGCTCTCCAGCAGCGAGAACATGTTCACGCAGTTGCCGACGCCGCTGCTCTGCATCAGCAGCACAGCGCGTTCGCCGCCCAGCCAGGCGCCGCTGACGACGCCCACGCCTTCTTCTTCGGTGGTGAGCACCACGTCGCGGATTTCGGGGTCGGCCTTGGCGCGTCGGATGACATGCGAGTGGCCGGCGTCGGGCACGTAGGCCACCTGGCGGATGCCGTTCTGTTTAAGGACCTGAAAGATGTCCTCTTGCCAGGCAAGAGACTCTGAGTTGTTTGTCGTCATGGTGCGCAAGTTATGAAAGGGGGAAAGCGGGGGACAACGTTTGCTATCATAGAGTTGACTAGCTGTAACCATGAAATACAATTAATTGATGCCTGCAATCACGAAGTTGAATGCCGGCCGGGGCCTCTACAGATATGGACATCAAGCAGCTTCGCGCCCTGTTAGCCATCGCCGAGACCGGCAGCGCCACCAAGGCGGCCGAACTCCTGCGCATCGTGCAGCCGGCGGTTTCCCGGCACGTGCGCCTGCTCGAGGAGGAACTCGGCGTCGAACTTTTCGAACGCGAGCGCCATGGCATGGTCCTGACCGACGCCGGCCGCACGCTGGTCGAATACGGCCGCAGGGCGCTGCAGGAACTCGATCGGGCCAAGGCGGAGATCAAGCCCGCGTCTGGCGCGATTTCAGGCACTGCGGTCATCGGGCTACTCCCAAGCACTTGCGAACTGCTGGCAGCGGAGCTGGTTGCCACGGTGAAGGCCAGGCATCCGCAACTGGTGGTACGTCTCAACGTCGGCTACGCGGGGAACCTGCTGCAGTGGCTCGAGGCTGGCGACGTGGAGGTCGCCCTGCTCTACGACACCAAGAGTTCTCCCGGCCTGCACGCCGAAGCACTGCTCGATGAACAGCTCTACCTGGTGGGACCCGCTGGCACGCTTGCGCCAGGCGAGGAACAAACCGTCGAGAGCTTCCGCGACCTGCCGCTGATCCTGCCTAACGCCCCGCACGGGCTGCGCAGCGTGGTCGAGCATGCCTGCGCGGTCGCCGGCTTCAGCCCCACGATCGCCGTCGAGACCAACTCCCTGGCCGTTCAGAAAAACCTGGTTGCCAAGGGCTTCGGCCACACCGTGCTCCCCAGCTCCGCCGTGTCTGAGGAGATGGAGGAAGGCATCCTTGCCGGCGCACCCATCGTGTCGCCCAACCTGTCGCGCCGCATCGTGCTGGCGCACGCGGCCACCCGCAGGCTGACACCCGCAGCCAGCTTCGTCTCCGCCGAGCTGGTGGCATTGATGAAGCGGCTGGTGCTCGACGGCGCATGGCCCGGTGCATCCTGGATCAGCGCCTGATACGGTGCCAGCGGCAGTTCAGTCCAGTTCGATGTTGGCGGCCTTGATGACCTCGGCCCACCGGCGCGTCTCAGCCTGGACAAACTTGCCCGCCTTGTCCGGGGTGGAATCGACGATGGGCTGCACGCCGATCTTTTCCATGCGCTGACGCACCTCCGGGTCCTTGACAGCCGTCTGCAAGGCAGCGCTCAGCTTTTCAATGACCGGGGCCGGCGTGCCCTTTGGCACCATCACCATATTCCACAGCGACGTTTCATAATTGGCGTAGCCCGCTTCCTTCATCGTCGGCACGTCCGGCAGCACGCTGGAACGCGTGGCAGTCGTGACCGCGAGCGCCTTCAGGCGGCCGGACTGGATCATGGGCGCAGCCGTCGACACGGCATCGGTGATGAGCTGGACGTCGCCGGAAATCACCGACTGGATCGCCTGGCTGGCGCCACGGAACGGAACGTGGGTGAGCTTCAGGTGCTCCTGGAATTGCAGCAACTCGACCGCCATATGGACGGCGCTACCCTTCCCTGCCGAACCGTAGCTGTACTTGCCAGGATTCTTCTTGATGTCCTCGACCAGTTCCTTCGCCGTGTTCGCCTTTACCGAAGGATTGACCGCCAGCACCATCGGCACCCCCGCGACCACAGATACCGGCACCAGCGCATTGACGGGGTCATACGGCAGCTTCTTGTAAAGCGTGGCGTTGATGGCGTGGGAACTGGTGCCGAACAACAGCGTGTAGCCATCCGCCGGACTCTTGGCCACCACATCGGTCGCAATGGTGCCGCCGGCACCCGCCTTGTTTTCCACCACGAGCGGCTGCCCGAGCAAGGCGCCGAGCTTGTTCGCCACGATGCGCGCCACCACGTCGGTGCTGCCGCCGGCGGCGAAGCCTACGACCAGGCGGACAGGATGGTCAGGGTAAGCAGCCTGGGCGTGCGCGCTGAACGAAATGAGCGCACCGATCCCCACTTGGGCAAGCAAGCGTTTCATGTCTCTTCCAGTTAGATAGTTTTGGTTGGGTGGCGCATTGCGCGTCAACACCCTTTGAGACGATGGTAGCGAGCAACCGTGGCGACGGTGAAATAGAAAATTCCGCTGCTGCTATCAAGGGCCGGCATGCCTGGGGCTTCTACTGCGGTGTTAACCCGAAGCTTGCTCAGCGGGCGCCGCGTAAACGCAAGTACGCCGCGCAGCCATCGCCACGCGGCGTACATTCAGGGTCCAACGGAACGCAAGCGCTGCCGCGCTTGCCGCCTGCAGGATGTCAGTCGGCCTCCACCTTCATCGTCTTCAGCAACGGCTGCCACTTGTCGCTTTCCGCCTGGAGCCAGGTGCGCAGCCCTTCCGGCGTCTGCTTGTCTACCGGAACAACCTCCGCACCCAGGTCGTCAAGCCGCTTGGCCACGGCAGGATCCTTCAGTGCCTGCTGCAGCGCCTTGGTCAGCCTGGCAGTGACCTCGGGCGGCGTGCCCTTGGGCGCATAGATCCCGTGCCAGACCTTCATCGAGAAGCCCTTCAGGCCGCCTTCCTGCAACGTCGGCGCATTGGGCAGCGCCTTGATGCGGCTCGGTGTCGTCACGCCATACAGCTTGACCCGGTTGGCGTTGATATGCGGCAGCGTCGAGGTGGTCTGGTCGCACAGCAGGTCCACCTGCCCGCCCAGCAATGCCGTCAGCGCGGGGCCGGTGCCCTGGTAGGGAATGGAGGTCATCTTGACTTTGACTGCCTCCTCGAACAGCAGGCCGCAAAGCTGCGAAACCGCGCCAAGGCCGGCATTGGCCAGCGAGACCTTCTCCTTGTTCTGCTGCACGTACTTGATCAGCTCGGCCGCGTTGGCCGGCGGCAGGTCCTTGCGGCCCAGCAGCGTCATCGGCACATCCGCCACCTGCCCGATGTACTCGAAGTCCTTCAAAGGGCTGAAGGAGAGCTTCTTGTACAGCGCCGGCGCCGTCGCCATGCCGTTGTGGTGGATCAGGATGGTGTAGCCGTCGCGCTGCGCCCGCGCCACAAATGCGGCAGCCACGGTGCCGCCGGCGCCGAGCTTGTTTTCCACGACAACGCTCTGCCCCAGATCCTTCGACATGGCCTGCCCAAGCGCCCGGGACACCACATCGGTCGGGCCTCCGGCCGAGAACGGCACCACCAGCGTAATCGGCTTGGACGGATAGGCATCCGCTGCCAACGCCCCCGCGGAAAGCGCCAGGCCGAGCGCCCCGCCCGTGACCCACTTCATACCGGCCAGCATGGCCCTGCTTGCTTGAACGCACATAGCACCGTCTCCATGTCGCCGGCGCGCTTATCGTGTCGCGCCGGTCGGTTTATCAAACAGGGCTAGAGTGGGGGATAGCGGCACCGGAGGGCAATCCGGATTTATCGAACGGGCCATACGGCCAGGCCGAACGCAGGCCGGCCGATCACCTGGTCTGGAACATCTGCCCGAAGTCGCAGGTCTCCCGGGCCAGCATGGCGATGGACGACACAAGCTTGCTGCGCTGGTCACTCTTGCAGATGACGGCATCCGCCTGCCACCATGGCGCATCTTCCGGCAGCAGGTCGAAGCTTCATGTTCAGCGCTCCATAGCCACGCGCCCACGGAGCTGGTCCGCCTGAAACCGCCTGAAACCGCCTGAAATTTTCATCCAGTGAAAATATGCGGCATTCGTTTGACGCTGTTTCGTACCGCTCCCTAAGATCTCCCACACAGAGTTTCCCTCGACGAAACCAGATGCGCGCGCACCGCCTCGCGCCCAGGAGACAACCCGATGCAGCGTCATTCCCGCCAGCGGCGCGCCGTAGTTGCGGCGCTCGCCACCCTGCCTGCCTTGTGCGCCTGGTCCGCACCGGCCTGCGCGGCAGAGGCCTTTCCTTCGCGTCCGATCCGGCTGGTGGTGCCCTTCACGCCCGGCGGCACCACTGACATCCTGGCGCGCCTGGTTGCGCAGAAGGCCGGCGAGGCGCTGGGCCAGCAGATCGTGGTCGACAACCGCCCGGGCGCGGGCGGCAACATCGGCGCCGAGGCCGTGGCGCGCAGTGCGGCTGACGGCTATACGCTACTGATGGGCACGTTGGGCACGCAGGTGACCAACCAGTTCATCTACCCGCGCATGCCGTATGACAGCACCCGGGACTTCGTGCCCGTGACGCTGGTCGCCAATTCCCCCAACGTGCTGCTTGTCAACAGCACGCTGAACGCCAGGTCGGTGGGCGAACTGGTGACGCTGGCCAGGCGCGAGCCGGGCAAGATCAACTATGCCTCGACCAGCACCGGCGGGTCGCCCCACCTGTCAGGCGAGTTGCTGAACATGATGGCGGGCGTCAGCATGCAGCACGTGCCGTACAAAGGGGCCGCCCCCGCCATGACGGACCTGCTCGCGGGCCAGGTCAACCTGATGTTCGACAACCTGCCGTCCGCGCTCGCCCAGATCCAGGCTGGCAAGGTGACGGCGCTGGCGGTCACCAGTGCCAGGCGGGCATCGGTGCTGCCTTCCGTGCCGACCGTGCGCGAGTCGGGGCTGCCGGGCTATGAAGTCAATTCCTGGTTCGGGCTGCTCGCGCCGGCCGGCACGCCGCCCGAGCGCGTGCGCCAGCTCCAGCAGGCCGTGGACAAGGTGCTGGCCACGCCTGACGTGCGCAAGCGCATCGAACAGCTTGGTGCCGAGCCGGGCGGCGAAGGCTCCGCCGCGTTCGCGGCGCAGATCAGGAGCGATACGGAAAAATGGTCGCGCGTGATCCAGACCGCCGGCATCAAGCCGCAATGACACCGCCCGGCAGCGCCAACCCCTGACACAGGACAACCATGACCAAGACCAACACCCTTCGCATCGGCTCGGGATCGGGCTGGTGGGGCGACCGCGTCGAGCCGGCCGAGCGTTCGGCGCGCCTGGGCAAGCTCGACTACCTGTGCTTCGAGACCATGGCCGAGGCCACGGTATCTGCCGCGCAGGTGCGCAAGCGGCGCGACCCGGCCTTCGCCGGCTACGACACCTATCTCGACGAACGCATGCGCGCAGTGCTGCCCCCGTGCATCGCCAATGGCACGCGCATCATCAGCAACCAGGGCTGGATTCATCCGCTCGGCGCTGCCCGGCGCGTGGCCGAGCTCTGCGAGGAACTGGGCCTGCCCGGTGTCAGGATCGCCGCGGTCACCACCACGGACCTGACCGGGAGCATCTGCGAGCTGGATCTCACCCTGCTGGAAAGCGGCGCACCGGTTTCCTCGCTGCGTGAAACCCTGATCAGCGCCGAACCATACGAAGGCGCCGAGCCGATCGTCGCCGCGTTGCGCGCGGGCGCGCAGATCGTGATCACCGGGCGCGTGGCCGACCCGTCGCTGTTCCTCGCGCCGATGATCCATCATTTCGGCTGGTCGCCGGACGATGTGACACGGCTTGCGCGCGGCAGCGCCATCGGCCATCTGCTCGAGTGCGGCGCGCAGGTGACGGGGGGATATTTCGGCGACCCCGGCTACAAGGATGTGCCGGAACCATGGAACCTGGCTTTCCCGATCGCCGAGGTGGAGGCCGACGGCAGCGCCGTGATCGGCAAGGTGGATGGCAGCGGCGGGCGCATCGACCTGCAGACGGTCAAGGAGCAGATGTTCTATGAAGTCCACGACCCGCGCCGCTACATCACGCCGGACGTGGTGGTCGACTTCTCGACCGCGGTGCTCGAACAGGTGGGGCCGGACCGCGTGCGCATCAGCGGCGTGAGCGGGCAGCCGCGCACCGATACGCTCAAGGTGTCGCTGGGCTGCACCGAAGGGCATATCGGCGAAGACATGTTCTTCTACGCGGGACCGGGTTGCCTGGAAAAGGCCAGGCTGGCCAAACGCATCCTCCAAGCGCGCTTTGCCATGGCAAGGTTGCAGGCGGATGAGGTGCGCATCGACTTCCTCGGCGTCAACGCCGTGCACGGCGCGGCCTCGCCCGAGCCTGCCTGCGAGCCCAACGAAATCGCGGTCCGCGTCGCCGCGCGCACCCGCACGCGCGAAGAAGCCGCCAAGGTCGGCCGCGAGATCGACAGCATGGCGGTCTGCGGCCTGGCCTCCACCGGCAAGCGCGTGCCGCACCAGGAGCGCACGCGCGAGATCATCGGCGTCTGGTCGGCGCTGGTGCCGCGCGCATTGATCACCTCCCAGGTCCACTATCTCTGAGGATTCGCCATGCGTGTACCACTGCGACGTCTCGCACACAGCCGCTCCGGCGACAAGGGCAATACTTCGAACACGGCGGTCATCGCCTACGCGCCGGAGTTCTACCCGCATATCAAGGCCCAGCTGACGGCACCCGCGTTCAAGGCGCTGTACGGCACGCTGCTCACGGGCGCGGTCACGCGCCATGAAGTGGATGGGCTGCAGGTGCTCAACTTCGTCGCGGAGGGCGCGCTCGGCGGCGGTGTGTCGCGCAGCCTCGCGATCGACAACTACGGCAAGGCGCTGGCCAGTGCCGTGCTGCGTTTCGAAGTCGAGATACCTGACGCGCTGGCCGGCCTGCTGCGCGGGCCGGCGTCATAGGCTCGCCAGGGTAGGCGTCAGCCGCCGCCGGACTGGCGCCCCCTGGCACGCCGGCCGTCCGTGCATGCGTCGGCCCGCGGCGGTATCACGGTGCGCGTCCAGGCGCTGGTGATGCGCCGCGCCTCTTGCTTGAGCTTGCGCGCCAGCGCGGCCTCGCGCGAGCGGATGCGCGCACTCGTCGCCGCCACGCTCAAGGCACCGATCGGCCGGCCCTCATAGTCGAGAATCGGCACCGCGATGCCGCCCATGCCGTCGACCACCCAATCGAGAAACAGCACATGCCCGCGCGCGCGGGCGGCCTCGATTTCCGCGGCGATGCACGCCGCATCGAGCCGCGGGTGCTTGCCAAGCTTGCGCGTGGTCTGCTGCAGCCGGCGCGCGCGCTCGGGCGCGGGCAGCCATGCCAGCACCGCCAGGCTGCCGGCGCCCACGCCGAGCGGCCGGCGCGTGCCGACCGTCACGTAGTTCGCCCGTATCGCATATGTGCCGGGTTCCAGGTCGGTGCACACGGCCTCGCCACGGCTGGCCTCGGTCAGCACGGCGGTATCCTCGAACGCCTCCACCAGCCGTTCCAGTGCCGGACGCGCCAGCTTGCGCAAGTCCACGCGCCGCTGCGCCACGTCTGCCAGCTGGAAGATCTCGGGCCCGATGCCGTAGCGGCGCGCCTGGTCGCGCGTGGCGAACCCCTCCTGCACCAGCAGCTCGAGCATGCGCGAAGCCGTGGCCGGATCGAGCCCGGTGGCGCGCGCCACGTCGCTCATGCGGCGCACTTCCGGATCGGACAGCGCGCGCAGCACGGCCAGGGCGCGCTGGATCGGGGATGGGCGCGATGGCACCTGGCGGGCCCGCTCAGGCAGGCCCGGCGCCAGGGCGGCGCTCAGCCATGATGCGATGCTGCCAGGGTATCGCGCTTGATCTTCTTTGCCAGCGACCACTTGTGGACCTCGGTCGGGCCGTCGTAGATGCGAAACGCACGCACTTCACGGAAGACCTGTTCGACAATGGTGTCGCGCGAAACCCCGATGCCGCCGAGGATCTGCACGCAGCGGTCGGCCACGCGGAACAAGGCATCGGACACGGCCACCTTGGCCATCGAACTCTCCGCGGTACCCAGGGAGCCGCCGTCGAGCACCCCGGCGCACCAGTCGATCATCAGCGCGGCCTGCTGCAGGTCGATCAGGTTCTCGGCCAGCATGAAGCCCACGCCCTCGTGGTCGATCAGCAGCTTGCCGAAAGCCTTGCGCGTGGTGGCGTAGGCTCGCGCGATCTCGTCGGCACGCGCCACACCCCCGAACCAGCGCATGCAATGCGACAGCCGCGCCGGCGACAAGCGAACCTGCGCATAACGGAAGCCCTCGTCCACCTCGCCCAGCACCTGGTCCTGCGGCACGCGCAGGCCGTCGATCAGGACCTGTGCATGCCCGCCCGGCATGGAACTGTCGATGGTGTCGAGCAGGCGCTCGATGCGGATCGCCGGATGCGGCAGGTCGACCAGGAACATGGTGGCCTGCGCGCGCTCACCATCGCCGGTGCGCGCCATCAGGATGCCGACGCTGGCCCCTTCCGCTCCGGTGATGAACTTCTTGCGGCCGCGGATCACCCATTCGCCGCCGTCCCTGACCGCGGTGGTCTGGAGCATCGACGGGTCGGAACCGGCCCCGCCTTCTTCCGCCGGTTCGGTCATGAAGAATGCGGAGCGGGCCTCGCCGCTGACCAGCGGTGCAAGGAAGCGCTGCTGCTGTGCCTCCGTGGCGACCTTGCCCAGCAGGAACATATTCCCCTCGTCCGGGGCCATGGTGTTGACCGCGACCGGCCCGAGGGGCGACAAGCCCGAGCGTTTGAGCACGGCCGCGGTTTCGAGCTGGGTCAGGTGAGAGCCGTCGGCCAGGATATGTGGCGTCATGACGCCGGCCGCGCGCGCCAGGTCGCGAAGCTCGGCGACCAACCCGGCCGTCGGGCCATGGGCTTCGCAGCGCACGTCGCGCTCATAGGGCATCACGACGTCGCGGACAAAGCGCTCGACGCGATCGGCAATGACACGGCTTCTTTCTGTGGGACAGGCGGTGAACATGGTGAGCCTCGTTGTCAGGACAGGATCAGATTGTAGGACGGCACGCCGCCGGGCCGCTGTCACGGAAGGCCGTTCGCACAAGGAACCCCCGACATCTGGTCTGCAGCCCCTTGCCCGTCGATCGACGGAATAATCGCATTGCGATTACTGATATGTGGATTTCACCTATACCTATGCTCATGACAATCGACTAGTATGGCTTCAATCGAGCACGAGGGCACAAGGCGATGTCACTTGTATTGAAGCTGAAAGACCTGTTGGGACCCGATGCGGTTCTCACCGAACCCGCGGACGTAGCCGCCTACGTCGAGGACTGGCGCGGCCGCTATAAGGGCCCGGCGCTGTGCGTGGTGCTGCCGGCCTCCACCGCGCAAGTCGCCGCGGTGGTGCAGGCCGCGGTCCAGGCCAACGTGCCCGTGCTGCCGCAAGGCGGCAATACCAGCCTGTGCGGCGGCGCGGTGCCGGCCCCGGACGGCACGCCGCCCATCGTCATCAGCCTGGCACGCATGCGGCGCATCCGCGCCATCGATGCGGCCAACAACTCGATGGAAGTCGAGGCAGGCTGCGTGCTGGCCGCGATCCAGCAGGCGGCGGCGGAACAGGGGCGTCTCTACCCCGTGAGCCTGGGCGCCGAAGGCTCCTGCCAGATCGGCGGCAACATCGCCACCAATGCGGGCGGCACCGGCGTGCTGCGCTATGGCAACACCCGCGACAACGTGCTCGGCCTTGAAGTGGTCCTGCCTGACGGCCAGGTCTGGAACGGCCTGTACCGCTTGCGCAAGAACAACACCGGCCTCGATCTCAAGCACCTGTTCATCGGCTCCGAAGGCACGCTCGGCGTGATCACCGCCGCCACGCTCAAGCTGCATCCGCTGCCCACCGCGCACGCCATGGCGTGGCTGGCGGTGCGCACGCCGCAGGCGGCGCTGGAGATGCTGGGACGCTTCCAGCAGCGCTGTGGCGCCACCCTGTCCGCGTTTGAAATGCTCAATCACGTGCAGTTGCAGATCGTGCTCGATCACGTGCCCGGCCGCCGTGCGCCGTTGCCTGCCAGCCATCCCTGGCACGTGCTGGTGGAACTTGCCGACACCGGCCGGCGCGAGCTGCTCGACGAGGTGCTGCAGGAAGTGCTGGAGCAAGGTGTGGCCGAAGGCCTGGTCGACGATGCCGTGGTGGCCGCCAGCGGCGCGCAGCGCGAAACCATGTGGCAGGTGCGGCATAGCGTCTCCGAAGGCAACAAGAAAGCGGGCCTGGGCCTGAACACCGATTGCGCCGTGCCGGTCTCGGCGGTGCCGCAGTTCATTGAGCGCGCCACCGCGGCGGCGCATGCGGTCCTGCCGGATTTGCCGATCATCGTCGTTGCCCACCTGGGCGATGGCAACGTCCACTTCATCCCGCTGGTGCCTTTCCCGCAGTGGCAAGCGCTGCCAGCGCGCGATGCCGTGGCCGCCCGCATCAAGCACGCCATCGACCAGGTGGCCTACGAACTGGGCGGCACCTTCAGCGCGGAACATGGCATCGGCCAGGTCCTGACCGAGGAAATGGCGCAGTTCAAGCCGGCGGTCGAGATCGCCATGATGCACGGCATCAAGCGCATGCTCGACCCGCGCGACCTGTTCAACCCCGGCCGGCTGCTGCCGTCCCCACCTTCCCAGCAATAACGGCAATCAAGGAGCTCGCATGAACGACCACAGCCCCATCAACTCTTCTCGCCGGCGTGCGCTCAAGGTCGCCGCTGCCGGCCTTGGCACGCTTGCCGCGCCCGCCGTGCTCCAGTACGCGCGCGCGCAGTCCAAGCGCATCGTGGTGCGCGACGACGGCGGCATCTACACCAAGGCCTACAGCGCGGTGTACTACAAGCCGTTCACCGAGAAGACCGGCATCGAGGTCGTGGGCGTGCAGGCCAACGCCGAACCGGTGGCGCAGATCCGCAGCATGGTCGAGACCAGGAACTACACCTGGGACATGGCCAAGATCAGCCAGCCGGCCATCCTGCTGCTGACGCAGGGCGGCAAGGTCTACCTGGAGAAGCACGGCCTGGAGGGCGACGCCACCGTCAAGACCATTCCGGCGCATTTCATGTCGCCCTATGGCGTGGGCACCAACGTCTACAGCACGGTTCTCGCCTATCGCACCGACGCCTTCAAGGGCCGCAAGGCACCGTCGTCGTGGGCCGACTTCTGGAACGTCAAGGATTTCCCCGGCCGCCGCGCCCTGCGCAAGCACCCGTTCGACACGCTGGAAGAGTCGCTGATGGCCGCCGGCACCGCGACCTCCGCGCTCTACCCGCTCAATGTCGACCAGGCCCTCGCCAACCTGGAGAAGATCAAGGCCAGCGTTGACGTGTGGTGGAACTCCGGCGCCCAGGTAGAGCAGATGCTCAAGTCCGGCGAGGTCGACATGGTGGCCACCTGGGTGTCGCGCGCACAGAGCGCGGCCGCCTCCGGCGCCCAGGTCGGCATCGTCTGGAACCAGAACCTGTGGGGCGTGGACAACTGGTCCATCCTGGCCGGCACGCCGAATGCGCAAGCCTGCCGCGAATTCATCAAGTTCGCGTCCGACCCCAAGCGCATGGCCTCGCTGGTGGAGTACTTCCCGGCAGGCGTGACCCAGCCGGATGCCTTCAAGTACATCAAGCCCGAGGTCGCGAAGAACTGCCCGACCCACCCCGACAACATCAAGTCGGGCGTGCAGATCAACGCCAAGTACTGGCTCGACAACCAGGCCGCGGTGATGGAGAAGTTCAACGGCTGGATCCTCAAGTGATCTGAACCTCTTCTCCAGACACCACCAGCAACGACACGATGCCGAATTTCAAACTCAAGATTTCCGGGCTGACCAAGCGTTATGGCGACTTCGTCGCGCTGGCCCCGACCGACCTTGAAGTGGCCGAGGGGGAATTCCTTACCCTCCTGGGCCCTTCGGGCTCGGGCAAGACCACGCTGCTCAGCCTGATCGCCGGGCTGGCCGTGCCGGACGGCGGCCAGCTGTTGATCAATGGCAAGGACGTGACCTATGGCGCCCCCTACGAGCGCGATATCGGCATGGTGTTCCAGAACTACGCGCTGTTCCCGCACATGACGATCGCGGAGAACATCGCCTTCCCGCTGAAGATGCGCCGGGTCGACGCGGCCACGGCGAGGCGCCAGGCACTGGAAGCACTGGAAATGGTCCGCCTGCCCCACGTCGCGGCGCGCTTCCCGAAGGAACTCTCGGGCGGCCAGCAGCAGCGCATCGCGCTGGCCCGCTGCCTGGTCTACAAGCCGTCGATCATCCTGATGGATGAACCGCTGGGCGCCCTGGACAAGAAGCTGCGCGACCACATGCAGCTGGAGATCAAGCGCATCCACCGCGAGCTGGGCACGACCATCGTCTATGTCACCCACGACCAGGAAGAGGCGATGACGATGTCTGACCGCATCTGCCTGATGAACGGCGGCAAGATCGAGCAGCTAGGCACGCCGTCGGACCTGTACTTCCGCCCGCGCACGCTGTTCGTGGCCGACTTCCTGGGCGAATCGAACCTGTTCGAGGGCACGGTCACGGAAGTGCGCGGCGACCACGTGGAGGTGGCGCTGGCACAGGGGGGCGCCGTCGCCCACGCGGTCACCAATGCGCCGGTGGCCGCCGGGGGCAAGGTGCGGGTCATGGTGCGGCCGCAGAACATCGCCATGGCCAACGGCGTCACCGCCGCCAATGCGGTCAGCGGCAAAGTGCTTGACAGCATGATCACCGGCAGCCTGACCAAGCTGTACGTGGAATCCGATGCCGCCGGCCAGGCCCCGGTGGTGCTGTCTTACCCCACCTCGATGGGCGCTTCCCGGCACGCGGTCGGGCAGCAAGTCACGCTCACCTGGCAGCGCAGCGACGCTGTCGCCGTCCCGGATTCCCTATGACCGCCGTCGCCCTGCAACGCCGACCCCTACCCTGGCTGCGGCCCGCCTTGCTGGCCGCGCCGCTGGTGCTCCTGTTCGTGGTGCTGCTGGTCTACCCGGTCGGCCAGCTGCTGCTGCTGAGCGTCTACAGCGACGGTGCCTTCACGCTGGCCAAGTACCGCCAGCTGTTTGCGTCGTCGGTCTACGTCGACGTGATGCTGATCACGCTGAAGATCTCGCTCTGGACCACGCTGCTCTCCGTGGTCGCCGGCTATCCGGTGGCCTACCTGATCTCCTCGCTGTCGAAGGACAGGAAGGCAAAGTGGCTGTTCTGGGTGCTGCTGTCGTTCTGGACCAGCTTCCTGGTGCGCGCCTTTGCCTGGATCGTGATGCTGGGCCGCAACGGCGTGGTCAACCAGTTGCTGAGCGCCGCGGGCATCCAGGACGCGCCGTCCAACCTGCTGTACAGCCTCGGCGCCGTGCTGGTGGCGATGGTGCACGCGCTGATGCCGCTGGCGGTGCTGACCATGCTGTCGGTGATGGAGAACATCGACCGCAACCTCCCGCGCGCGGCGCTTACGCTTGGGGCACGGCCTGGCACGGCGTTCTGGCGCGTCTACTTCCCGCTCTCGATGCCGGGCGTGGCGGCTGGCGCCATCATGGTGTTCGTCACCGCCGTCGGCTTCTTTATCGTGCCAGCGCTGCTGGGCGGACGCAAAGAGATCATGGTCGCCCAGCTGATCATCGACCAGGTGCAGCAGACCATGAACTGGGGCTTCGCCGGCTCGATCTCGGTGTTGCTGCTGCTGGTCGTGCTGGCGGTGTTCGCCCTGTATGACAAGGTGCTCGGGCTCTCGTCGATGGCAGGCGGAGCGGAGCAACGCACCCGCTCCGCCGCCGCGCACGATGGCGTGCTGCATCGGCTCGGCGACAGCGTGCTGGGCGCACTGGGAGCGGTCAGCGACAAGCTGCTGGCACTGGTGCCGCGCGGCCGGCGCGAGCCGCAGCCGGGCGACTCGCTGCCGCTGCGCACGATCGTGCTGATGGTGCTGCTGTTCCTGAGCGTGCCGGCGCTGCTGATGATCCCGCTGTCGTTCGCCGACAAGTCGGGCCTGAACTGGCCGCCGCGCGGCTTCACGCTGCAGCACTACCAGGACATGCTCGCGTCGCCGCTGTGGATGCAGGCCGGGCTGCGCTCGCTGCTGGTCGGCCTTGGCGCCGCGGTGCTGGCGCTGCTGGTCGGCACGCCGGTGGCGTTCCTGCTGGCGCGCTCGCAGATGCGGGGCAAGTCGCTGCTGCTGGCGTTCGTGCTGTCGCCGATCATCATCCCGCGCATGATCATCGCGGTGGGGATGTTCTACTTCTTCGCCAGGGTCGGGCTGGTCGGCACCTCGCTCGGCCTGATGATCGGCCACACCGTGATTGCCGTGCCCTATGTCGTCATGACGATGATGGCGGTGCTGCGCAACTACGACACGCGGCTCGACCTGGCGGCGCAAAGCCTGGGCGCCAGGCCCTGGCAGACGCTGCGCTACGTGACGCTGCCGATCCTCGCCGCCGGCCTGTTCTCGTCCTTCCTGTTCGCCTTCGCCACCTCGTTCGACGAGCTGACGATCGCCCTGTTTGCCTCTGGCGGACTGAGCGCCACCCTGCCCAAGCAGTTCTGGGACGAGGTGACGCTGCAGCTTTCACCGGTGATTGCCGCGGTGTCTACCTGCCTGTTCGTCTTCGTTACCATCCTGATCACCTGCGCCGAGCGCTTGCGCCGCAAGAGCGCCGGGCGCTGAGAACCCTATCCATGAACAACAAGCTTACCGCCGCCGACCTGCGCGGCATCTTCCCCGCCATCCCGACGCCCGTGACGGCCGACGACAGGATCGACCAGGACGCCACGCGCAAGCTGATGGCCTACCTGCTGGCCAACGGCGTTGCCGGCGTGGTGCCGCTGGGCGGCACCGGCGAATACGGTGCCCTCTCGCGCGAGGAGCGCGTCCGCATGGCGGCCCTTTGCGTCGAAGCAGCGGCTGGCCAGGTTCCCGTCATTCCCGGCGTGCTCGACCCAGGGTTCCACGATGCGCTGGATGCGGGCAAGGCCTTTGCCGGCGTTGGCGCCTCTGCCCTGATGGTGCTGACGCCCTATTACACCTCGCCGACCCAGCAAGGCATCCGCGACTACTTCCTGCGCTATGCCGACGCCTCGCCGGTGCCGGTCATGATCTACGAGATCCCCTACCGCACGCGGATCGCGATCGCGCCCGAGGTGCTGCACGAGCTGTCGCGCCACGAAAACATCATCGGCATGAAAGCCTGCAACACCGACATGTACCACTTCCTCAAGGTGGTGGCGGGTGTCGACGACAGCTTCAGCGTGTTCAGCGGCGAGGACAGCCTGTTCCCGCTGCACATGGCGGCGGGTGCCAGGGGTGGCGTGGTCGTGACCGCCTCCGTGCTGCCGCGCACCTGGCGTGCCATCTATGAGCTCGGCGTGGCCGGCAATACCGCTGAAGCGGTACGCCTGCACCGCGAGCTGATTCCGTTGCTGGACCTGGCCTTCTCCGAAACCAATCCGGGGCCGCTGAAATCCGTGCTCGACCTGGTGGGCGTGACCGCGCCGAAGGTGCTGGCACCGCTGGTAGCGCCGGCGCCCGGGCTGCAGGCACAGCTGCGTGCCGAACTGACGCAGCGGCTGCAAGCCGAGGCCGCCCTCGCCTGAGGCGCCGACGATCATGCTGCCGGCCATCAAGGACTATCGGGACCTGGCGCGGCGCCGGCTGTCGCGCTTCGCCTTCGACTATCTGGAGGGAGGCGCGGAGGACGGGCGCACGCTGGCACGCAACCTGGCCGCATACCAGGCACTGCTGTTCCGGCCGCGCGTGCTGCGCGACGTCACGGAGATCGATCCCGGCATGGAGATCTTCGGCCGCAAGTACCGCCTGCCGTTGCTGGTGGGCCCCACGGGGCTGAACGGACTGTACTGGCCGAAGGCCGAAGAGGCGCTGGCACGGGCCGCACACGCCGAGGGCCTGCCCTTCGTGATGTCGACGGCATCGACCTCGCTGATCGAAGACGTGCGCGCCGCCACTGACGGCGACCTGTGGCTGCAGCTCTACGTGCAGCGCGACCGCGCCATCGCCGAAAACATGATGGCGCGCGCACGCGCCGCCGGCTTCAGCACGCTGATGCTGACCGTCGACACCATGGTGCACGGCAAGCGCGACCATGACATCCGCAACGGCTTTCGCATGCCGGTGCCGTGGACGCCGCGGCTGCTGGCCGACCTGGCGGCCCATCCGCGCTGGTGCCTGCGCATGCTGCGCCAGGGCGGCTCGCCGCAGCTGGTCAACCTGGCCCGCAGCAGCGGGATGGCCAACGACCTGAAGGCGCAGGCGGCGGGATTGAGCCGGCAGATGGACATGTCGCTGTGCTGGGACGACATCGCCTGGCTGCGCCGGCACTGGCACGGGCCCGTCATCATCAAGGGTATCCTTACGCCGGCCGACGCGGAAATCGCCGCCCGCCAGGGCCTGGATGGCATCGTGGTCAGCAACCACGGCGGCCGCCAGCTGGAAGGCGCGCCCAGCGCAGTCGAGATGCTGCCCGCCATCGTCGCGGCGGCGGGCAGGATGCACGTATTCGTCGATGGCGGCGTGCGCCGCGGCGCCGACATCGCCAAGGCGCTGGCAATGGGCGCCCGCGGCGTGCTGGTGGGGCGCGCACCGCTTTACGGGCTGGCGGCGCGCGGTCCCCGCGGCGTGGCGGAAGTGCTGGCCATCCTGCGTGGAGAATTCGAGACCACGCTGCGGCTGCTCGGCGTTCCGCAGGCCGCCAGGCTGGACACTGCCGCGCTCTCGGACGACCATGCCGCGCGGCTGGCCGCACTGTAAGCCATGAAAACAATGACAAGGACGAGCAGGAGGTTGTGTGGATTCAGGTAATGAAGGCAACGGGCTGCGCACAAGGCGCGAGCGTTCGTCCCTGTTCGTCGGTTCGGTGGAAAAGGCCTTCCAGGTGCTGGAAGCCTTCCACGGCCCGGACCGCCGCCTGATGTCGATGGCGGAGATCGCACGGGCGGCCGATCTCGACCGCAGCGCCACCCAGCGGCTGGTGCACACCCTGGAACAGCTGGGCTACATCCGGCGCCTGCCCGATTCGGCGATGTATGGGCTTGCGCCGAAGGCACTGGGCCTGTCGTACAACTACCTGCGCTCCAACGACCTGGTCGAGCGCGCATCGCCCTACCTGCTCGATATCAGCCGCACGCTGGGGGAAACCGCCAACCTGCAGGAACTCGACGGGCACGAGATCGTGTTCCTGGCCCGCTTCCCCGGGCAGCACCTGATCAACGTCGATTTCGGGGTCGGGTACCGGCTCCCGGCCGTGTACACCGCGTCCGGGATTGCGATCCTGTCGAAGCTGCCCGAAGCGCAGCGCCTGGAGGTGGTGCGGGCGACCGCACTGAACCCCATCACGCCGTTCACTGAAACCGACCCCGACAAGCTGATGACGGCGATCCGCGAGGCCGGTGAACGCGGCTATGCCGTGGCCATGAACCAGACCGTGGTCGGCGACATCTCCGTCGCAGCAGCAATCACCGACCACCGCGGCCTGCCGGTGGGCGCCATCAATATCTCCGTCCCGTCCACGCGCTGGACGCTGGAGACCGCCCAGGCCAAGCTGGCCCCGCATGTGCAAGTGGCGGCCATGTCGATCTCGCAGGCAAAGCGGATGAGTTTCCAGACGGCATGAGCTATGCGGAAATCCAAGCCAACGCCTGAGGGAAGCCAACGCTCCTCGCTCGATACCCTGCTGACCGAAGTACGGGCTTGCCGCGCCTGTGCGCCACACCTGCCGCTCGGCCCGCGCCCGATCGTGCGCGTCGGGGCCGAGGCGCGCATCCTGATCGTCGGCCAGGCGCCGGGGATACGCGTGCATGAAACCGGCATCCCCTGGAACGATGCAAGCGGCGAGCGCCTGCGGCAGTGGCTTGGGGTCGATACCGCCACCTTCCTCGACGAATCGCAGTTCGCGATCATCCCGATGGGGTTCTGCTATCCCGGACGCGGCAAGAGCGGCGACAACCCGCCGCGCCGCGAATGCGCGCCACTGTGGCTCGACCGGCTGCTGGCGGAACTGCCGTCGATCGAGCTGACCTTGCTGGTCGGCCAGTACGCGCAGCGCCATTTCCTCGGGGCGCGCCGCAAGCCGACGCTGACCGAGACCGTCAGGGCATGGAAGGACTACGCGCCCGGCTTCGTGCCGTTGCCGCATCCGTCACCGCGCAACCAGCCGTGGTTCAAGCAGCATCCCTGGTTTGAGGGCGAAGTGCTGCCGATGCTGCGCGAGCGGGTCGGGCAGCTGTTGCGGCACAGCCCTGTGCAGACAGGGTAGGCAGCAAGCGATACCCGCGCCACCCCCGCCTGGACGGCCGGCCTCATTCGCTGGCCGTAAAGCCCGAGGCCGCGACCACCGGGCCCCACTGCGTGCGCTGCGCCTGGATGAGCTTGCGCAGGGCATCCCCCGGCTTGCCGTTCATCTCCATGCCCAGCGCCGACATCTTGTCGCGCACCACGGGATCCTTGATGGCGTCGAGCAGCGCCTTCTCGATCCTCGCTACCGCAGCCGGCGGCGTCCCCGCCGGCACAAAGGCCGAGTACCAGCCGGACGCCGCCTCGAAACCCGGCGCGGCCGCCTCCGCCAGCGTTGGCACATCAGGCAGCAGTGCCGACCGGCGGGTCCCGGTGACGCCGAGGAAACGGATCTTGCCCGCCCGGTACAGCTCCATCTGGCCCCCCACCGCATCGATACCCAGCGGCAGCGTGCCGCCGATCTCATCGGTCAGCATCATGACGGCGCCGCGATAGGCAGTGGGCAGCAACGGCACGCCAATCGACTTGCTGAGCGACAGCACGCCGAAATGAATGCTGCCGCCGAGCGTGACCAGCCCGACGCCGCCCTTGTCCGGGTTGCGCTTCACCCATGCCAGGTATTCCGGCATGGTCCGATAGGGCTGGTTGACGCTGGCGGACGCCACCAGCGGCACATCGGCCAGGTAGGCGACCGGAACCAGGTCCTTGTCGGGGTCATAGGCCAGGCGCTTGTAGGTCAGCGGAAAGATGGTGAACGGCGGCGCGGGCGAGATCAGCACCGTCTTGCCGTCCGGCGGCGCGCGTTTGACGTTCTCCAGTGCCAGCCGCGCCGATGCGCCGGGGCGGTTCTCGACCAGGACGGGCGTGTCGAGCGAAACACGCAGCTTTTCAGCAAGCGTGCGCGCGAAGATGTCCAGCGCGCCACCGGCCGCGAAGCCGACGACGATGCGCACGGGCGCGTCGCCGCTGGCGGGGGCAGCCTTGGCAGGAACGGCATTGGCACCCAGGGCCAATGCCAGCGCGGCGGCCAGCCGTCGCAAGGGGGTCGAATAGGTCATACGGTCACTCCGGTTGACGGCGGCGGATGCGCTCAGGCAGCCTCGAGCACGGTATGTGCTTCCAGCGGATAGATCGGCCGGCGCAGGTTGCGGAACGGGAACTGGCTGTAGTCAGAGCTGCAGACTCCGGGGCCGGCCACCAGCACGATCTCGCTGGCGATCGGCTCGAACCCGGCGCGGAAGTGCTGGCGCGACTTGATCAGGATGTATCTGCGGCGCGACAAGTCGATGCCTGCGTGCGTGAACACGCCGGTATCGAACGGCTCCTGCGGCTTCTCGCAGATCACGACCAGCGTGCCGGCGACATCCAGCACCACGGTGCGGCCCAGGCTCAGCTTCATGCCTGTGAACATCGGGCCGGTGACCTGGTAGTTGCCGTCGGTAATGCACTGCACCCGGCCGCTCAGCCGCAGCGGACGGCCCTTCAGGTCCAGCGCGGGCATGTCGGTCTTGCCGCCCACATCCAGCGTGACGGACTGCCCGACGCCGGCGGCAATCAGTTCCGCCACGGCGCCCGGGTCCCAGAACGGCCCGGCGACCACGCCTTCGAGCTCCTGGCGCAGGACTTCGCCCAGCACCGTCATTTCATCCGTCGGCCCGCCTGCGCCGCAGTTATCGCCATGGTCGACCAGCACGACCGGGCCCTGCGTGAGCGTCTTGGCGCGCGCGATGGATTCCTCCATCGGCTCGATCGGAAAAACAAAATCAGCCCGGCGTTCCCACGCCATGCCGCAGAGCTCGTCGAGCAGGCGCCGCCCTGCGTCGACCCTGGCGGCATCCGCCACGATCACCACGGCCAGTCCGGTATGCGGGATATCGGCAAGCGGAAAGCCACCGAACACCGAGGCGTTGAGCACCTCGCCATCGCGCTCGGCCGCCATCGCACGCTCCATGATGTCCTTCATGGGTTGCGCGCGCGGGGTCTGGCGCAGCATGTGGGTGAGCATCGGCAGCGTGCGCCACAACAGGACCGGGCGGGCCTCGCCTCGCAGCGCCGCCATCAGGGTACGGGCGGCGCGTGCGCCGGTCTCGTACACGTCCACGTGGGGATAGGTGCAGTAGCCGGCGATCACGGTCGCATTGTCAACCAGCGCAACGCTGAAGTTGGCGTGGAAATCCAGCGATACCGCGATCGGCACCTCGGGCGCGGCGGCACGGATGCGTGCCAGCAGTTCGCCTTCGGCATCCGGATAGCCCTCGGCCACCATGGCGCCGTGCAGGTCCAGCATCACGGCATCGCAGCCCGCGCGCACCGCCTCGACAATGCTGGCCGCCATCGACTCGAATGCCTGTGCGGTCACCATGCCACTGGGCACCGCGCTCGCCATCAGGGGCATCACGAACTCGTCGCCCTGGCGGCGTACCAGGTCGATGAACGCGGCCGCGGCACTGTTGGTGCCCTGGCACGCACGCACCGCGTCGTCGCCGTAGAGCGGGCCAGCGGTGCTGCCGCGGTTGAACGCGCTCAATGGCGTGGTAATCGGCGAAAAGGTATTGGTTTCATGCCGCATCAGGGCAATGACAAAACGCATGGACTGGCTCCGACAGCGTGAAGGGTTCAGTTGGATTCGAGATCGACCGCGCGCGCAATGGCGCCGTAGCGGATCGTTTCCGCCTGCAGGAAGCGGCGGGCCTGCTCGGGGGTGGAAAGGACCGGCTCATAGGCAAGCGTCTGCAGGCGCGCGGCAAAGTCCGCTTCCTGAACGCTGGCCTTCACTTCCTTGTAGAGCCGGTCGATGACCGGAGCCGGCGTGCCCGCCTTGACCACCAGCGCCAGGTTGCCGCGTACCTGCAGCGCATCCGTGCCGCCCGCCTTCTGCGTTTCGAGGCCGGGAAACTGCGTGACGGGCTCCGCCTGCAGCGTGGCCAGGGGCCTGGCCTTGCCATCCTGGACGTAATTGACCGAAGAGCCGATCACATCGACATGCGCATAGGTCTGGCCGCCGATCAGGTCCGCCATGGCCGGCGGCGAGCCGCGGTATGGAACGATGGTGAAATCCAGGCCATTGCGGCGCTTCCAGTCGGCCAGGCCGAGGTGCGCAGCCCCCGCGACGACGTTGATGCTGATCGACACCCTGCCGGGGTTGCGCTGGATATGCGTCTTCAGCTCGCCCAGCGTCATCTCCTTGCGGTCGGCGCGCGTGATGATCCAGTGCGGCACGGTGCTGACGATGGTCACCGGCGTCAGGTCGGTCTCGGGGCGATAGCGCAGGCCCTTGATCGTGAACGGATTGATACTGAGCGTGCCGTCGCTGGCCAGCAGCAGCGTATTGCCGTCGGCCTTCTCCTTGAGCACCGACGACACGCCCGGCACGGTCGCGCCGCCGGCGATGTTCTCCACCACCACCGGCTGCCCCAGCCGCTGTTCCAGCTTGCGCGCGAGCGTGCGGCCGATGATGTCGTAGGAACCGCCGGCCGGGAACGGCACCACCAGGCGCAGCGGCCGGTCGGGCCACGCAGGTGCGGCAGTTGCGCAAGTGGCTGCGAGCAAGGCTGCGCCGGCAAGCATGCCGCGCATGATCGAGCGCAAATGGCTCATGGCTTCCATGGGTCTCCTCCTGAGGTCTGATTGCCTCGTGATGGCTTGGAATGAATCAGGTGATGCGCCGACTATATGGGATCGGTTCCGATACCAAAAGCGAATAAAAATCGCTGTTTGTTGAGCAAATGGTTAACTTATAGAATGAGCCACCCGGCCCTGCCGATCGTCGCCTGCCCCATGCCCGCCGAAGCCTTCGCCCATACCCTGCTTGGCCGCCTCAAGCTGCGCCACCTGCGCATCATGCTGGCGCTGAGCGAGATGCCAACCGCCGCAGCCGTCGCCGCGCGCTTTCATGTCAGCCCCGCCGCGGTGTCCAAGACCCTGGCCGAGATCGAAGACATCGTGGGCATGCCGCTGTTCGAGCGCGGCCGCCGCGGCCTGCACCTGGCCGAGCCCGGACGGGAGATGGCAGCCCATGCGGCGGTCTTGCTGGCGCAGCTCGAACGGCTCGCCGAATCGCTGCAGGCAGTGCGCGCCGGCAGCCAGGGGGCGTTGCGCATCGCGTTCCGGACGATGTCGGTGCAGCCCTTCCTGGCGCGGGCGATGAGCGACTTCTACCGTGACCATCCGCGCGTGGAGATCAGCGTGATCGAAGGCGGCATCGGCGAACTGGCGGATCAACTGGTGGATGGCTCGCTGGACCTGCTGTTCGCCTATGACGATCCGCGCCTGTCGCTACCCGCGCTGCGCACGGCACCGGTAGTCCCGGCACAGAAGGTGGTGATCGTCGCCAGCCTGGACCATCCGCTGCTCACGCGCCGCAAGCTGGCGGCGCAGGAACTGTCCGGGCAGCAATGGTGCATGCCGGTGGCCGGCTCGCGCATGCTTCACCTGCTGCACACGGCGTTTCATACCCTTGGGGCGCCGGCGCCCTCGCTGGGCATCCGCACCAGCGATGTGGCCGCCACGGCCAGCTTGTTGCAGGCGGGTCATTTCCTCGCGGTGTTCCCCGAGCGCATTGCCGCGCAGCTCGCCCTGGCCAAGGTGGCGAGAGTGCTTCGCTTCGAACTCGGCAGCCGCGTGGAGCCGGTGGTCGCGGTCTGGAACGACGAACTCACGCCACGCACGCCGGCGCGCCTGTTTCGCGAGCTCGTCATGCGCCGGGCCGGCGAGACCGTCACGGCCGAGCCGGTGCCGTTGCTGGCCGCGCGCGCGGTGGCGGCGGCTGGCGTTCGCAAGCGCTGAGCGGGAAGCCGGCCCGGCTCAGTGCCCGCACAGCACCGCAGCCATCTCCCTGGCCGCGCCCTGCAGCGTCGGCACCGCCTGCAGCAGCGCCTCAAGCGATGCCCGCGCCGTCGGCGCATGACAGGCAATCGCGGCCACCACCCGGCCTGAACCCTCGCCATCCGGCTCGCGCACCGGCACTGCCACCGCGCACATGCCGCGCACGAATTCCTCATGGTCCACGCCGATGCCGCGCGCGCCCAGCCGGTCCAGCTCGGTATTGAGTCCCGGCACATCGGACAGCGTGCGCGGCGTGTGCGGGGCCAGGTCCAGGCGCCTGAGCATCTGCTGGCGTTCCAGCCGGTTCATGGCTGACAGGAACAGCTTGCCGCTGGCGGTGCAGTGCAGCGGCACGTGGATGCCGGGCGACAACTGCAGGCGCAGTGGCTCGTGCGTCTCGACGCGCTCCACATAGAGGACCCGGTCGCCGTCGAGCGCGGTGAGATTGCAGGTCTCGCCCAGGCTCGCCACCAGCCTGGCCAGGATGGCGCGGCACTCGCGCAGCATCGGCGGGCTCCTGAGGGTCTGCAGTGCCAGCGACGCGGCGCCCGGGCCGGGCACATAGCCGCGCTCGGCCGGCATGCGGACCACGAAGCCGGTGCGCTCCATGGCGGCCAGCAGGCGCATCAGTGTCGCCTTGGGCACATGCAACCGCTGCGAAAGCTGGGACAGCGTTTGCGGGTGCTGTGCCCTGGCCAGGCTGGACAGCACCATCAGCACGCGCAGGCTGCGTGCATCGTCCTCCACCGTCCCGTCCTCTGCTGCAGTGCGATTCTGAAACGGGAATTGCACGTTCTGTTTCACAACCGGCGTCTCCTCGCGATTGAGCTTTCCATTCCGGTTTTGAAAAATAAAATCCGGAACAGAACGTTTCAGATTATAGATCGAAGCCGGGTGGCTACGTGCCTGCCGGCCAGAAAAAGGAGACAGCGACGATGTCGCAAACCGTTGACTACATCGTGGTAGGCGCCGGCTCGGCCGGGTGCGTGCTGGCCAACCGGCTCAGCGAAGACGGCCGCTATTCGGTCTGCCTGCTGGAGGCCGGCCCGCCCGACCGCTACCCGTGGATCCATATCCCGATCGGCTATGGCAAGACCATGTTCCACAAGGAAGTGAATTGGGGCTTCTATACGGATCCCGATCCCAACATGCTCAATCGCCGCATCTACTGGCCGCGCGGCCGCACGCTGGGCGGCAGCAGCGCCATCAATGGCCTGATCTACGTGCGCGGCCAGCGCGAGGACTATGACCACTGGGAGACGCTGGGCAATCCTGGCTGGGGCTGGGACAACTGTCTGCCCTACTTCCGCAGGCTCGAGAACAACGACCTTGGCGCCGGCCCCACGCGCGGCACCGACGGCCCGCTGAACGCGACCTCGATCGACCGGCAGCATCCGCTGGTCGATGCCTTCATCGGCGCCGGCCAGGCGCTGGGCCTGCCGCGCAAGACCGACTTCAACGGTGGCGACCAGGAGGGCGTGGGCTATTACCAGCTCACCACCCGCAACGGCTGGCGCTGCTCCACCGCGGTGGCCTACCTGCGTCCGGCGCGCGGGCGCACGAACCTGCGCGTCGAGACCGATGCCCACACCACCGGGATCCTGTTCGAAGGCAAGCGTGCCGTGGGCGTGCGCTACACCCAGCATGGCCAGCCCTATATCCTGCGGGCGCGGCGCGAGGTGATCCTGTGCGCGGGCGCGCTGCAGTCGCCGCAGTTGCTGCAGCTGTCGGGCATCGGCCCGGCGCCGTTGCTGCAGGATCTGGGCGTACCGGTAGTGCATGCCCTGCCGGGCGTGGGCGAGAACCTGCAGGACCATCTGCAGGTGCGGCTGATCTACGAGGTGGCCAAGCCGATCACCACCAACGACCAGCTGCGCTCGCTGACGGGCAAGGCGCGCATGGGCCTGGAATGGCTGCTGATGCGCAAGGGGCCGCTGGCGATCGGCATCAACCAGGGCGCGATGTTCTGCCGCGCCTTGCCGCAGGAAAGCGCCACGCCGGATACGCAGTTCCATTTCTCGACCCTGTCCGCCGACATGGCCGGCGGCATGGTGCATCCCTTCTCCGGCTGCACCTATTCGGTATGCCAGCTGCGGCCCGAGTCGCGCGGCACGGTGCGGATCCGCTCGACCGATCCGTATGAGCCGCCGTCGATGCAGCCCAACTACCTGTCGGCCGAGCTGGACCGGCGCTGCACCGTGGCAGCGGTACGCTACGCCCGGCGCGTGGCGCAGACCGAACCGATGCGCGGCCTGATGAAACGCGAGTTCCGGCCGGGCGACGAGGTGCGCAGCGACGACGAGATCCTGCATTTCTGCCGCGAGTACGGTGCCACCATCTTCCATCCGTCGGGCACCGCGAAAATGGGGCCCGCCGCCGAGCCACTGGCGGTGGTCGATGCGCGCCTGCGCGTGCATGGCGTGGGCGGGCTGCGCGTGGTGGACTGCTCGGTGATGCCCACGCTGGTCTCGGGCAACACCAACGTGCCGGTGGTGATGATGGCCGAGCGCGCGGCCGACTTCATCCGCGAAGACGCACGGCGGGAAATGCATCCCGTCGATGTGGCGACCCCGATGGCAGCAGCCGCCTGAGCGGCTTGCGCCAGTCCTGATTGCGAACAACCAAGGCCAGGCATCCATAACAAGGCCAAACCCTGCAGTGCATCCGGCGTCCATAACCATCCTTCCAGAGGACGCCGCCCATCACCTGAGGAGACAAGCATGACAAGCCCCAACGAACAGGCGATCCGCAAGGTCGCGCTGGCGTCCGTAATCGGCGCCACCATCGAGTGGTATGACTTCTTCCTGTACGGCGTGGTCGCCGGCCTGGTCTTCAACAAGCTGTACTTCCCCGGCAATGACCCGCTGGTGGCCACCATGCTGGCCTACACCACCTTTGCGGTGGGCTTTGTCACGCGGCCGCTGGGCGGCGTGATCTTCGGGCACTTCGGCGACAAGGTCGGCCGCAAGAGCATGCTGGTGATCACGCTGATGATCATGGGCGTGTCCACCTTCCTGATCGGGCTGGTGCCGACCTACGACAGCATCGGCATCCTCGCGCCGATCCTGTTGCTGCTGCTGCGCGTGCTGCAGGGCATCGGCCTGGGTGGCGAATGGGGCGGCGCGGTGCTGATGGCCTATGAGTACGCACCGCCGGGCAAACGGGGCTTCTATGCGTCGCTGCCGCAGATCGGGCTGGCGATCGGACTGTGCCTGGCATCCGGCGTGGTGGCGCTGCTGTCGCTGACCCTGACCGATGCGCAATTCCTGGCGTGGGGCTGGCGCGTGGCCTTCCTGATCTCGGCGGGAATGGTGTTCGTGGGCATGTATATCCGCCTCAACGTCAAGGAGACGCCTGAATTCGCCGTGATCAAGCAGCGCAATGCCGAGACCCGGATTCCCTTTGTCGACATGATGCGGCGCTACCCGGGCAATATCCTCAAGGGCATGGGCGCGCGCTATATCGACGGGGTCTTCTTCAACATCTTCGGCGTGTTCTCGATCACCTACCTGACCCAGACCATCAATATCAGCCGGACTGAAGCACTGGTCGGCGTGATGGCAGCGGCCATTGCGATGTGCTTCTTCATTCCGTTCTTCGGCCACCTGTCCGACCGCATCGGCCGCACCCGCGTGTATTTCTGGGGCTCGCTGATCACGGCCCTGTCCGCCTTCCCGGCGTTCTGGCTGATGCTGAACAGCGGCGGCAGCACCATGCTGCTGTGGCTCTCCATCGTGGTGCCGTTCGGCATCCTCTACGCCGCGGTCTACGGCCCGGAAGCGGCGCTGTTCTGCGAGCTGTTCGATGCCAGGGTGCGATACACCGGGATCTCGTTCGTCTACCAGTTCTCGGGGATCTTCGCCTCCGGCATCACGCCCATCATCGCCACGGCACTGCTCAAGTCGGGCGGCGGCAAGCCCTGGCAGATCTGCGCCTACGTGGCCTTTGCTGGGGTTGTGTCGGCGTTGTCGGTGGCGCTGATCGGGCGGGGCGAAGGCTCACAGGCGCCGCGCGAAAACGGCATGCCGCTGCGCGGTCCGGCGCGCTAGGCTCGGAGGGGGCCGCCGCCCGCCGGCAATGTCTTAGAATGGCGCAACGCCAATGACAGGGACATTGCATGCAAACTCCGGACGGCACCGGTGCGGCCGCCGCCCCGCTCCTGCCCAGGGTCGTGCGCCAGCGGCTGCACGACACCGTGGTCGACCACCTGCGCAACTTTATCGTCGAGGGGGTGCTGCCGCCGGGCATGAAGCTCAATGAGCGCGAGCTGTGTGAAACGCTGGGCATCTCGCGCACGCCGCTGCGCGAGGCGCTGAAGGTGCTGGCCGCCGAGGGGCTGATCGAGATCTCGCCCAACCGCGGCGCGAGCGTGTCACGGATGAGCGAGGCCGAGGCCTGGGAAGCCTTCGAGCTGATGAGCGGCCTGGAGGCCTTTGCCGGGGAACTGGCCTGCGAGCGCATCACGCCGCCGGAGCTGGCCGAGATCAAGGCGCTGCACTACGCCATGCTGGCCTGCCGCGCGCAGAACGACCTGCCCGGCTACTACGCCCGCAACCAGGAGATCCACGACCGCATCGCCGGGGCCGCGCGCAACCAGACGCTGCTGCAGACCTACCTGACGCTCAACCGGCGGCTCAAGGCGATGCGTTTCCGCTCCAACCACCAGACCGACAAATGGGACCGCGCCGTGCACGATCACGAAGAGATGATCCGCGCGCTGGAAGCCCGCGACGGCAAGCGGCTGGCGGCCATCCTGCGCCAGCACTTGCTGGAGAAGCGCGCCGCGCTGATGCAGATCCATCCCGACCCGATCGGCGGCGCACCGGCGATGCCGAACGCCTGAGGCCTGGCGCCCTTAAGCCGTCAGGCGGCCGCCCCCGCATCGGGACGATCCAGGTAGCCGCCGACGATACGGACCAGCAGCGGCAGCTTGCCGGTAAAGAAGTGGTCCGCCCCCGGCACCACTACCACGGGCAGCCCCTGCGGGCGCGCCCAGTCGAACAGCGCGCCGAGTTCCGCGCGCTCGTCACGCTCGCCGTGGACCACCAGGCAATCGGCGGGAACGGCCGGCGTGTCATAGCTGCGGTGCGCCTTGACGGTGCCGTAAGGCGTGCCGGCAAGCACCAGGTGGCGGATCGGCACGGACTGCGCCGCCAGCGTGGCGGCGACATGGGCCATGACGAACGCACCAAAGGAAAAGCCGGCCAGTGCCAGCGGCAGGCCGGGATGGGCCTCGCGCAGATGGGCGACCACGGCGAGCATGTCCTGCGCCTCGCCGCTGCCCTGGTCATGCTGCCCCGCGGACCCCTCGACCCCGCGGAAATTCGGCCGCACGGTCAGGAAGCCGCGTGCCACCAGCGCCTTGGCCAACTGGTGCGGCACCTTGTGCGTGGCCGAGCCGCCCAGCAGCGGATGCGGATGCGCGACCACGGCGATGCCTCGCAGCGCGCCGGCGGGACGATCGACCAACATTTCAATCTGCCCGGCCCCGCCGCCGAGCTGCGCCTTTTCCGTGCCTGACGGAACAGCCATGCCATCTCCTGGTAATGAAATGGGCCGCCTGCGGCCCGAAGACCGTGATGGTAATGCGATTCCCGCAGACCACGCGCCACCGCGCGCGTATCCGTATCAAAATGTCACCCAGTGCGCTATCCGACACAAGGAACGGCTGGGTGGCGTATCCGCTTTCGTATAATCTCGCGAACCGCGGCAAGGCCGTTTTTCGTGTCCTCTGGTCCCGCCGCCATCGGTCAGCACGTCCCGTGTCCCGCACACCGGCCCGCCAGGCAGCCCGCCGCGCTTCGTGCCCTGACCAGACTTCGCCGAAGGGAGCGCCAGCGAGCGGCCCCCTTCCCGTGTTCATTGCCGGTGCTCCGGCCGTTCCCGCATCCCATCGCCGCCGCATCCGACGCGTGCCAGCGCGATGCCGTTGCCGATGCCGGAGCCGCCGCAAGTCACCATCCGACGAGATTCCGCCATGAGCAAAGTTTCACGGCTCGCACTGGGCCTTGCGCTCGCTGCGCTATGCCACCTGATGCCGGCCACGCTGCCCGCCGCACTGGCCGCCCCGGCATCAGAAGCAGCTTCCGAGGCCGGCGCCCAGCAGGCGCCCGCCATCAGCCACGGCGAGGCCGCCGCCGAACTCAAGCGCCTGCAGACCGAGCAGGACCGCATCAAGCAGCAGGCCTCCGACCCGGATGGCAACACCAGGCTGCATGAACTCGAAGAAACGCTGCAGAAGCTCGATGCCGACGTCGACAAGCTGTCTTCGGCGCTGACCCCGCAGCGGGCGCAGCTGCAGGCGCAGCTGGACGTGCTGGGTCCGCCACCGGCGGCCGGCACCACCAAGGAAGCGCCGGCGGTGGTCAGGCAGCGCGCCGAACTGAATGCGCGCCGTGCCCAGCTTGACGCACAACTCAAGCAGGCAGGCGAGAGCAAGGCGAACATCGCCAACCTGAGCGACCAGCTGGCGCGGCTGCAGCGCGGCCAGATGAAGGACCAGCTCGCGCTGCGCTCCGAGAGCATCCTGAACCCGCAGTTCTGGAAGCCGCTGGTCAGCCCGACACAGGAAGACCAGGCGCGCCTGGCCTCCTTCACCGACCAGGTGGTGCCGATGGCACAACTGGCCTGGCAGCCGTCACAGCGCGCCGCCACCATCGCCTTGCTGTTGCTGGCCCTGGCGGTATGGACCCTGGGCCGACGCCTGGCGGAACGGGCACTGGCGTGGTTCTGCCTGCACAAGCTGCCGGAGACGCGCCTGCGCCGCAGCGCCCTGGCACTGGCCACCACGCTGGCCACCGTGTGCACCACCGGGCTGGCGGTGCAATTGGTCTACAACGCCTTCACGCGCAGCTATGAACTGCCGCCGGACCTGGTCGAGCTGTACGGCCAGTTGCTCAAGCTGACGCTGACCAGCGCGCTGATCGCGGGCCTGGGGCGCGCGCTGCTGTGCACGCGCCATCCCTCCTGGCGCCTGCCGGCGCTGGCCGATCCGGTGGCGCTGGCGATGAAGCCGTTCCCCGCCGTGCTGGCCGGCCTGTTGCTGCTGGCCGGTACGCTCGAGCAGCTGAACCGCATTGCCGATACCAGCGTGCAGGTCACGCTGCTGGGGCGCGGGCTGGTCTCGCTGGTGGTGGTGCTGACCATCGGCGCCGCGCTGCTGCGCGCCAACCGCGTGCGCAACCTGCTGGCGGCCGCCGGCGAGCGGCCCGAGGCGCGCGCCACGCTGGCGGGCATGATCCACGCCGGCGTGTCGGTCATCGTGCTGGTGTCGGTGGTGGCGCTGTTGGCCGGCTACATCAGCTTTGCGCGCTTCCTGACCTACGAGCTGGTCTGGTTCGACATCGTGCTGTGCAGCCTGTACCTGCTGACCCAGGTCACGCGCGACGTCTGCGAAAGCCTGCTCTCGACCAACTACGCCAGCGGCCGTGTCATCAAGCAGCTGTTCGGCGTGGACGATTCGCACCTGGAGCAGGCCTCCACCATCCTGTCAGGCATCGGCGCCAGCGTGCTGCTGCTGGTGGCGGTGCTGGCGCTGCTGACCGGCGGCTTCGGCACCACACCCGCGGACCTGCTCAACAGCCTGGTAATGGTGCTGGGCGGCGAGAAGCTGCACAGTCTCAACATCATGCCCGACCGCATCCTGAATGCGCTGATCGCTCTCGGAGTCGGCATCTGGCTGCTGCGCTCGGTGCGGCGCTGGCTCGATGGGGAACTGCTGCCCAAGGTCTGCAAGGAGCCGGGCCTGCGCGCCTCGCTGATCACGCTGTACAGCAATGTCGGCTACGTGTTGCTGGTGCTGCTGGTGCTGTCGCTGCTGGGCGTGCGCTGGGACAACCTGGCGTGGATCGTCAGCGCACTGTCGGTGGGTATCGGCTTCGGCCTGCAGGAGATCGTGAAGAACTTCGTCTCCGGCCTGATCCTGCTGACCGAGCGGCCGGTCAAGGTGGGCGACATGGTCAGCATTGCCGGCGTGGAGGGCGATATCCGCCGCATCAACGTGCGCGCCACCGAGATCCAGCTGGGCGACCGCTCCACCGTGATCGTGCCCAACTCGCAGCTGATCTCGCAGAACCTGCGCAACGTGACCATGAGCAACAGCACCCAGGGGGTGGCGTCGCTGCAACTTACCTTCCCGCTGAATACCGACCCCGAACAGCTGCGCGACCTGCTGCTGGACGTCTACCGCGAGAACGAGAGCATCCTGGACGTGCCGGCACCCTCGGTCATGTTCAGCCAGCTGGCGCCCAACGGCATCACGCTGTCGGTGACGGGCTATGTCGGCAGCCCGCGCATCGCCGCCAACACGCGCAGCGACCTGTTGTTCGAAATCCTCAAGCGCCTGCGCGCCGCGGACATCTCGCTGTCGGTGCCGCAATCGCTGCGGCTGGAGAACATGCCGCCATTCGGGCAGGAGCCAGAGCGCGCGCTGGCCGCCGGCTGACCGGCACCGGCATTAAAGCAGCCGTTACAACCCTAACAAGTCGCCAGCCGCGCCGAAACACCTTGAGGGGCGCTTTGCGTGCATCATGAATGCACACAAGCTGCATCAGAAGGAGTCCGATATGCGCCCCTCCACCCGAACCGTTTCAGCGGTTGCCCTGAGCGTGGCGCTGGTGGCAGCCGGCCCGGCGTCGGCGCGCGGCCGCCACCACCACGGCGGCGGCTCGAATGCCGGAGCAGTGCTGGCGGTCGGCGCGCTGGTCGGCCTGGCCTTTGGCGCGGCCCTGGCCTCGGCGCCGGTCATGGCGGCCCCGGCCCCTGTCACCTACGCCCCGGCTCCGGTGCCATACGCGCCGGCTCCCGTCTCATACGCACCGCCGGCAGCGCCGCCAGGCTATTGCTACCGCGACTACGACCGTGCCTACGTGCCTTGCGGTCCGCAGCCGTCGGGATATTACGAACAGCAGCAGCCGTATTACGGTTATTGAACAAGGCGGTCGTGCAAAAAAGAAGGGTTCTTCGCCGAATAGCGGGGTGTGATTTTTGGGCTTTGGCACCGCGGTTGGGTGTCGTGCTTGACTAGCGTGGGCTGTTTCGCCGGCGTAGCCGGCGACTTACTCTTTTGTCCAAGCGACAAAAGAGTAAGCAGAAAAACGCGTCGCCTGAGCGGCTAGCTATAAAGTGCTCGGCGTTGGTGGTTCGGGCGGCGGTGATTTCCGCCGATTTGTGTGGTGGTTCGAGCCAGCTACGCTCCCTGTCTGGTGCCTGCGTCGACGGACTATTGGACGAACCCGACTTTAGGGGATTGGCAGCCTGCTAACCCGGTTATCGGTGGGACGCCTTCGGCTGCGCTGCGCGCACGCATCATCTCAGGTCGGAGGCACTGGCACGGAGTGCATCGCTGCGCTCGCACCGCGTTGTAGCCGGTGATGCCGAACCCAACGCTGTTAGGACGTGGCCGGTCGTTCTGCTTAGGGTCTGCGCGCAGCGCAGCCGAAGGCGTCCGACCGACGCCGTGATTAGCAGGCTGCCAACAACCTAAAGTCGGGTTCGTCCAATAGTCCGTGGACGCAGGCACCAGACAGGGGGCGTAGCCGGGTCGAACGGCCACCCACGCTTAAAGGAAACCAGCGCCGCTCATATGACCAGAAGCGGCAAATTTATAGCCAGCCGCTTAGGCGACGCGCTTTTTGGTTACTTTTTGGCGCTCGGCCAAAAAGTGACTCGCCGGCTACGCCGGCGAAACAGCCACGCTAGTCAAGCACGACACCCAACCGCAGTGCCGAAGCCCGAAAACCACACCCCAATCCCACAAAACGCTAGCCCCCGCCAATCGGCGATGAACCAAAAGAAACGCCCCATGCCAAGCATGGGGCGATTGTCTTGAAGATACCAGTAAGCACGCGGCGCTCAGACTACCGATTGGGTACTCCCTCTCCCGCAAGTGAACTGACCCCGTAAAGTTGGAGAGTCAAAGCTAGGTGGAACCGAACTGAGCCCTGTACTGTACGGGGCTCAGTC
>NZ_JBYTEG010000011.1:0-251133 GCF_058792255.1 Cupriavidus sp. CPT47-8839-RL05A | reverse complement strand
CAAAAGACACTGCCAGCCAGTCTAGTTGTGTTACCCATGTCCCCGAACAGGTGTTACCTATGTCCCCGGTCTATACATGCGGGAGAGGGGAGCGTACGCCAAGCTTGATGGCTACTTCAAACGCATGGGTTGCCCCACTTACTGCGGCACCAACTCCAACCGCTCCCGGCTGGCCTTCTCCACCGCCTTGCGCGTATACACCAGCGGGAAATACTCCCCCTTGGCCCACAGCGGCGCCAGGTCGCGGTAATGCGGGCTGGCGGGATTGCCCGACTGCCCCGGCGTGTTGATCACGCGCGAGGCATCCCAGTTGCCCACATCCAGCACCATGCGGAACGACGCGCCGGCGGTCAGCCGGAAGTCGGTATTGCGGTAGCTGGTGTTCATCGGCGTGAAAGCCGAGCCGCCGATCGGACCGGCGTTGACATTGAACTGCTGGCGTTCCGCATCGCTCAGGATCGGGTCCATCGGATGCGTGAACACGGCGGTGTGGAGCTTGCCCCATTGCCATGCGCGCGGGTCGGGGCCGAGCTTGCCTTCCGCTTCCGCCATGGCGGCCTTCAGCGATTCGAGCATCACCGCATTGCGGCGCTCCACCGGCATCCACGGACCGGGCTGCTCCAGCACCGCCACCACGCGCGCGGCATCGCCGGCACCGACCAGGCGTGCGGCTTCGGGCGTCAGCGCGGCGCGCACCACGGCCTGGCGCAGGTGTTTGCTGAACCAGGCTTCGAACAATGCCGCTGCGGCGCTGTCGGCGCGCTCGTTGCCGTCCCAGCCGCGCAGCAGGTCCAGGCCGCGGGCCAGTTGCGGGTCGTCGCTGCGCACGTCCTTCAGCAGCGCCACCACGCGCTGGGCCGGCAGCGACACGGTGTCGTTCTGCCACGCCATCGAGTCCTGCACCGAGCTGCGCGCATTGGC
Organism: Cupriavidus sp. CPT47-8839-RL05A; assembly: GCF_058792255.1. Lineage (NCBI taxonomy): Bacteria > Pseudomonadati > Pseudomonadota > Betaproteobacteria > Burkholderiales > Burkholderiaceae > Cupriavidus > Cupriavidus sp. CPT47-8839-RL05A. The sequence goes on along the minus strand of NZ_JBYTEG010000011.1, from coordinate 250,212 downwards.
GCCCACCACGGCCTTGAGCCGGCGCGCGCGCGCGCTGTCGCTCCATTCATAGCCCACGCCAAGTTTCGCGGCCGGGTGCTCGGGCGGGATGTTGTTCTCGTTGGCGGTGACGATGTAGCCTGGCGCGGGGTTATAGGCCCATGGCAGCTCGTCCATGTTGCGGTAGCCGGCCCACTCGTAGCGGCCATCGCCGGCCACCGGCGTGAGGCCGTCCCAGTTGGGCCGCTTGACGGTCAGCCCGCCCGGGATCCAGCCGATATTGCCGCTGGTGTCGGCATAGACCTGGTTCTCGCCAGGCGCGCCCCAGCGGTTCATGGCGGCGCGGAACTGGTCCCAGTTGCGCGCGCGCATATAGTCCATCGAGCCGAAGTACGGCGCCATGCCGTAGTCGAGCCACGCGGCGCGCAGCGCCCAGGCCTGCGCGCGGCCGGCATCGGCGACCAGCACCGGGCCGTGGCGCGTGAAGTCGATGGTGACCTTGCGCGGCGCGGACTCGCCCTTGACCACGATCTCTTCGGTGATGGTCTCCATCGGTTCCCAGCGGCCCTTGTACTTGTACTCATGCGGGTTGGCCGGATTGAGCTCGTAGCCGTACAGGTCTTCCTGGTCCATGTAGAAGCGCGTCAGGCCGAAAGCGATGGTGCCGTTGTGCCCGATCGAGATGCCGGGCAGGAACGGCTCGCCCGCGCCGATCACCGACATCCCCGGCGCGTTCAGGTGGCTGATATAGCGCAGGCTGGGCGCGCCGTGCGAGCGGTGCGGGTCGTTGGCCAGGATCGGGCGGCCGGTGGTGGTGCGCTTGCCGCCGATGACCCAGTTGTTCGACCCGAGGCTGCGGCCGGTATCGCTGTTGGGGTCCACCAGTGCGTAGAGCTGGTCGAGCGGGATGCTGGCGGCCTGCGCATTGCCCCACGCCTCTTTCGGGAAGCGCGCTGCGGCGGTGGCCAGTTCGTAGGCGCGGCGCAGTTCGGCGGCGGGAACCGTGCAGGGGTCGATGCCGGGGCTGAGCCTGGGCTCGATCTGCGGGTCGAGTTCGCGGCGCAGCCAGTCGGCACGCGGGGCGTCCTGCCTGGCCTGGCAATAGAGCTGGGCGCGTTCGACTTCGCCGGTGAAGTTGAGCGTCAGGCCGTGGTGGCGGATGCGCACGATATCGTCGGCGCGCCAGCGCGCAGGCTTGTAGTTGAGCTTGCGGAATTCCGGCGGCAGCAGCTCGGGCTTCTGCTCGGTCAGCGCCACATAGGCGTTCACCCCGGCCACGAAGGCCTCGGCCACGCGCTTGGCGTCGGAGCCATAGGCTAGCCATTCGCGGTACATGTCGCCGCGGAACAGCACCGCGCGCGCCATGCGGTCGCCATCGGCATAGGCCGGGCCGAAGTCCCTGGCCATCTCGCCGAGTCCGCGCTTGCGCCACAGGTCGATCTGCCACAGGCGGTCGCGCGCGGCCATGAAGCCCTGCACGAAGAAGGCGTCGTAGAGCGTGCCGGCATAGATATGCGGCACGCCCCAGCGGTCGACCAGCACGCTGGCGGGCTTTTCCAGGCCGGGCACGGCCAGCACGTTGTTGCGGGCGGGGGCTTCGGCCATGGCGGCCGGGATGGTGGCGGCGAGCAGGGCCAGCGCAGCGGCCAGGCGGCGGGGGGTGCGTAACATCAGGTCTCCTCGGTGTTGTGATTGGCTGCAGATGTCTTGCAGTTCACACCGAAGATAGTGCATCCCCGGCCAGCGCGCGAGCCGCGCGGCCGATCTCCGCACGGCGCGTGCCGCTGCGGGTTCGCTCAGTAGACGTCGCGCCGGTAGCGGCCGTCGTCGGCAAGCCGGCGCAGCGCGTCTGCGCCGAGGATCCCGGCCAGTGCGTCATGGATGCCGCCGGCCATGCCCTGCAGGCTGCCGCAGACATAGATGGCGGCGCCGTCCGCCACCCATTGGCGCACCGTATCGCCCTGCGCGCGCACGGCGTCCTGCACGTAGCGCGGCGCGCCGCCGTCGCGCGACCAGGCATGGTCCACGCGCTGCAGCGTGCCGTCGGCCTGCCATGCGGCCAGTTCCCCGGCAAAGAACGCGTCATGCTGCGCCGAGCGCTCGCCGAACAGCAGCCAGTTGCGGCGCTGCCCGGCCGCGGCGCGGGCCTTGAGCTGGGCGCGCAGCCCGGCCAGCCCGGTGCCGTTGCCGACCAGGATCAGGGGCCGGTCGTCAGTCGGCGGGTGGAAGCTGCGGTTGGTGCGGATGCGCAGCGCGATGCGGGTACCCACGGGCGCGTGCTCGGTCAGCCAGCCGGAGGCCAGGCCGAGGCGGCCGTCGTCGTAGCGGGTCTGCCGCACCAGCAGTTCGAGTTGCCCGTCCCGCGGCAGCGAGGCGATCGAATACTCGCGGTGCGGCAGCGGCGGCAGCGTCTCCACCAGTTGCTGCGGCGGCAGGCCCAGCATCGCCGCGAAGTGCGCCTCAGGCAGCGGCATGCGTGTGCCCAGCGCCTCGGCGAGCGTGGCGTCGCGGCCGTCGCAGCGCACCGGTGTGGCGCCGTCGAGGCCAAGCCGCGCCAGCAGCCGTTCAACCTCGGCCGGCGCGTGGCACGGGCCGATCTCGGCGATGTCGCCGGCTTGCCAGTCCATTGCCGCATCGCCCTGCGGCGCCAGCGACAGGTGGAACACCGGCGCACCCTGGCTGCCGGGGTTCAAATGATGGCGTTGCGCGAGCCGCCAGCTGTCATAGCGCGGCCGTTCCCAGTCGGCAATTTCCGCGCCGCCGCTCAGGGCCGACAGGTGGTTCTGCCAGTGGCGCAGGGCGCCTGCGTCCCCGTTGTCGACTTCGACCAGATCAAAGAGCGGCTGCGCACGGTGGCGCTGCAGCCAGCCGTCGAGCTTGTGGCCGAAAGCGCAGAAGCGCGCGTAGCTGCTGTCGCCGAGCGCGAGGATGCCATAGCGCAAAGACTGCAGGCCATCCGCGCCGGCCAGCAAGCGGCGTGAAAAACCGGACGCGCTGTCGGGGGCGTCGCCCTCGCCGGTGGTGCTGACCAGGAACAGCGCCTGGCGGCATGCCTGCAGGCGCTGCGCATCGACATCGGCCAGCGAGAGCAGTTGCACCGGCACGCCCGCGCCGTGCAGCGCGGTGGCGGTCTGCAGCGCCAGCTGTTCGGCAAACCCGGTCTGGGAGGCATAGGCAACCAGCGTCGCGCCCTCTTCCGTGCCAGCCAGTGCGGCCGCGCGCGCGCGCCGCTGGCGATAGTGGGCAACCACCGCGCTGCAGAAGCCCGCATAGGCCGCCACCACGCCGGCCGCCATGGCCATGCGCGACGGCCCCAGCACGGACAGCGCGATGCCGCCGGCAACGGCAAGCCAGCTTGCGCAGGCGATGGCGGACGGCATGGCCTTCGCCCTCATGCCAGCATCGCGGCAAAGGCCGGCGAAAGATGTTCATCGAAACCGCCCGGCGTGCGCACCAGGAAGCGCGCGGCAATGCCCTGGCGGCGCGCGTGCGCCATGCCGGCCTCTGGGCCCAGCACCGTCAGCGCGGTGGACAGCGCATCGGCCAGCATGCACTGCGCATGGATGACCGTGACCGAGGCCAGCGCGTGGCTGGCCGGATAGCCGGTGCGCGGATCGATGGTATGCGCGTAGCGGCGACCGTCACTGTCGAAATAGCGGCGATAGTCGCCGGAGGTGGCGATGGACAGGCCGTGCAGCGCCACCAGCGTCTGCCCCCCGGCATCGCAGTCCAGGCCGGGGGGTGATTCCAGCGCGACCCACCACGGCATGCCGTCGGGCTTGACGCCATGGCCGCGCAGTTCGCCGCCGATCTCGGTCAGGTGGTGGTCAAGGCCCTGCTCACACAGGTAGCCTGCCACCGCGTCGACGGCAAAGCCCTTGGCGATGGCGCAGAAGTCCAGCGACACGCCCCCCGGCTGCCAAGCGCGCCTGCCCGTGGCATCGACTTCGATGCGGGCCCAGCCGCAGCGGCCGCGCGTGGCCTGCACCGCGTCTGGCGACGGCGGCGCGGTGCGCGCCGGTGCTGGGCCGAAGCCCCACAGGTCGACCAGCGGACCGGCGCTCGGGTCATAGGCGCCACCGCTGTCGCGCGCCACCTGCAGCGCGCATTGCAGCACCATGAAGCAGTCTTCAGGCAGCGCGTGCCAGCTGCCGGGTGCCGCGCGGTTGAAACGGCTCAGGTCAGAATCCGCTTCCCAGTTGCTCATCTGCGCGATCACGCCATCGAGCACGGCCCGGATGCCGGCGGCGATGGCGTCCGCATCCGTCGCCGGCGGCAGCGGCGCCGCCACCGACCAGGTCGTGCCCATGGTCTGGCCGCCCCAGCGCTGCAGCCGCGTATCGGCTGCGGGCGGCTGCGGCGGCGCGGTCAGCGCGACAGGTACCAGGACGCGGTTCAAACCCGGCAACCGGCTTATTGCGGCAGCACTTCGACCGTCACCGCATAGACGGCACGGCGCGATTTGGCCTGTTTGAAGGTGGTCTTGTCGTCCTTCACCTCGGCTTCCATCCAGTACATGCCTGGGGCCGGCCACTTGACGCTGAACTTGCCGTCGGCGTCGGTGGTGGCGCTGAACTCCTGCAGCTGGTCGCGGTAGCGGATGCCGCCCGGCACCACCGAGACCTTCAGGTTGCTGGCGGGCTTGCCGTCGAGCAGCATGCGGAAGCTGGCGGTGTCGCCCGCGACCAGGTCGTTCGGGTGCGTGATCGGAGCCAGTTCCAGGCCGCGGCCGGCGGTGCGCAGGCCCTTGTCGCTGGGCTTGCCGGCGGTGACGAAGGATTCGATGCGGCCTTCGGCCTGGGTGACCTGCAGGTCCTGCGCATTGGCCGGGACTTCCTTGGCGAAGTTCTCGGCCGAACCGCGCCAGCGCTTGGCCTGGCCGTCGACCTTGTAGCTGGCGAACAGGCCGTTGTTGACCACCGCCACGCGGTAGGTGCCGGGCTGGGTCAGGTGCAGGTCGAAGGTGCTGCGGTACTTGCCGGTGGCCGCGTTCTCGGCCTTGACGGCGCTGCCGTCGGGCGCGGTCACCTGCAGGTTGTCGAGCCGCATCGGCACGTGCTCGAAATAGAACAGGTCGTTGGAGACAGCGGCGTCCACGGTCACCCACGGATCGCTGCCTGACAGCACGGTGGCCGACGGCAGCAGCCACTGGCGGTGCGCGTGCGCGGCCAGCGGCGCCAGGGCGGCCAGGGCGAGCACGGCCACGCGCGTGGCCATGCGGGTAGATGCGGCGGACATAAGGGAAGGTTTCATCGTCTGGCTCCGGAAGGATTACGGCTTCAGTTCGACGGTCACGCCGCCGAGTTCGTGTTCGCCCTTGGCGCGGGCGGTCTGTGCGGCTTGCGGCGGCCATGTGAACGGCACGCGCAGCAGTTCGCGCCCGCCCACTTCACGCGCGGCTTCCACCACCAGCTGGTAGTTGCCGGCGGGCAGCTTGCCCAGCGGCGCCTTGCCGTCGCTGAAGCTCACGCCGTGCTCGCCCGGCGCGCGCGTGGCGCCGGAGATGCCGTCGGCCGGCATGTGCAGATCGCGGCCGGCCTTGCGCCACCACTGGCGCATGTCCTTGAGCCACTTGGTGCCTTCGCCGTCCTTGAGCTTGCCGTCGTACCAGACCGCCAGGGTCTGCACCGGGCTCTGGTCAGCGCGCTCGACCCACATCGCCACATAGGGGCGGTGGTACTCGGCCACGGTCAGGCGCGGGATTTCGACCTTGACGTTCAGGTCCGCGGCCAGCGCGGGGCCGGCCAGGGGAACCGCGGCCATGCCGGTCAGGGTGACGGTGAGCAGTCGGCGCATATCGGAGAAACCTCGTCAGTGAGATGCAGGAAGGAAAACGGTTGGAATGGTTGACTCAATGGATAAACAGGAGCGCCAGCAGCACCGGGACCACCAGCCCCAGCCCCACCAGCGGCCAGGTCCCCACGCGCCCGGCCGCATGCAGCTTGAGCAGGAACAGGCCGGTCACGCTGAAGACCAGGCACGCCAGCGCGAACACATCCAGGAACAGGCTCCACGCGGCGCCGGTGTTGCGGCCCTTGTGCAGGTCGTTCAGGTAGGAGATGGCGCCGCGCGTGGTTTTCTCGTACTGGGCTTCGCCGCTGTCGAGTTCCAGGCTGACCCAGGCGTCGCCACCCGGACGCGGCAGCGCCACGTAGATCTCGTCGGCGGACCATTCGGCCTCGCGCCCGCTGGCGTCGATGTCCAGCGCCTGCGCCAGCCAGTCGGCCAGCACCGGCGGCACCGGCGCCTTCTTTTCACGCGCCTGGGCATCGCCCGCCGGCGCTTCGGCTCGCACCTGGTCGAGCACACGCGTGGGCATGGTGGCGTGACGCGTCTCGACCGCGGGCCTGGCCTCGATTTGTGCGGCGTGGTTGAGCGTGAAGCCGGTGACGGCAAACAGCAGCATCCCGATCAGGCAGATCGCGGAACTGATCCAGTGCCACTGGTGGAGATGCTTGAGCCAGAAGGCACGGCGCTGCTGGCCGGAGGCCGGCTGGGTTTCGGTCATTGCGGTTGGTCGGCGGGCGCAGCCCAAGTGGTGGCCCGGTCTTGCCTTGTGTACGGATAGCTGTAGCGCCCCTTGTGCGCATCACACGGCGCTCAGGTGTGCCATTGTCTGCACAATGGCTGGCGGAAGAGAGAAGGATAATCGTTCGCATTTGAAATCGCAAACGGTCCGGGGTGGGCGCTGGATTACAGCGCGTTACAACGTGAAGCAGCGGGACGGATCACTTGTCCGCGGCGCTCCGATTCGCTGGAAGAGATGTGCAATGCACAAGCCCGACGGCACATGCAAGCCAATCAACCACATCACCCGAAGGGGTGAAATTCCCCGGTCAAGTTAGTTGCCTCCTGCGCCGTTAAGGCGATGACTCACACGCATGCGACAGGCGCCACCGATGCATGACGCCGCCGGCGTGTCGCCGACAAGAAACGCGCAGTGCGCGGAATATGGAGGAGTGGAAGCAATGCTGCACAACCTGAGCCTGAAGAAGAAGCTGTTATTGCCGCTGGTGCTGAGCTGGATCTACCTGCTCGGCATCACGCTGTGGAACGCGTGGCAGATCCGCACGCTACGCATGGAAGAGCGGCGCCTGGACCTGGCCCACGTCACCGACACGGCATTCTCGGTGGTGGCCGAGTACGAGGCGCTGGCCAAGGCCGGCAAGCTGACGCAGGACGAGGCCAGGAAGCAGGCCATCGAGCGCGTGCGCGCGATGCGCTTCGGCAGCGATGGCTATTTCACGCTGATGCGCTCGGACACCGTGGTGCTGATGCATCCGTTCAAGCCGGAGATGAACGGCAAGGCCATGGAAGGCACCAGGGACCCCAACGGCGTCTACCTGTTCCGCGACATCGCCGAGATCGGCAAAGGGCCTGGCAAGGGCTTCGTCGAATACCTGTGGCCCAAGCCCGGCGCCGAAGCGCCGCAGCCCAAGCTGAGCTACGTGGCCAACTTCCGCCCGTGGGACTGGAACTTCATCGCGGGCCTGTACCTGGACGACATCGAGGCGGCGTTCCGCGCCGAGCTGATGAAGGCGTTCGGCATCCTGCTGGGGGTTGGCCTGCTGATGTCGCTGGTGATGGTGCGCGTGGCCGCCAGCCTGCAGCGCCAGCTGGGCGGCGAGCCCGCCACCACGGCGCACATCGCCGCGCGCATTGCCGAAGGCGACCTCGGCAGCCAGGTCGAGGTGCGCCCCGGCGACGAGCACAGCGTCCTCTATGCGATGCAGCGCATGCAGGCGCGCCTGACCGGCGCGATCGGCAGCATCCGCGGCTCGGCCGATTCGATCGCGGGCGCGGCCAAGCAGATCGCCGCGGGCAACGCCGACCTGTCGCGCCGCAGCGAAGAACAGGCCGCGTCGCTGCAGGAAACCGCCGCCAGCATGGAGCAGCTCACCAGCACCGTGCGCCAGAGCGCCGAGAACGCGCGCCAGGCCAGCCACCTGGCCGAAGGCGCATCGGACATCGCCGTGCGCGGCGGCACCATTGTCAGCCAGGTGGTGGACACCATGGGCGAGATCAAGAACGCCTCGGGCAAGGTGGTCGACATCATCGGCGTGATCGAGGGCATTGCCTTCCAGACCAACATCCTCGCGCTCAACGCGGCAGTGGAAGCGGCGCGGGCCGGCGACCAGGGCCGCGGCTTCGCGGTGGTGGCCGGCGAGGTGCGCACGCTGGCACAGCGCAGCGCCACCGCGGCCAAGGAGATCAAGGCGCTGATCGGCAACTCGGCGCAGCGCGTTGACGACGGCGCGGTGCTGGTGGAAAGCGCGGGCAAGGCCATGGACGAGATCGTCGGCGCGGTCAAGCGCGTGACCGACCTGATGGCCGAGATGCGCGCGGCCACCGAGGAGCAGACCGGCGGCATCGAGCAGGTCAACCAGGCGGTGTCGCAGATGGACCAGATGGCGCAGCAGAACGCCGCGCTGGTGGAAGAAGCCGCGGCCGCCGCCGCCTCGCTGGAAGACCAGGCCGACGCGCTGCATCACGCGGTCGGCCAGTTCCGGCTGGCGCAGGCTTGACGGCAGCGCCGCCGCTTGTCACTTGGGCGTCATACGCACCAGACTGCTGCGTGTATCATGAAGCGCAGCCGGCCGCCCCATGCGGTCGGCATGGACTCTGACCACTACCGGGAGAGCGCATCATGATGGCATTCATTGGCACCGTGTTCGTTGGCCTGATCGTCGGCCTGATCGCCAGGGCGGTCAAACCCGGCGACGACAAGATGGGCTGGATCATGACCATCGTCCTGGGCGTGCTGGGCTCGCTGGCTGCCGGCTACGTCGGCCGCGCCATGGGCTGGTACCAGCCGGGCCAGCCGGCCGGGTGGATCGCGTCGGTGCTTGGCGCGATCGTGCTGCTGGTGATCTACGGCATGGTCCGGCGCAAGGGCTGACTGGCGCGGCGCACGCCAACGGCATCGTTGGCGTCGGCCAGGTCCGGTACCTCGGGCGCGGCAGGCGCCTGCGGTACCGCGGCAGCATCGGGCTTGCCGCTGCGCGCCGGCGCCTGGAGACCCTGGGCCAGCGCGGCGCCAGGCACGGCATCGGCCGGCGCGGCCATGGTGGGCACGCGCGGCGTACGCAGCCCGGGCGCAGCATCGCGGCAGCGCAGCAGCGCGCGGTCGCCACCCGGCGCCATCGCCGACACCTGCGGCGCGATCGCCCGCAGGACCCGCACCGCCAGCGCGCTGGTAAAGCTGTAGCGCGCCGCATAGGGTTCTCTCACATTGACCACCACGGTGCCGAAGAAGCGCTCGCCCAGCGTGAACACAAAGGTGGCCGAGCGGTTCACCGAGCGCGACGAAATCAGCCGCCCACCCGGCCCGTAGACCTGGTAGCGCTGGTCGCCGGTGCCGGTCTTGCCCGCCACCGCCAGCGTGGCGCCATCACGCCCCGGCACCGTGAAGGCGCCGCGAATCGACTTGGCAGTGCCGCGCTCCACCACGTCCAGCATCGAGCGCCGTGCCAGCTCTGCCACCTCGGCCGGCAAGACCCGCTTGCCCGGGCCCGGCTGCAGCACGTAGCGCGTGGCGTACGGCGTGCCGTCGGCAAACGCCAGGCTGCGCACCGCCGTGTTCTGCGTGACCACGCCGCCCGCCAGCAGGATGCCGGCCAGCTCCGCCAGCGCGGCCGGCCGGTCGCCCGCGGCACCGATGGCGCTGCCGTACGACGGTGTCAGCGAATCGAACGGATAGCCCAGCCGCTGCCAGCGCCGCGCAATCCGCGTGAAGGCATCTTGCTCCAGCAGCGTGCGGATGCGGTTGTCCTGGCCGGCCTTGCTGCGCGTGCGGAACAGCCATTTGTACACTTCCTGGCGCTCGGCGGTGCTGGCCTTCAGGATCTCTGCCAGGGTCGCGTCGGGGTGCTGGTCGAGGTACTCCACCATCCACAGTTCCAGCGGATGCACCCGTGACAGGTAGCCCCGGTCGTTCAGGTTGAACTTGTCCTTGCCGTACTTGCGGTACAGCGCACTCAGGTCTTCGCCGGCCAGCTGCTTGTCGCCCAGGCGGGCGCGCATGATGCGGATGTAGCTGTCCTCGTCCAGCTGCGGCCGCGCGCTCAGCAGTGTCACCGACATGCGCACCGCGTTCAGGTGCGGCGTAGTCATGCGCACGCGGCCCAGCAGCGTGGTCAGGCGCAGCTCAGAACTCTTGCCGCGGTAGCGCTGGTAAAAGTTCGTCATGTAGGCGCTGCCCTCCTGGTCGGCAAAGCGCTCCAGGTAGGCGCGCCGGCCGGGCGCGTCGCGGTCATCGAAGAGCTCGCCAATGTCCGGGCTGGCGTGGAAGGTCTCGTAGCGCACGATGTCGCGCATCATGCGGATGAAGACCAGGTTGACCGAGTGCTGGAATGCGGTCCGCACCGTCAGGTTGCGCATGCCCGATTCACGCTCGAAGTTGGTGAAGCTCTGCAGGCCGCCGCCGGTGTAGAAGGCTTCGCCGGCGCCGCCCGAGTACTTGCGCTCCATGGCGGCCTCGAGCATGGCCATCAGCTCGCGCTCGGCGGGCTTGCGCGCCTTCAGCAAGTATTCGACCGCCCAGTGGCTGAGCGCATCCTGGCGTGCCAGCGGCACCGCGGCCAGTTGGGCGCTGGTCATGCCGGCGTAGCGTGCGTGCAGCTCGCTGATGATCTCCAGGTAGGTCACCAGCGTGCGCAGCTTGGCGGTGGAACCCAGGTTCAGGCGCGCGCCGCTGTTGATATCAAAGGGCTGGTCGATATTGTCGGCCTGGATCCGCACCACGCTGGCATTGCCCACGCGCTCATACAGCGTGAAGCTCGTCATCAGCTTCGACGGATCGTCGTGGTCGCGCAGCAGGTTGTGGCCGTACAGGCCCATGGCGCGCGCATCGGCCTTGTTGTTCACGCGCTGCAGGGTCTCGGTGACGATGCGCTGCGCCTCGCGGTTGACGGTGCTGTCCACGCTCAGGTCGAGCCGGTCCATGTCGTAGCGGCTCTCCACCCCCGTCAGCCGGGTGATATCGGCGCGCACCCGGTTGACGGCCTTGCGCGTGACAAAGGGCTCCTGCGGCGGGCTCTGGGGTGGCGCGGCCTTGTCCAGCGGCTGCGCCAGCGCCGCGTCGCGCAGCTCGGCGGTGATGACATTGTTGGCCGCCAGCAGGCGCAGGTAGCTGCCGGTCAGCGCATCCAGGTTGGTGTCGTCGCGGCGCAGGTGGTAGGACGGGCGGCGCTGCGAGATGATCAGCGACAGCGCGCGCTTGAAGGCCTGCGCCTGGCGCGGATCGGGCGCGCGCTGGTCCAGTTCCTTGAGCAGCCGGTTGACCTCGCCGAAGTCCTCGCCATACCAGACCCAGAGCCCATCGCCGATGCCGTTGATCTCGCCGAAGCCGGCGCGCGCCGACAGCGGCACCGTGTTCAGGTAGTCGACCACGATGCGCTCGCGCGCGCGCTGGGTGTCGGGGCCGTCCAGGTAGGCACGCAGCGACGCCGACGCCATCTGGCGGAATTTCTCGGGGATCGATGCGGTGCGGCCTTCGGGCGAGTGCCGGTATTTCTCGATCTGCGTGGCCAGCGTGCTGCCGCCGGGCGCGTCATGCGACTTGTCGGCAAGCCGGATCACCTGGTCAAGCACCGCGCGCGACAGCCGGCGCCAGTCCAGCGCCGGGTTCATATTGGGGTATTCCGGGTTGAGCAGGCCCTGGTTCTCGACATAGAGCAAGGCGCTCACCAGCAGTGGCGGCACCGCGCCGAAGTCCTGGTACTGGCGCTGCGGATAACGCTCGAACGCCAGCGTCAGCCCGTTGCAGTCGCGCAGCAGCAGGCCCGCCTGGTTTTTCTCGCGGTAGGGCGTGAACAGGCCTTCGTCGATCAGCCGCACCATGTCGGGCGACATGCGCGCCTGTTCGGCAGGAACGTAGCCGCGCTGCTCCAGCCGCTGCGCGAACAGCGGCATCCGGCCGTAGCCCATGCGGGCGTCATAGGGCCCGGAATGCGGGAAACGGATGCTGTCGCTGGCGCCCGGCTGGATCTCGAATGTCAGTCGCTGCCCCAGGCTGCCGATCAGCCGCGCCTGCAAGTGCGAGTTGCGCACTTCGCTTGCGACAAAGCTGTACACGACATAGGCGCCCCCACCAAGGGCGACCGCCAAGCCAGCGAAGATCCAGCCACGACGCGACACGTTTGGGCTTCCCTGTTGGGCCGATGCAGCGCGCAGGCGCTGCCATGCACCGGCTCGAAGCGCTATGTTCTCGCGGCGCGCGCACGCCGCGCGCCGCCTGTCTTGATATTAGTAGGAGTAAAGGCAGCCTGCAGCAAGCGCGCGCGCGGGCATCGTGCCGTTGCATACAGGCATCACTCCAGGCAGCGCCTGCGCCACATTGCGCCCCTGTCCGAAAGGGTCATCAGGCTGCCTGCGCGCGTGCCACGGGCCGTCCCCCGAACGGGTAACCCGGGTCGTTGTAGCCATGCGTCGAGGCATGACCCGGCGACACCAGCGCATCGACCATCGATTCTTCCTCGGGTGTGATGACGGCACCGGGAGCGCCCAGATAGTCCTCGAATTGCGCCAGCGTGCGCGGACCGGCAATGACCGACGAGATGATCGGGTTGGCCAGCACCCACGCCGTGGCGAACTGGCCCGGCGTCAGCCCGCGCCCTTCGGCATGGACCTTGAGCTGCTGTGCGATCACCAGCGATTCTTCGCGGAACTCGGTTTCCATCATGCGGCGGTCGGCGCGGCCGGCGCGCGTGCCCTCGCCCGGTGCCTGCCCGGGTGCGTACTTGCCGGTCAGCACGCCGCGCGCCACCGGGCTGTAGGGCACCACGCCCAGCCCGTAGTGCTCGCATGCCGGCAGGATCTCCACCTCCGGCATCCGGTTCAGCAGGTTGTAGTAGGGCTGGCACGCCACCGGGCGCGGCACGCCCAGCTCGCCGCACAGCCGTGCGATCTCCGCGATGCGCCAGCCGCGGAAGTTCGACACCGCCCAGTAGCGGATCTTGCCGCTGCGCACCAGGTCGCCCATCGCCCGCACCGCCTCTTCCAGGTTCGCGCCGGGATAGTCGCGGTGCAGGTAGAGAAGGTCGATGTAGTCCGTCGCCAGCCGGTGCAGGCTGTCCTCCACCGCGCGCAGGATCCAGGTCCGCGAATAGTGCCCGTGATTGGGCGCCGCCTGCATCGCGTTGCCCAGCTTGGTGGCAAGCACCCAGTCGTGGCGGCTGGCGGTCAGCAGGCGCCCGACCATCTGCTCCGACGCGCCCTTGGTATACACGTCGGCGGTGTCGATGAAGTTCACGCCGTGATCGCGCGCGCTGGCGACGATGCGGGCGGCTTCGGCCTCATCGGTCTGGTCGGCGAACATCATGGTGCCCAGGCAGAGTGCCGAAACGCGCAGGTTGCTGGCGCCGAGGCGGCGGTAAGGCATGGTGGTGGCGGGCATGGTGGCTCCTTGGGATGGGGTGGGATGGCGTCGGGGTGGTGAAAGCACAGGGCACAGGCGGAAACGGCAGGCTGTGACCACGGTTCCACATTTTGCCGCGAGTCGGCGTGGCTTGCTGGCCCCCCTGCCGGTGTCCGTGCGGCCCATCGGGTATCCAGCCCGGGAGAATTGGTTTCAATATGTTGCAGGCCGGCCAACGGGAGCCAATTTGCAGTCATATTCTTGCGTTTGCCGCGTGAGGATGACGCTTTGCGCTACCCTCGCGGCCTCCATGCAATAGAAGAAAAGAATCGAATCTTATGAAAACGGAAACCACGGATGTCGTCATCATCGGCGCAGGGCCCGCGGGCTCGGTCGCGGCCGGCTTGCTGCGCAAGCATGGGATTCCGGTGCTGGTGATCGAGAAGGAAACCTTCCCGCGCTTTTCCATCGGCGAAAGCCTGCTGCCGCAGAGCATGGCCTACATCGAAGAGGCAGGCATGCTGCGCGCGGTGGTGGAAGCGGGCTTCCAGTACAAGAACGGCGCCGCCTTCTCGCGCGGCGACCGGCAGACCGCCTTCGACTTCCGCGAGAAGTTCTCGCCGGGCTGGGGCACCACCTACCAGGTGCAGCGCGCGCGCTTTGACGACGTGCTGATCCGCGAGGCGGCGCGCCAGGGCGCCGAGGTGCGCTTCTCGCACCTGGTCGAGGACGTCGACGTCAGCGGCGCGCAGCCTGAGGTGACCGTGCGTGCGCCGGACGGCAGCCGGTACACCGTGCGCGCGAAGTTCCTGCTTGATGCCTCCGGCTTTGGCCGCATCCTGCCGCGCCTGCTGCAGCTGGAATCGCCGTCGGGCTTCCCGGTGCGCAGCGCGCTCTTCACCCACGTGGAAGACCGCATCGCGCCAGGCGCCTTTGACCGCAACAAGATCCTGATCAGCGTGCATCCGCAACACCCGGACGTCTGGTACTGGACCATCCCGTTCTCGGATGGCCGCTGCTCGCAGGGCGTGGTTGCCGAGAAGGCATTCCTGGACCGCTACACCGGCACCGAGACCGAACGGCTGCGGGCGCTGGTGGCCGAGGAACCCGGCCTGGCAAAGCTGCTTGGCAACGCGCAGTGGGACACCCCGGCGCGCCAGATCGCCGGCTATTCGGCCAATGTGAAGTCACTGTGGGGCAACGGCTATGCACTGCTCGGCAATGCCGGGGAGTTCCTCGACCCGGTGTTCTCGTCCGGCGTGACCATCGCCTTCAAGTCGGCCAGCCTGGCAGCGCAATGCCTGGTGCGCCAGCTTGCCGGCAACACCGTGGACTGGGACAAGGACTTCGCCCAGCCGCTCAAGGCCGGCGTGGACTGCTTCCGCGTTTTTGTCGAAGCCTGGTACGAGGGCCGCTTCCAGCAGCTGATCTTCCATCCCAATGCCAACTCCGAAATCCGCGACATGATCTCGTCGATCCTGGCCGGCTACGCGTGGGACCGCAGCAACCCCTTCGTGGCCGAGCCACGCCGCCGGCTGGCGGTGCTGGAAGAATTCTGCCGCGTATGATGCGCCGCATCCGCATGCGTTCCGCTTTCGCGCGCGCAGAGGACTCTTTTCAAGGACACCAGGTATGACCAATCCGACCGTGCTGGTTACGGGATCGTCGCGCGGCATCGGGCGCGCCATCGCCCTGCGGCTGGCCCGCGACGGCTATGACGTGGTGGTGCATTGCCGCTCGCGCCGCGACGAAGCCGACTCGGTCGCCGACGCGGTGCGCGCCTGCGGCCGCAAAGCCCGCGTGTTGTGCTTCGACGTGGCCAGGCGCGAGGAAGCCGCGGCCGCGCTGCTGGCCGATATCGCCGCCCATGACTGCTACTACGGCGTGGTATGCAACGCCGGCCTGGCGCGCGACGCGGCCTTCCCGGCCATGAGCGGCGCCGAGTGGGACGAGGTGGTGCACACCAACCTCGACGCCTTCTACAACGTGCTCAACCCGGTGGTGATGCCGATGGTGCAGCGGCGCCAGCCCGGGCGCATCGTCACGCTGTCGTCGGTCTCGGGCCTGGTGGGCAACCGCGGCCAGACCAACTACAGCGCGGCCAAGGCCGGCATCATCGGCGCCACCAAGGCGCTGGCGATCGAACTTGCCAAACGCGCCATCACGGTCAACTGCGTGGCGCCCGGCCTGATCGACACCGACATGGTCGAGCAGCACGTGCGCGACGAGGCGCTGCGCATGATCCCGGCGCGGCGGCTCGGCACGCCCGACGAAGTGGCCGCGACCGTGGCCTTCCTGATGTCGCCCGACGCCGGCTATATCACGCGCCAGGTGATCTCGGTCAACGGGGGCATGTTCGGATGAAGCGCGTCGTCGCCAGCGTGGCCCGATGAACGGGGTCAGCATCTTCTTCCTGCAAGCGATGCTGGTGGTCGCCCTGCCCTACCTGCTATGGCGTGGTGCCGGCCTGCGCTCGGTGTTTCCGCTGGTCGGCGTGCAGGTGCTGGCCGGCATCGTGCTGGGGCCGTCGGTGTTCGGGCAGCTGGCGCCGCAGGGCTGGACCGCGCTGTTCGGCCCCGATCGCCTGCCGATGCTGTCCGGCCTGCAGTGGCTGGCGGTGACGCTGTTCTGCTTCCTGACCGGCCTGCACCTGCGCGAAGACAGCGTGCCTGCGCACTGGCGCGCGACCCTGCAGATCTCGCTGGGTAGCATTGCGGCGCCGTTCGCGCTGGGGGCCGCTGCCGGCTGGTGGATGACCACGGCCGGCTGGCCGGTCGCGGGGGAACTGGCCAGCCCCTCCTGGTTTGCCTGCGCCATGGGCATCTGCACCGCCGTCACGGCGCTGCCGGTGCTGGGTGCGCTGCTGCGCGAAATGCGCCTGACCGGCACCCGCCTGGGCCAGCTGGCCTTGCGCTGCGCGGCCGTCAACGATGCCTGGGTGTGGCTGTTCCTGACCCTGGTGCTGCTGCAGCATGGCGGCCAGGACGGCGCCAGCGGCCTCACCGTGGCGGCCCGCGCCGGTGCCTACCTGGGGTTCATGTTCCTGGCGGTGCGCCCCGCGCTGGCATGGCTGCTGCGCCGCCGCGCGCCGGAGACCGAGCTGCTGCTGGCGATGGCGCTGTTCCTGGTGCTGGCCTCGGCATTCCTGGGCGAACTGGCCGGGCTGCACCATGTGATGGGCGGCTTTGTCGCCGGGCTGGTATGGCCCGCGCGCGAAGCGCAGCGCGTGCGCCAGCAGCTCGAACCGGTCACGGTGGTGGTGCTGCTGCCCTTCTTCTTCCTCGCCGCCGGACTGCGCACCGAGATCTCGCTGGATAATCCGATGACACTGTGGATCGCGTTGCTGTCGCTGGTCATCGCGATCACCGGCAAGATGGCCGGCGTGGCGCTGCCCGCGCGCCGCGCCGGCATGGGCTGGCGCGAATCGCTGGCGCTGGGCACGCTGCTGCAGACCAAGGGCCTGGTCGAGGTGGTGGTGCTGACCGTGCTGCTGGACGCGCGCATCATCAGCACCGCGGCGTTTTCCGGGCTGCTGCTGATGGCGCTGGCCAGCACGCTGCTGGCGCGGCCGTTGACGATGCTGGTGGCGCGGGGCCGGTTGCATTAAGCGCCATCCGGCCGCTCACACCGGGGTCAATCCCGGCAACCCTGCAATCGCCTGCGCCAGGTAGTCCAGCAACAGCCGCACCCGCTCCGGCTGGTAGCGCCGCGACGGATAGACCAGGAAGGCTTCCTGCGCCGGACCGCTCCAGCGTGGCAACACGCGCTGCAGGGCGCCGCTGTCGAGCAGGTCCTGCACCAGCCATGCCGGGGTCATGCCAAAGCCGGCGCCGGCCAGGAAGCTCTCGCGCATCGCCAGCGAGTTGTTGACACGGTAGCGGCAGGGCGCGCTGACCGGCGCCTGCCCGCCGGGCCCGTCGAGCACGATCTCGTCGCCGGCGGCCAGCCAGGTGAAGCGCAGGATCTGGTGCCGCGCCAGGTCGGCCGGCTGCCGGATGCGCGGATGGCGTGCGAGGTAATCCGGCGAGGCCACCAGCAGCCGCGGCGACACCGCGATGCGGCGCGCGACCACGTTGGGCGGCAGCGAGGCGCCGAGGCGCACCGCGATGTCGACGCCCTCCTCCACCAGGTCGACGAAGCGGTCGTCGAACAGCAACTCCACCTCCACCCCCGGATAGCGCTGCTGGAACGCCAGCACCAGCGCATTGAGCCGCAGCACGCCGAAGCTGGCCGGCGCGCTGACACGCACCCGCCCGGCCGGCTGCCCGGACATGCCACGCGCATCGCTGACCGCCTCGCCGTATTCATCCAGCACGCGGCGCGCGCGCTCATGGAAGCGCCGCCCCGCCTCGGTCGGCGACAGGCTGGTGGTGCTGCGCTCCAGCAGCCGCACGCCCATCTCTTTCTCCAGCGCAGCCACGACCTTGCTGATGGTCGGCTGGGTCGACTGCTGCTCGCGCGCCACCGCCGACAGGCTGCCCAGCTCCACGGCGCGCACGAAGACCTGCATTGCCCTGATGGTGTCCATGCCGTTCCTTGTGCCCACTCATTCCATCATGGCATGAGCGATATGCCATTCTGCCCGCTACCTGTCATTTCTGGAATGCCCTACCTTTGGCGTCATCCCGGCACCAACGCCGGTCCACGAACCGAGGCAAACCCAATGCTCCGCATTCCCCGCATCCTGCGCCGCCTGACTGCGCTGACGTTCTCCGCCACCATCGCCAGCACCGCGGCGCTGGCCAGCCCCTTGCAGGACCCGGCCTGGCTGACCAGCTGGATGGCAAGCCAGCAGCCGGTGTGGCAGCCCGGCGCCCAGCCGCTGCCGACTGGCGTGCCCGCGGTGCTGTCCGGCCAGACGCTGCGCCAGGTGGTACGGCTCAGCGTGGGCGGCAAGCGCGTGCGCGTGGTGCTGTCCAACCCTTACGGCCGCCACCCGGTCGCGGTCGGCGCGGCGCAACTCGCGCGCCATGCCGGCAGTGGCAGTACCGAGGCGGCGGGCAGCCGCGCGGTGACGTTCCGCGGCAGCGCGTCGGTGATCATCCCGGCTGGCCAGTCCGTGGCAAGCGATCCGGTCGCCTTCGACGCCCCCGCACTGGGCGAACTGGCACTCAGCCTCTACCTGCCGCAACCGACAGCGATCGAGTCGTTCCATTGGGATGGGCGCCAGACCGCGTGGCTCGCGGCCGGCAATGCGACTACGCGGGCCATGCTGCCTGCGCCGCAGTGGTTCAGCGCGCGCATCCTGCTCAGCGAGGTGCAGGTCGATGCGCCCGGGCATGCCGGCGCCGTGGTGGCCATCGGCGATTCGATCACCGAGGGCAACGGCTCAACCCCCGACACCAACCGCCGCTGGCCCGACGTGCTGGCACAGCGTGCGGCCGGCAACGGCGTGGCTGTGCTCAATGCCGGCATCTCCGGCGGCCGGCTGCTGCGCGATGGCATGGGGGAGTCCGCGCTGGCGCGGCTGGATCGCGACGTACTGAGCCAGCCGCATGTGCGCACCGTGATCGCGGCGATCGGCATCAACGATATCGCCTGGCCGGGCTCCACCTTTGCACCGGGCGATGCGGTGCCGCAGGCCGCCGCGCTGATCGAGGGCTACCGCCGCCTGATCGCGCGCGCCCACGCGCGCGGCGTGCGCGTGATCGGCGCCACCATCACGCCGTTTGCGGGGGCGCTGCGCGATACGCCGATCCGCGGCTATGACAGCCCGGGCAAGGAAGCGGTGCGGCTGGCGGTCAACGACTGGATCCGCAACGGCGGCGCGTTCGATGGGGTGGTGGACTTCGACGCCGCGGTGCGCGATCCCGCGCGCCCGCAGGCGCTGCTGCCGGCGTTCGACAGCGGCGACCACCTGCATCCCGGCGACGCGGGCTATCGCGCCATGGCGGCGCAGATCGATGCGGCGCTGCCTGAGCTTGCCCGTCAGTCCCGGTCCGGCGCACCCGGTGGAAAGAGCGGGCGGTAGGGCCGCGCCTCGTCCACCGCGCGCGCGAACGATGGCCGCGCCAGCAGCCGGTTGCGATAAGCGCGCACATTGGCGCGCGCATCCGGGATGGGATGCACCCAGTCCGCATAGAACAGCGACGGCGCGGCAGCGCAATCGGCCAGCGTGAAGGCGCCGCCCGCGGCCCATTCCCGGCCGGCCAGCGTTGGCTCAAGCCAGGCATAGGCTGAGTCAAGCAGCTTGCGCGCCTCGGCCACGCCATAGGCATCGCGGTGCTCCGCCGGGCGCAGGTAGTCGGCCACGATGCGTTGCATCGGCGTCATCACGTACTGGTCGAAGAAGCGGTCGAGCATGCGCACTTCCAGCGCGGCGTCGGGCGAATCCGGCAGCCAGCGCACGGGGCCGCGGTGATGCTGGTCCAGGTAGTCGATGATGATGCTCGACTCGAGCACCGTGCGGCTGCCGTCGACCAGCACCGGCATGCGCCTGAGCGGCCACAGCCTGGCGAGTTCGTCCATGTTCTGCGCGTGTTCTGGCGACAGCATCCGGAATTCGAAGGGGATGGCGTTCTCGTACAGCGCAACCAGGACCTTCTGGCAATAGGACGAAAACGGGTGGGCGTATAGCTCCATCGTGGTCTCCGGTGGTGATCTTCGGTGGTGGTCGGCGCGCGACTACTGCTGCGCCGCAAAGCGATCGGTTGCGGCAATCAGCTGGTCCATGATGCCCGGCTCGGTCCACGCATGGCCGGCGCCTTCGATCAGGTGGAAATCGGCCGTGGGCCACGCCTGGTGCAGCGCATAGGCATAGCGCACCGGGCACGGCATGTCATAGCGGCCGTGCACGATCACGCCGGGGATGTCGGCCAGCTTGTGCGCGTCGCGCAGCAGCTGCCCGTCTTCCAGCCAGCAGCGGTGCGTGAAATAGTGGTTCTCCAGCCGCGCGAACGCCAGCGCGAAGTGCCCGTCGTCATGCTTGGCGCTGTTGCCGGCGTCCGGCAACAGCGTGATGGTCTCGCCTTCCCAAACGCTCCATGCGCGTGCCGCTTCCACCTGCTTGTCCTGGTCGTCACCGGTCAGCAGCTTGCGGTACGCGGCCATCATGTTGCCGCGCTCGGCCTCGGGCACCGGCGCCTGGAAACGCGCCCACTTGTCGGGAAACATCTCGGACACGCCGTATTGGTAGTACCAGTCCAGCTCCGCCTGCGACACCGTGTAGATGCCACGCAGCACCAGCTCGCTGACGCGCTGCGGGTGCTTCTGCGCATAGGCCAGCGCCAGCGTCGAGCCCCATGAGCCGCCGAACACCAGCCAGCGCTCCACGCCGGCCAGATCGCGCAGGCGCTCGATATCGTCGACCAGGTGCCAGGTGGTGTTGGCCTCCAGCCCCGCATGCGGCGTCGAACGCCCGCAGCCGCGCTGGTCGAACAGCAGCACGTCATAGCGCGCCGGATCGAACAGCCGCCGGTGGTCCGCAGAGATCCCGCCACCGGGCCCGCCGTGCAGGAACACCGCCGGCTTGGCGCCGGGTGTGCCCACGCGCTCGTAGTAGATGACATGCCCGTCGCCGGCATCCAGCGTGCCGGTTTCATAGGGCTCGATTTCGGGATAGAGGGTGCGCAAGGCGGGCATGGATATGGTCTACGGAGATCGGGAGCCACAGTGTACGCCGGAGGGAACTGCAAACAAGTAGCCCGCCCCCTAACCGGCAAACACCGCCTTCACCCAGTCCCTCAGCAACCGCGTGGCGGGACGCTCCGCGGCGCGCTCGCTGTAGACAAGGTCATAGCGGAAGCTCTCCAGCGTAAGCCCGAAGGGCTGCACCAGCACGCCCGAGGCCAGCTCTTCCGCGACCAGCGTCAGGCTGAGCAGGCCGACTCCCTGCCCCGCGATGGTCGCCTGCACGGCGTGGATCTCGTCGGTAAAGCTGAGGCCAGCCTGTGGATCGGTGACCTCGACGCCGGCGTGCGCCAGCCACTGGCGCCATACCGGCGCGCGCTCGTCATCGCGCGCGCCGGCGCCCCATTCAAAGTGCACCAGCGTGGCATGCTTCAGGTCTTGCACGCTGGCCAGCTTCAGGCCGGGGCTGCAGACCGGCGCAAACCGGTCGCGGAACAACGGCTCGACCACCAGGCCGGGATAGCTGCCGCTGCCGTAGCGGATGGCAGCGTCCGCATCGTGGTCCAGGTCGACGATCTGGTCCGACGCATCCAGGCGCAGCGTCCAGTCAGGGTAGGCCGCGCGGAACTGGCCGGCGCGCGGTGCCAGGCGCCTGGCCATGAAGGCAACGGTCGACGTCAGCGTGGCAACGTTGGCCTGTCCGCTGCGCTGCACCGCCAGCACGGCGCGCTCCATCCCGTCCAGGCCGTCCCGCACCGCGGGAAACAACTGATGCCCGGCGGGCGTCAGGCGCACCTTGCGGGTCTGGCGCTCGAACAGCTTCACGCCAAGGCTCTCTTCCAGCAACCGGATCTGGTGGCTGACCGCCGTCGGCGTGACGTGCAGTTCGTCCGCCGCGTGCTTGAAGCTGGCGCGCCGGGCGGCGGCTTCAAAGGTGCGCAGGGCACCCAGTGGCGGCAGTTTGCGCAAGCTTCCTCCTTAGATGAGATGCATTCATGTGTCGACTGAAAAGCAACCATTTGTCGCGGCCTGATCCCGCTCCGATACTTGACCCATCGGATCGGCCATCCAGGCGATCAGGTGAATTCTACTAAACCATCTACCGGAGTCAGCAATGCTGCTGGAACAAGTCCACACCCAACCCGACCCCTATGCTCCCTATCTGCTTTCGCAAGCCATCCGGGCCGGCGGCTTCCTCTTCGTCTCCGGCCAGGCCGGGGTCGGCGACGATGGCGCCATCGTGGGCCGTGACGACTTCGATGCCCAGGCCGAGCAGGCGTTCAGCAACCTCAGGCGCGCGCTGCAGGCGGGCGGCTCGGGGCTGGACCGCGTGGTGAAGGTGACGATCTTCCTGACCTCGATGGCACACTTCCCGAAGATCGTCGAACTGCGCCGCAAGTGGTTCTCTGCCCCCTATCCGGCCGACACCATCGTCGAGGTCTCGGCGCTCTACTCGCCGGACGCGAAGATCGAGATCGAAGCCATCGCCCTGGCCGCAGAGGCTGCGCGATGACCACGCCCGCCACCCCATCGCTGTTCGATACGCTGGCGCTGAACGGCGTGCCGCTGCGCAACCGGCTCGCGGTGGCGCCGATGACGCGCATCAGCGCCACCGCCGCAGGCGTCCCCACCGAGGCCATGACGCGCTACTACGCAGGCTTTGCCCGCGGCGGCTTTGGCCTCATCGTCACGGAGGGCATCTATACCGACCGTGCCTATGCCCAGGGCTATGCCGGCCAGCCCGGTTTGACGGATGCGCAGCAAGTGGCCGCGTGGCGCCAGGTGGTTGCCGCGGTCCACCAGCAGGGCGGGCGCATCGTGGCCCAGCTGATGCACGCCGGTGCGCTGTCGCAAGCCAACCGCTTCCGCGACCACACGGTCGGACCCTCGGCGGTGCAGCCCAAGGGGCAGCAGATGACCGTGTATGCCGGCAAGGGTCCATACCGGATGCCGCGCGCCATGGAAGAGGCGGACATCCTGCAGGCCATCGAAGGCTTTGCGCAGGCCGCCCGGCTGGCCCGTGACGCGGGTTTCGACGGCGTTGAAATCCACGGTGCCAATGGCTATCTGCTGGATCAGTTCCTGACGGGCTATACGAATCAACGCCAGGACGCGTGGGGCGGCAGCATCGCGCAGCGCATGCGCCTGCCGCTGGAAACCGTCCGCGCGGTGCGCGTTGCCGTGGGGGCGGTCTTTCCCGTCGGCATGCGCATCTCGCAAGGCAAGGTCAATGATTTCGTCCACAAGTGGCCGGAAGGCGCGGAGGGCGCGGCCGCCGTTTTCTCCGCGCTCGCGGCGAGCACCGTGGACTACCTCCACGTGACGGAGCACGAAGCATGGCAGCCCGCCTTCGCGGACCACGGCGCGACGCTGGTGCAGCTTGCACGCCGTGCCGCACCCGGGCTCGCGATCGTGGCCAACGGCAGCCTGCATGAGCCATCGCGCGCTGCCAGCCTGCTGGACGATGGCGCGACGCTGGTCGCGCTCGGACGCGGCGCCCTTGCGAATCCGGACTGGCCGGTGCTGGTGCGCGAGGGACAGCCGGTGCGGCCGTTCGATGCGGCCGTTCTCGCGCCGCTGGGCAATATCAAGGATGCCGAACTAGCGCTGCGCGAAGCACGCCGCCCAGCGGTCACGCCGGGCTGACGGTCGCAACCGCCACGGCCTCCACCTCGACCTTCAGCCCGAAATGCAGCGGGCCGGTGGGCACCACGGCCCTGGCCGGCCGCGCCTCGCCGGCCCATGCGGCGTAGATCGCGTTGAAGGCGGGCCAGTTGTCCATCGTGTCCACGTAGACGCGCACCTGTACCAGCGCCTCGATGCTGCTGCCGGCGGCAAGCAGTGCGGCCTCGACGTTGGCCAGCGCCTGTTGCGCCTGTGCAGCGAACGTCGCGTCGACCAGCTTGCGTCCGTCCGGTGCAATCGGCAACTGGCCGGAGATAAAGACCAGGCCGCCGGCAGCGGCGGCATGGCTGTAGTGGCCGCCTGGTGCGGCGAGCGAAGCGGGACTGACTGTGCGTACCGCGCCGTGTTCATCGTTGAGCTTACCAGCCATGCAGACGGCTCCATTCGGTGGCCGCGCCATCCTCGGCAATGGCGTGGTAGGTGGGAAACTGCGCCCCGGTGGCGCAGGCGTGATTGGGCAGGATGCGCAGCATCGTGCCGACGGGCAAGCGTGCGGTGATATCCGGATCAGGCGTGCCTTCGCGCGAGAGGATGCCATGCTCCTGGTTGGCGCCGCTGAGGACGTAACCGGGCATGACGGTGCCGTCGATGGCGCAGGCCTGGCCGTAGCCGAAGTCGTGCTTCTGCTTCTGCGTGCCGCGGTCGCGGCTCATGGCCATCCAGCCGGCATCGACGATGGCCCAGCCCTTTTCCGGCTGATGCCCGATCACGGTGGTCAGCACGCTCAGCGCCACCTCGTCTTCGGTGCAGACGCCGACATTGCGCATGACCAGGTCGAAGAATACATAGACCCCCGCGCGCACCTCGGTCACGCCTTCCAGGCTGGCTGCCGACAGCGCGGTCGGGGTCGAGCCCACGCTGACCTCCGGGCACGGCAGGCCCGCCGCGCGCAGCCGCGTGGCGGCGCGCACGCAGCCGGCACGCTCTTGCTCGGCCATGGCCGCAAGTGCCGCGGGCGTGTCCAGGTCATAGCTGGAGCCGGCGTGCGTCATCACCCCGCCCAGGCGCACATCGCCATCATGCAGGATGCGCGCCACGTCGATCAGCGCGGGGGCGTCGGGGCGGACGCCGGAGCGGTGGCCATCGGTATCGATTTCGATCCAGACCTCGAACGCCTCGCGGTGTTCGTTGCAGAAGGCGACGATGGCGCGCGCGGACTCCACGCTGTCGGTCACGATCTTGAGATCGCAGCCGCGGCGGCGCAGCGCCAGCGCCTGGGGCAGCTTGCTCGCCACCATGCCCACGCCGTAGAGGATGTCGGTGATGCCGGCGTCGAAGAAGTGCGCGGCTTCCTTCAGCGTGGAGACGGTGATGCCGCTTGCGCCCGCATCGATCTGCGCGCGCACGACCGGCGTGCATTTGCTGGTCTTGGCATGCGGGCGGAAGCGCACGCCGAGCGCATCCATGCGCGCCTGCATGCGGTGGATATTGCGCAGCATGCGCGGGGTGTCGATCACTGCCGCAGGCGTTTCCAGGCTGCGCAGCGTGGCGGAGGAATCAAGCATGTTGTCGTTGGTGATGGTTGGTTCAGGAGGGCCGCGGCCCGCTTCAGTCGGCAAACTGCCCCTTGGCCTTCAGGGCGGGCACGTCATCGCGCAGGCCGCGCGAGATCAGGCCGGAGACCACGCCCGGATCCATCGCGCCGGCGGCAGGCAAGTCAACCCCGACCGCCTGCATCTGGCGGCGCAACTGGGGATCTGCCGCGGCGACGGTCATGGCGGCGTTGAGCCGCGTGACGACGGCATCCGGCGTGCCTTTGGGCACGAACAGCGCATTCCATGAGCGCAGGTCAAGCGGATAGCCCGACTCCCTGGCCGTGGCGACCGCTGGCAATGGCTTCAGGCGCTCGCCTGACAGCACCGCCAGCGCCTTGATCTTGCCGCCGGCCAGCTGCGGCAGCGCCGTGGTGGTCTGGTCGCACATGAAGTCGACCTGGCCGCCCATCAGGTCGCTGATGGCGGGCGCCACGCCGCGGTAAGGCACATGCGTGACCTTCTGCTTCATCGCCGCCAGCAGCATCACGCAGCCGTAGTGCGAGACCGAGCCCACGCCCGCGCTGCCGTACGAAGCCTGGTCGCCGCGGCGGGCCAGCCAGGCGCTGAACTCCTGCAGGTTGCTGGCTGGCAGATCGGCGCGAGCGATCAGCAGGAGCGGCGCCGAACCCGCCAGGCCGATGGGGCGGAAGTCCGCCACCGGGTCATAGGGCAGCTTCTTGTACAAGGCGACGTTGGCCACATGCGTGCCGATAGTGCCCAGGCCCAGCGTATAGCCGTTGGGCTCGGCCCTGGCCACCTTGCCCAGGCCGACGGTGCCGCCCGCGCCGGAGAGGTTCTCGATCACCACTTGCTGGCCGAGTTCGTCGCCCATCTGCCTGGCGAAGCCGCGCGCCAGCGCGTCACTGGGCCCGCCTGCGGGGAATGGCACCACCAGGGTGATCGGCCGTGCCGGGAAGGCCTGGCCCTGTGCCATCGCGTGCGTGGCCATGGCCAGCGCCGCGGCGGCAGCCAGCCGGCGCAGCAGCCGCGGGGAAATTGCAGAAGGCTTGCAGGTCATGGCAAAGCTCCTCAGCGCGTGCCGGCATGGAAGGACCGCAACCATGGCAGTGCCGGCGCCAGCGTCGACGACTCGGCCTCAGGCGCAGGCGCGCCGCCGGGCAGGGCCAGGCCGACGCGGTTGTGCCAGTAGGTGCGCAGCCCGACGGCGGAGGTGCCGAACATGTCGTAGCCGGAGCCCGCGACAAACGCGGCATCCTCAGCACGCACGTCGAGCTTCTGCAGCGCAAGCCGGTAGGGACGCGGATCCGGTTTGTAGAAGCCGGCCGCTTCGGAAGTGATGACCACATCCCGGTCGATCCCCAGCAGGGCCGCGGCGCGCCGGCCCAGGCGCTCGGAACAGTTGGTCACCACCGCCAGGCGGCAATGCGGCCGCAGCGCCTGCAGCAGTTCGCGGGCACCGTCCCAGGGCGGCAGTTCGTCCCAATGCGCTTCCAGCGCGTCCGGGGCGCCGGGAGGCAGGCCGACCCGCGCGGCGGCCTCGCCCACCAGCTGCTCGTAGCCCACATAGGCGCCGCAGCCGTAAGTGAGCTTCAGGTACTCGGCGCGCCAGGCACGGCCCTGGGCCTCGGAGCCGGCCGCGGCATTCCAGACGGTCCAGGAGTCCAGCAGGGCGGTCAGCAGGTCGAACAGCACGGCGCGGGGCCAGGCGGGGGCGGTGGATGAGGCAAGTGTGTCCATGGCGTCCTTTGCGGGGCAGGTTGCGCGGAGGATTGGCAAGTTCCGCGCGGTTGTCTGAGGTTGCCAGTGTAGGTAGCGGATGGTCGCTCGTGGTTAAATCCGGGAACATCAATCGTTAAGCTGAAGTGAATGATCCAGATCGAGGACCTGCGCCTGGTCGAGGCGCTGGCGCAGTCGCCTTCGCTAAGCGCGGCGGCGCGCTCGCTGAACGTGACGCCGCCCGCGTTGTCGGCCCGCCTGCGCAAGCTGGAGGCGACACTGGGCCTGGCGCTGGCGACCCGCACCGCCAGGCGGCTGAGCCTGACGCCGGAGGGTGAGCGCTTCGCGCGAGAGGGGGCGGCCCTGCTGGCACAGCTCGACGCCTTGCCCGAGTCGTTCCGGCGCGAGGACAGCCGGCTGACGGGCACGCTGCGCATTGCCGCGCCGTTCGGCTACGGACGCCACCATGTGGCCCCGCTGCTGGCGCGCTTCGCCCAGCTGCATCCCGACCTGCGCCTGCAGCTTGACCTGCGCGAAACGCCCTGGCCCGACCGGCATGACTCGGACGCTGTCATCCATATCGGCGCCGTGCGCGATTCGTCCTGGATTGCGCGCACGCTTGCGTCCAATACGCGCTGGCTATGCGCCAGCCCCGCCTACCTGCGCCAGCGCGGCACGCCCGCCGTGCCGCGCGACTTGCTCGAGCATGCCTGCATCTGCATCCGCGAGAATGACGAGGACGTGACGCTTTGGCGCTTGCGCCGGGCCGGCACCGGGCGGCGTACATCGGCGCGCGAGAGCGTGCGCGTGGTGCCGGCCTATACCAGCAATGACGGCAGCGTCGCGCGGGCCTGGGCCGAACAGGGGCTGGGACTGGTGCTGCGCTCGGAATGGGACGCCGCCGACGCGGTGGCGCGCGGAGCGCTGGTGCGCGTGCTGGCAGACTGGGAATTCGACAGCGCGCCGGTGACGCTGCTGGTTCCTACGCGACGGGGACGCACGGCGCGCGTGCAGGCGCTGATGCAGTTCCTGGAAGAGGCCCTGGGAAGCGGCAAGCGGAACCAGGTGCCGGCGCGCCGGGCCCGTCCGCCAGGCTGAGACCTTATCCCGCTACCCCCCTGCGTGATCCCTGCGCCAGCTGGCCGGCGCCATCCCGAACTGCGCAGAAAACCACCGGGTAAAGGAGCTGGCCGACCCATACCCCAGCAACTGCGACACCCGCAGCAGCGAATAGCGCGGGTTCTCCACGTACCGTCGCGCCAGTTCGCGCCGCACGTCGTTCAGGATCTCAGTAAAGGTCTCGCCCGCGTCGTCGAGCTGGCGCTGCATGGTGCGCAGGCTCAGGCCCAGGCCCTCCGCCACGGCCTCGCAGGTGGCGCGGCCCATCGGCAGCATCAGGTAGATGGCGGCGCGCACTTCATGGCCGATGGACTGCGGGTTGGCGCGTGGCAGCGTGTCGATAAACTGCTGCGCGTAGCGTGCCATGACCGGATCCGCCGTCGGGTTCGGCGCGTCGAGGTCGGACGCGCGGCAGATGATGCCATTGCAGTCCGCGTTGAATTCCAGCGGGCAGCCGAACAGGCGGCGGTGGATGCGCAGGTCGGCCGGGGGCGCGTGCGTGAAGCTCACGCCGATCGGCTGCCAGCGCGGACCCAGCAGCAGCGCGCACATGCGGAAGACGACGCCGATGGCCAGCTCGGTGGCCTGCCGCGAGGGCGCGTCGCTGAGCACTTCCTGCCGGATGACCACGGCGCTGCCGGCATCCTCGAGCAACAGCGCCACCGAGTCGTTGACCAGGTGCCGGTAGCGGATGGTGGTGGCCAGCGCGGCGCGCAGCGTGGGCTGCTGGCTGATCAAGAGGCTCATCACGCCAAAGTCCGACAGCTGGCGCGACTCCGCCATGCGCAGCCCGAAGGTCGCGCAGGCCGAGGCCTGCGCGGCGGCTTCCAGCAGTGCCACGCAGGCGCTGAGCGGGACGCGCTGGTCGGGATCGTCCAGCCAGGCGCGCCGCAGCCGCGCCTGGCGCAGCAGCGGCTGCGGATCCAGGCCGAGGTCACGTGAAACCTCGAGGAAGTTGGTCAGTGCGGCTGCACGTATCAGGGTTTCCAAGCAGCGTTGCCTTGCGATGAGATGTCTGTTGGCGGCGCAGTCTGCCCGCCCGCAGCAGCGATCATAGGGCCGCGTGGCATGAAATGCAAAGTCATCGGTAGCCAATGCAAAGCCACCCGGGGCAGCAATCTCTACAGTTCCCTGCAGCTGCAGCGTGTTCTGCACCAACCAGATTCCAGGAGACAAGACCATGGCAAACGTTGTCCGCATGTACGAGACCGGCGGCCCCGAAGTGCTGCGCTATGAACACATGGAAGTGGGCGATCCGGGCCCGGGACAGGTCCGCATCCGCCACGTGGCGGTAGGACTGAACTACGCCGACACCTACTTCCGCAATGGCACCTATCCCGTGCCGCTGCCCAGCGGCATGGGCGTGGAGGCCGCCGGCGTGGTGGTATCCGTCGGCCCGGGCGTGACCAACGTGGCGGCGGGCGACCGCGTCACCTACACCGGCTTCGTCAACACGCTGGGCGCCTACAGCACCGAGCGCCTGGCACCGGCCGCGCCGCTGATCCGCCTGCCCGAGAGCATTGCCTTCGAAACCGCCGCGGCCATGACCATGCGCGGGCTGACCTCGGCCTACCTGATGCGCCGCATCTATCCGTTCAGCCAGGGCGACACCATCCTGCTGCACGCCGCGGCGGGCGGGGTCGGGCTGATCGTTTCGCAGTGGGCCAAGCTGCTGGGCCTGACCGTGATCGGCACGGTATCCACCGAAGCCAAGGCCGAAGTGGCGCGCGCGCACGGCTGCGACCACATCATCCAGTACACCCGCGAAGACGTGGCCAAGCGCGTGCGCGAGCTGACCGACGGCGTGGGAGTCTCGGTGGTATTCGACAGCGTCGGCAAGACCACCTTCATGGCGTCGCTGGATTCGCTCAAGCGGCGCGGCACCATGGTGTGCGTGGGTACCGCATCGGGCCCGATTCCGCCGTTCGACCCGGTGCTGCTGGCGATGAAGGGATCGCTGTTCCTGACGCGCCCGGCGCTGGCCGACTACATCGCCGACCCCGCGGAAAAGCAGGCGCTGGCGGGCGAGCTGTTCGACCACGTGGGCGCGGGCCGCATCCGCATCGGCATCAACCAGCGCTATGCGCTGGAAGACGCGGTGCAGGCGCACCAGGACCTGGAGGCGCGCCGCACCACCGGTTCGTCGATCTTCGTCATCTGAGAACAACAACAGAGGAGACCACACCATGCATGCAGAACCCCTGACCTGCACCATCGGCGCCGAACTGAGCGGCGTCAGCCTGGCCGACGCATCACGCGACGCCGGCCTGTTCGCCGAGATCAAGGCGCTGCTGCTGCAGCACAAGGTGCTGTTCCTGCGCGACCAGGACATCACCCGCGCCGAACACGTTGCCTTTGCGCGCCGCTTCGGCGAACTGGAAGACCACCCGGTGGTGGGCAGCGACCCGGAACACCCGGGCCTGGTGCAGATCTACAAGTCGCCCGACAGCAAGGTCGAGCACTACGAGAACTCCTTCCATTGCGACGCCACCTGGCGCCAGGCGCCGCCGATGGGCTGCGTGCTGCGCTGCCTGGAAACGCCGGCAGTGGGCGGCGACACCATCTGGGTGAACATGGGCGAGGCCTACCGGCGCCTGCCGCAGGACATCAAGGCCCGCATTGAAGGCCTGCGCGCCAAGCACAGCATCGAGCACACCTTCGGCGCCAATATGCCGCCGGAGAAGCGTGCGGCGCTGGCGGCGCAGTTCCCGATGGTGGAGCATCCCGTGGTGCGCACCCATCCGGAGACGGGCGAGAAGGTCCTGTTCGTCAACGCCTTCACCTCGCACTTTGCCAACTACCACCGCGACGACGTGGTCCGCTTCGGCAAGGATTTCATGCCCGGCGCGGGCGATCTGCTGCACTACCTGTGCGCGCAGGCGGAGATCCCGGAGTACCAGGTGCGCTGGCGCTGGAAGAAGAACAGCGTGGCGATCTGGGACAACCGCTGCACCCAGCATTACGCAGTGCAGGACTATGCGCCCACGGTGCGCAAGATGGAGCGCGCCGGCATCATCGGCGACGTGCCGTTCTGAAGGAGGCAGACATGCAACCAAACCTTGTGTCTGCGGCGCCGCAGGCTTACGCCTATCCCTTGCTCGTCAAGCAACTGCTGCTCAATTCGCTGTCGCTCTACGGCGACCAGCAGATCACGTACCGCGGGCAACTGCGCCATAGCTATCGCGAATTCCGCCAGCGCGTCGGCCGGCTGGCTTCAGCGCTGGCCGCGCAGGGGGTGGCGCACGGCACCACCGTGGCGGTGATGGACTGGGACAGCCACCGCTACCTGGAATGCTATTTCGGCGTGCCGATGATGGGCGCGACGCTGTTCACGGTCAACGTGCGGCTGTCGGCGCAGCAGATCCTGTACACGCTGAACGATTCCGGCGCCGAGGTGGTGCTGCTCCATCCGGACTTCCTGCCGGTGATGGAAGAGATCCGCGGCCAGCTGACCAGCGTGCGCAGCTTTGTCCTGCTGGCCGACGGCCAGCAGGTGCCGCCGACATCGCTACCGTTCAGCGGCGAGTATGAGGCCCTGCTGAGCGCGGCCTCGCCCGACTTCGACTTCCCCGAGTTCGACGAGAACACCCGCGCCGCCACCTTCTACACGACGGGCACCACCGGCGATCCCAAGGGCGTGTGCTACAGCCATCGCGATATCGTGCTGCATGCGCTGGCCTCGGCCACCAGCCTGTGCGCGCCGCGCGAAGGACAGCGCCTGCATCGGGAAGACGTCTACATGCCGATCACGCCGATGTTCCATGTGCTCGCCTGGGGCATCCCGTATGTCGCGGTCATGCTCGGGCTGCGCCTCGTGCTGCCGGGGCGCTATGCGCCTGACATGCTGCTGCAGTTGCGCGAGACCGAGCGGGTCACGTTCTCGCACTGCGTGCCGACCTTGCTGCAGATGCTGTTGCAGGCGGCGCAGGCAAGCGGCCAGGACCTGTCGGGCTGGAAGCTCATCATCGGCGGCTCGGCGCTGCCGGCGGCCTTGTGCGAGGCTGCCCTCGAGCGCGGCATGGATGTGTTTGCCGGCTATGGCATGTCGGAGACCGGCCCCATCGTCGCGCTGGCCCAGTTGCCGCCGGGCGACGCGCCTCGCGACCACGAGACCGAAGTGCGCATGCGCTGCTCGACGGGCCGGCCGGTGGCGATGGTGGACTTCCGCCTGGTGGATGAATCGATGCACGATGTGCCGCGCGACGGCCAGGCGCGCGGCGAGATCGTGCTGCGCGCACCGTTCCTGACCAGGGCATACCACGGCAAGCCCGAGGCATCGGCCGAGCTGTGGGCCGGCGGCTACCTGCATACGCAGGACATCGCGGTAATGGGGACCGACGGCTTCGTGCAGATCGTCGACCGGATCAAGGATGTGATCAAGACCGGCGGCGAATGGGTCTCGTCGATCGAGGTCGAGAGCCTGGTCACGCAGGTGCCGGGCGTGCTGGAGTGCGCGGTCATCGGCGTGCCGGACGCCAGGTGGGGCGAGCGGCCGATGGCATTCGTGGTGCGCAAGCCAGGTGCAACGGTGACCGCGGATGCGATTCGTACGTCGCTGCTGGCGCGCGTCGAGGCCAACCGGCTCAGCAAGTATGCGGTGCCGGAATCTGAGCGGATCCTGTTTGTCGACGAGATCCCGAAGACCAGCGTCGGCAAGATCGACAAGAAGCGCTTGCGCGGCACCCGCGCCTGAGCCGGCAGCAGGAAGAAGAAAGGGCAGCCTCGGATGAGGCTGCCCTTTTGCGTTGCCGGGAACTGACTCAGGGCTGGATATTGAACGCCTTGACGATGCCGGCATTGCGCTCGAACTCCGTGCGCACTGATTCGCTCAGTTGCGGCAGGGGCTGCGCCGGCAGCGGCTCATAGCCAAGCGCCTCCATGCGGTCACGCACCTTGGCAGAAGCCGCAGCCTTGTAGGCAGCCGCGTGGACCTTCTCGGCCAGTTCGGGCGACAGCTTCGACGACGCAATCACGCCCACCCAGTTGCTGAACTCCATGTCGGGGTAACCCATTTCCGCAAAGGTCGGCACCTGCGGCAGCAGCGCCGAGCGGCTCTTCGACGCCACGGCATAAACCTGCACCTTGCCGGCACGGATCATCGGCAGCGAGGTCACCATGCCGTCGTACATCACGGCGATCTGATTGCCCATCACCTGCGTCAGCGCCGGCGCGGAACCGGCAAAGGGCACATGCTGCAAGTCCAGCCCGGCCTTCTGGTTCATGATCATGCCCGCGTAGTGCGAAGCGGTGCCGGCGCTGTAAGAGGCAAAGCTGAGCTTGCCCGGATTGGCCCGGGCGTAGCTGACCAGGCCCTTCAGGTCCTTGGCCGGCAGGCCAGGCGCGCCAATCATCACCATGCGCGAACGCGCCACGGCGGCGACGGGCCTGATGTCTTTCAGCGGGTCGAACGGCTGCTTGAGCACATGCGGGATCTCGGTCAGCACATTGCTGGCGGTGACCATGATGGTCTGACCATCAGCGGGCGCGGCCAGCATGGTAGTGATGGCAATGCCGCCGCCGGCGCCCGGCTTGTTGTCGACCACCACGGGATGGCCTAGGTCCGCCGACAGCTGGTCTGCCAGCAGGCGCGCGAGCACGTCCATGGTGCCGCCCGCGGGGGCGGGCACCAGCATCCGGACCGGCTTGCTGGTCCAGGCCATGGCAGCGGGAGCCGCCAGCGCCAGGCCGGCCGCCACGGCGGCGATGCGCAGCAGGAATGAAGGGTGGGTGGGCATGTTGTCTCCGTTATGTAGTATGGATCTTCTGTCCAGCATTGCCGGGCGCGGCGTCACCGGGCGGTGAGCGCGATGCCTGGCGGGGGTGGGGAAGCGGGAGATGCGCGGGCCAGCGCCCGCAGCATTGCCTCCAGCAAGGCACGCGGCGGCCTGGCGCCGGCGATCGGCGGCGCACCGTTGATCACAAAGCGTGGCACGCCCAGGCCGGGATTGGGTAGCGGCACCTCCTCGCCATGCAGCGGCGGCAGCCATGCCAGGTCTTGCGCAGTGGCTGGTGCCGCCGCTTGCGGCATCGGCATGCCGGAGGCGATCGCCGCGGCGTGCAGCACGCGTGGATCGCCGAGGTCCTCACCGCGCAGGAAGTACCCTTCAAACAATCGGTCGATCAGCACGGATGCGGCCGCTTCGCCACCAGCCTGGCGCGCATACCGGATCAGGCGATGCGCAAGCACGGTGTTGGGCAGCACTTCGATGCGGTCGAGTTCCAGCGTGATGCCGGCCTCGCGCGCGGCGGCGCACACCTGCGCCTTCCGCAGCGCCACGGCTTCGGCACTGCCGAGCCGCGCCAGGCTGAACTTGCGATAGGGGATGCCGGCAGGCGGCAGCGTCGGAAACAGGAGAGAGCTGCGCCATTCGACCGTGACTGCTACATCGGGCCGTTGCTGGGCCAGTTGCGCCAGCGCCGTTTCAAGATGGCGCTTGCCGATCATGCACCAGGGGCAGACCAGGTCGAACCCGACCTGGATGAAGAGGGAGACGGGCTGGTTCATGGCAGAGCGCCCGTAGCGGCACGCTGCCCGCGGCGGGCCGGCGCCGCCGCCAGCACTTGCGCGCGTTCGGCCTCGCTCATCTGCGCCCAGCGCCCGATTTCCAGCCGCGTCCTGGCGCAGCCCTGGCAATAGCGGTTGGCGAGGTCCATGCGGCAGATGTTGATGCAGGGATTGGCGAGGGCGTCAGGGTGATGCATCACGAACTCCGGTAGTGCATGGCCAGGGCCGGCCGTTATGCCGGCCCCGCGGCCAGGATCAGGCCGCCGCGCGCAGCGGCAGGTTCTTCTGCCCTGCCTTGCGGTTGGGCGCCATGCCATTGGCTTCCAGCGTGGCGTCGGCGCTGTCGTACCAGGTGCCGATGCGGTAGATCTCGCGGGCTTCCTTGCCGGATGCGATCTCGCGGCCCAGTTCCTGCGCCACGCGCACGCACTGTTCGATCTGCTGCACCGAGGTCATGCGCTTGCCGTGCTGGTCGATGATGGTGTCTTCGATGCCGCAGCGCGGGTGCAGGCCCATCGCCATCGCCATCATGTTGAACGGCAGCACGTTCTTCAGCAGCGACTCGGCGGTCAGCGTGCAGCCGTCCGGCGCGCGGTGCACGAAGTTGAAGAAGTTGAACGGGTTGGGGCCGTCGAAGCCGCCGCCGATGCCGATCCAGGTCAGGTTCAGCGGGCCGGTGTAGATGCCGGCGCGCACCAGCCGCTCCAGCGTTTCCAGCGCGTGCATGCCGGTCAGCTGGAAATGCGGCTGGATGCCCGAGGCCTGCAGCCGGCGCAGGTGCTCTTCCACCCAGCCCGGGCCGGCCGGCACGGTCATTTCGCGATAGGCGGCCTGGTAGGCCGGGTGTTCCAGCGAGGTGCCCTTCAGGTATTCCGGATAGAGCAACTCCATGATGTTCATCTGCGTGGTGTTGATCGCCACGGTCACCTGGTCGGGCTTGGGCTCCAGCTCCGCCAGCATGTGGCGGGTGTCGTCGGACAGCCACTTGGCCGCCTGGCCGTCGTCTTCCGGCGCAAACGAGATCGAGCCGCCCACCTGGATGATCATGTCCGGCACCGCGGCGCGCACGCCGGCGATCAGCTCGTTGAACTTGGACAGGCGCTTGGAGCCCTTGCCGTCCGGTTCGCGCACGTGCAGGTGCAGCACCGTGGCGCCGGCGTTGTAGCAGTCCACGGCTTTCTGGACCTGCTCTTCCATGGTGACGGGGATGTCTTCGGGGAAGTCCTGCGGCATCCATTCCGGGCCATAGGGGGCAACGGTGATCACCACCTTGTCCATGTTTTCGGGGTGCAGGGAATCGTCAAGGAATTGCATGGATGGCTCCGGTTGGTTAGTGGTTGGAGTATCGGTGAACGACCGGCCGCGATTTGACGATTGGGGACATCCGATTTACATTTCGGGACACTCAGGGAAAGCACGGAATCCGCCCAATGTCCTACTATCTGCGCAGCGCCAGCCTGACCAATTACGTGGAAGTCGCGCGTTCGCTGGGGCTGGATCCATACCAGCAACTGAGGGCGGCAAAGATCAACCGCTCGGTGCTGCTCGATCCCGATATCCGCATCCCCGCGGCCTCGGTCGGCCGCTTGCTGGATGCGTCGGCACACGCCACCGGGGCCGACGACTTCGGCCTGCGCATGGCCGAGCTGCGCGAGTTCTCCAACCTCGGCCCGCTCGCCTTCGTGGTGCGTGAAGAGCCCACGCTGCGCCGCGCGCTGGAGTCGATGGTCCGCTACATGGGCCTGCAGAATGAGTCGCTGTCGATGCGCATCGAAGACAGCGATGAACTGGTGATGATCCGGCTGCAGGTGCTCACCGAAGCGCCGGGGACCTTGCGGCAGGCCGCCGACCTCGCGGTCGGCGTGGTGTTCCGGATGCTGAGGCTGTTCCTGGGGCAGTCCTGGCGGCCGCGCAGTATCTGCTTCACCCACCCCGCGCCGGCCAACGCGGCCACGTTTTCACGCGTGTTCGGCATGCCCTGCACCTTCAACCAGGATTTCGACGGCATCGTCTGCCTGGCCTCGGACCTGGAGGCGCCGTTGCCGTCGTATGACCCGGTGATGGCGCAGCAGGTCAAGCACTATCTCGGCACGCTGCTGGCGCAGTCGACCGCGGCGACCATGTCGGACATGGTGCGCAAGCTGGTCTATGCGCTGCTGCCCACCGGACTGTGCTCGGTCGAACGCGTGGCCCAGCACCTGAGCGTCGACCGGCGCACCGTGCATCGGCGGCTCGGGCAGGAACATACGACCTACTCCGACATCCTTGCCGAGGCCCGTGCCGACCTGGTGATCCGCTACCTGGAGAACCGCGAGCGTCCGCTGTCGGAAGTGGCTGCGCTGCTGGGGTTTTCGTCGCTGAGTGCGTTTTCGCGGTGGTTCAGCGGGCGTTTTGGGCGCAGTGTGTCGGCATGGCGGGCGCAGGTGGGGTAATTGAGGAAAGGTCCTTTGCGGATTTGAGGGTGGTGGCTGTTGGCGGTGTGGTTGATTGGGCTGTCGCTATGCAACAATCCAACAGCAGCCAACTCAGAACTTGTGCCGCATCCCCAAAGCCACGCCAACCATGCTGCGCTGCCCGTTGGCCGCAGCATAGCTGTTGCCCAACGACAGGCTGTTGGCATAGACCGTGGCCAGCGACTCCAGCATCAGCCCGGCATTGCGAGCATAGGCCGTAGACAGGTACACATCCGTGCGCCGCGAGAACGCATAGTTGGCAACAAAGGCAACCTGCCACGGATTGGCCACCTGCGTATTGCCGAACAGGCTCCTGACATTGTCGTAGTTGTACTCCAGCGTCAGCCCCACGGCGGGGGTGACCTGGTAGTTGGCGCCGATCCAGTAATAGTCATCGCGCTGGATCACCACGTCAGCGGCATTCTTGTTCTGGCCCCAGCGATAGCCACCCATGATCTTGGCCGGACCGAAGGCATAGCTCGCCGCCACGACCGCCTTGCGCACGGTGCCATTGCTGGTGCCGATGGTGGGGTTCCACTGGTCATAGCCGATAGTGGCGCCGAACGGCCCGGTGGCATACGCCAGCGAAGCCCCGTAGGCGGTGTCACGCCGGAACTGTCCGGGCACTTCGCCATTGCCGCCGATCGGCGTGGCAATGCCAACCGTTTGCGGCAGCGCCAGCCCGGCGCCGAACGACCAGTGCGCGCGCGCCGTCAGCGGACCGAACTGGCCGGTGTACTTGACCGTGTTGTCCTCGCGGAAATTGGCGCCCGCCTGCAGCACCACCGGTTCATATTGCGTGGCGTAGGCAGTAGGCGAGAAGTTCGCCAGCGCTTCAAAGATCGACGTGTACTGGCGGCCCAGGCTGAGCTGGCCGATGCCGGCGCGCTGCAGCGCGACAAAGGCCTGGCGGCCGAACAGGCGGCCGCTCTGCTGCATGGTGCCGTTGTCCAGGCTGAAACCGCTTTCCAGCACGAACGACGCCTGCCATCCCGCACCAAGATCTTCCGCGCCGCGCAGGCCCCAGCGCGACCCGGACAGCCCGCCCGAGGCCATGCGGAACACCTTGTCGCCCGGCCCCGGGTTGAAGCCGTTAGTGGCAACCGGCACAGCGCCGACGCGGTTCACGTATTCGACGTTGACGTCCGCCACGCCATACAGCGTGACTGACGATTGCGCGGCGGCCGCGAGCGGGCAGCCCAGCATCAGGGCCATCACGGTGCTTCTGGTTTTCATTTATCTCCTCCTTGATTGCCCGGCCTTTGCGGCCGGATTCTTTTGTTGTGCCGCGGATGCGGCGGGGTCACGAATCGCGCGTGACCAGGGTGCCCAGTTCCGCCAGCAAGTCATGGGCACGCGGCCACGGGCCGTAGCCCGCGGCAGGGTTGAGGTGGCCGACGTTGCCCAGGTCCACCAGGCGGCCGCCCCATGCGGCGGCCATCTCTGCGACACGCGCATGGCTGGCCAAAGGGTCGTTGCCGCTGGCAGCAACCAAAGTTGGGAACGGCAGAGGCGCGAGCGGCGTCGGCAGCCAGCCCCCCTGCACCAGCGCGTCCTGCGCCGGATAGCCGGGCGGCAGCGGCTGCGAGAAATCCGGCGGCGTCACCAGCAGCGCGCCCAGGATCTGGCGCTGGTGCCGTGCCGCCCAGTGCACGGTGATCATCACGCCAGCGCTGTGCGCGACCAGCACGACCGGCTTGTCGATGGCCGCCAGTGCCGCATCGAGTGCAGCGACGCGCGCCGCGCAGCTGAGCTTGTCGTGCTCCAGCGGCGGCACGCAGCGGACGTCGTGCCCCTGCGCCTGCAGTTCGGCTTGCAGCAGCGTTTGCCAGTGCTCGGCGACGTGGTCGCGCAGGCCCGGCACCATCAGGACAGTGTGGGTGGGTGTAGCAGTCATGGTCGGATTGGAAAGAGTCAGGCAGGAACAACGTCAGGCACAGCGTGGCCATCCAGGCGGCGCAGGTCCGCCGCGTAGTGCCGGCGGCCGAGGCAGAACAGCAGGGCCGCGGCCGCACCGGCCAGCGGAATCCATTGCAGCGCGCCGGTCAGGCCAATGTGGTCGGCCAGCACTCCGGTCAGGAACGGTCCCGGCGCCAGCCCCAGCAGGTTGTTGATCAGGGTCAGCGTGGCAAACGCGGTCGCATGGATGGCAGGCCGCGTCAGGTTGGCCACCATCGCGCTGGCGGGGCCGGCGGTGCCGCCCACCACCAGCATGCCCGCGCCGATCAGCACCAGCTGCGCGTGGCCCGCGGGCAGCCGGAACGCCGTCATCAGCAAGACGCAGCAAATCACGCTGTAGGCGATGGCCATCTGCCATTTGCGCGCGGGCACGCGCCGCGCCACGCGGTCGGTCAGCGCACCGCAAGCCACCATGCCTACGCCGGCCACCAGCACCAGCATTGCCGCGGCCACGCCGGCGCGCCCGGTCGCCATGCCGTAGTCGCGCGACAGGAAGCTGGGCAGCCAGCCCAGCAGCGCCGCCATCACCAGCAGTTGCAGCGCACTGCCCGCGCAGGCGCAG
This sequence comes from Cupriavidus sp. CPT47-8839-RL05A, assembly GCF_058792255.1. NCBI lineage: Bacteria > Pseudomonadati > Pseudomonadota > Betaproteobacteria > Burkholderiales > Burkholderiaceae > Cupriavidus > Cupriavidus sp. CPT47-8839-RL05A. The sequence goes on along the minus strand of NZ_JBYTEG010000011.1, from coordinate 210,812 downwards.
AGCATGGAAGGCACCGTCAGCAGCTCGCGCACGATCCGGCGCGGCTCCAGTTGCCGGGCCGAGGCCGCCGCGTCGCCGTTGGCCGCGCCCACACGTTGCTGGAGCCCGCGCAGCCGATGCTCGCTGATGGTCAGGTAGTAGAGCGCCACCATCACCAGGCCGAAGCCGGCGATCCCGGCAAAGGCGATGCGCCAGCCAAAGTGGGCCGACAGGATGCCGCCCAACCCCATACCAAGCACCGAGCCGAAGGCACCGCCGGCAATAAACGCAGCGCTGAGGCTGGCGCGCAGATGGCGCGGGAACACCGACACCACCACCGCGATACCCACGCTGCCATACGCCGCCTCGCCGATGCCGACGCAAAGCCGCGCCAGGAACATCTGGCCGAAGCTGTCCGCCACCGCGCAGCCCAGCGTGGCCAGGCTCCACAGCGCCGCCATCAGGATCAGGCTGCGCACGCGTCCCCAGCGGTCGGCCAGCAGCGACAGCGGAATCGCGAGCACGCCCACCATCAGCGCCACCACGCCGCCGAGCGCGCCCAGCTCCGTATCACCGAGCTGCCATTCGGCCTTCAGCAGCGGAAACACCGCGTTGAGCACCTGGCGCGACATATAGTCCGACAGCAGCAGCGCGAACGTCAGCGCAAAGACGAGCCACGCATAGCGCGGTCCGGCAGCAGCCGGCAGGACCGGCGTGGCCGGCTCTGCGGCAAGGGCAAGGCGGGGTCTGGACATGGGCGTCTCCGGAAGCAGACCGGCGGTCTTCGCGCCGCCGTGCGTTCACAGCCCGCCCCCGAAGGGCGACGAGCGCACGCAGTATCTGGCGATCGGGACCGCGCGGTTTGATATTCCGGGACGTATGTTTGACATTCCGGGACAGCTGGGGAAAACGCCGAGACGAAAAAAAAACCGGCACCCGAAGGTGCCGGTTTCTCGCTGGCCCGCCGTCAGGCGAGGCGCGGCGACGCTCAGTCTTCCAGCTTCGGCAGCGAGGCGCTGACCTTGGTCGACAGCAGGCCGCTCTTGGCATACGTCTGCAGCTTCTCGCGCGTGTCGACGATATCCAGCGTGCGCATGGTCAGCTGGCCGATCCGGTCCAGCGGCGTGAACATCGACTCGCCCTTTTCCATGGTCAGCCGTTCCGGCTTGTAGGTCAGGTTCGGCGAGGTGGTGTTCAGGATCGAGTAGTCGTTGCCGCGACGCAGTTCGATGGTGACTTCGCCGGTGATGGCGCCGGCCACCCAGCGCTGGGCGGTTTCGCGCAGCATGATGGCTTGCGGGTCGAACCAGCGGCCCTGGTACAGCAGGCGGCCCAGGCGGCGGCCGTTGTCGCGGTACTGCTCGATGGTGTCTTCGTTGTGGATGCCGGTGATCAGGCGCTCGTAGGCGATGAACAGCAGCGCCAGGCCCGGAGCTTCGTAGATGCCGCGGCTCTTGGCTTCGATGATGCGGTTCTCGATCTGGTCGCTCATGCCCAGGCCATGGCGGCCGCCGATGCGGTTGGCTTCCATGAACAGGTCGACGCTGTTGGCGAAGGTCTGGCCGTTCAGCGCGACCGGCTGGCCTTCCTCGAAGCGCACGGTGACTTCCTCGCGCTTGACTTCCACGTCATCGCGCCAGAACTGCACGCCCATGATCGGCTGCACGATGCGGATGCCCGAATCCAGGTGCTCCAGGTCCTTGGCCTCGTGGGTGGCGCCCAGCATGTTGGAGTCGGTCGAGTACGCCTTTTCGGCCGACATCTTGTAGTCGAAGCCGTTCTGGCGCATGAACTCGGACATCTCGGCGCGGCCGCCCAGTTCATCAATGAACTGCTGGTCCAGCCACGGCTTGTAGATCTGCAGGCCGGGGTTGGTCAGGAGACCGTAGCGGTAGAAGCGCTCGATGTCATTGCCCTTGAACGTGCTGCCATCGCCCCAGATATTGACACCATCTTCCTTCATCGCAGCAACCAGCATGGTGCCGGTGACGGCCCGGCCGATCGGGGTGGTGTTGAAGTAGGTGATGCCGGCGGTCGAGATATGGAACGCGCCGCACTGCATGGCGGCGATGCCTTCGGCCACCAGTTGCGTGCGGCAGTCGACCAGGCGGGCTTCCTCGGCGCCGTAGGCCTTGGCGCGGCGCGGGATGTCGTCGTAGTCGGGCTCGTCGGGCTGGCCCAGGTTGGCGGTGTAGGCGTAGGGGACAGCGCCCTTCTGGCGCATCCAGAGGAGTGCCGCGCTGGTGTCAAGGCCGCCGGAGAAGGCGATTCCGACGCGCTGGCCGGAAGGAATGTGCTGCAGGATGGTAGTCATCGCCAGAAAATCTAAGTGAATTTGTCGGCTCTTGGGCGGGCTTCCGATACGCGCGTCGGGGCGGCGGGAAGCACGGCGACGCGGCCGGCCGAGTCACGTGCCGCGTCAGTGCCAAACGCGAATTGTGACACGGCAGCGCCCACGCGCCAAACGCCGGGGCTGGCGGGGGCGCCGGCGCCACCTGCATCCGGGCCTGCCGGACCATTCAAATCCCGCGAACGCGCCCTTCAAAACTCTCGACTGGTTCGCGCCAGGACCCCTCCCTATACTCCGCCGCACTGTCGTCTGAAAGCGGAGTCGTCATGCTGCATCGTGCCCTGGAAGGAGTCCGGGTCCTGGACCTGTCGCGCATCCTGGCCGGTCCCTGGTGCACCCAGAACCTGGCCGACCTGGGCGCCGAGGTGACCAAGGTCGAGCACCCAGAGCGCGGCGACGATACCCGCGGCTGGGGCCCGCCCTACCTGGAAGCGCCCGAGGGCAGCGGCGACACCCAGCGCCTGTCCGGCTACTTCATCTGCTGCAACCGCGGCAAGCGCTCGGTCGCGATCGACTACGGCACGCCTGAGGGCGCGGCGCAGGTACGTGAGCTGGCGCGCGAGGCCGACGTGCTGGTCGAGAACTACAAGGTCGGCACGCTGCGCCGCTACGGGCTGGACTACGACACGCTCAAGGCGCTCAACCCGCGCCTGGTCTACCTGTCGATCACCGGCTTCGGCCAGAGCGGGCCGATGGCGGACAAACCCGGTTACGACTATGTATTCCAGGGCATGGGCGGGCTGATGAGCTACACCGGCCAGCCCGACGGCACGCCCGGCGCCGGGCCGCTGCGCACCGGCGTCGCCGTGGTCGACCTGAGCACCGGCATGTATGCCACCTCCGCCGTCCTGGCCGCGCTGTACCAGCGCCAGGCGACCGGGCTGGGTGCGCACCTGGATATCGCGCTGCTCGATGTCGCGGTGGCGATGAACGCCAACCAGGCCGCCAACTACCTGGTGTCGGGCCAGAACCCGCAGCGCAGCGGCAACGCCCATCCCAACTGCGCGCCCTATGAGGTGTTCCGCTGCGCCGACGGCCACCTGATCCTGGCGATCGGCAATGACAGCCAGTTCGCGCGCTTCTGCGCCGTTGCCGGCATGCCGGATCTTGCGCACGACCCGCGCTATGCCACCAATTCCGCGCGCATCGAACACCTGCCCGCGCTGCGCGCCCTGCTGACCGATCTCTTCCCCACACGCACCCGCGCTGCGTGGACCGATGCCTTCGATGCGGCCGGCGTGCCCTGGGGGCCGATCCACACCATGGCCGAAGTCTTTGCCCACCCGCAGGTGCAGCACCGCGGGCTGATGCAGATGGCCGAACACCCCGTCATGGGCCGCGTACCCATGGTGCGCAACCCGATGCTGGCCGGGCACGACCTGCCGCTGCCACCGCCGCCGCTGTTGGGCGAACACAGCCCGGCAGGCTGAACGGCGCGCAGCTACCCACGAGACCGAAAACACCGAGACGGAGACACCGATGAAACCAACCTTCACCGCCATCGCGCTGCTGGCTGCATGCGCAAGCGGCGCCGCGCATGCCACCGCGTATCCCGACCGGCCGATCAAGCTGATCGTCCCCTATGCCGCCGGCGGCACCACCGACATCATCGCTCGCATCGTCGGCACGCGCCTGGGCCCGGTGCTGGGGCAACCGGTGGTGGTCGAGAACCGCCCCGGCGCCGGCGGCGCCGTTGGCAGCGCCTACGCGGCCAAGCAGCCGGCCGACGGCTACACGCTGGTGATGGAGGTGGAGAGCTCGCACGCGGTCAATCCCAACGTCTACCTCAAGACCGCCTACGACCCGGTCAAGGACTTCGCTCCGGTCAGCAACCTGGCCGACGTGCCCAACGTGCTGGTGGTCAACCCGGCGTTCCCGGCCACGGATTTGCAATCGTTCATCAAGCTGCTGAAGGCCAACCCCGGCAAGTACTCGTTCGGCTCGTCCGGCAACGGCGGGCTGAGCCATATGAACGGCGAGCTGTTCATGAACGCCACCGGCACGCGCATGCTGCACGTGCCGTACAAGGGACTGGGCCCGGCGCTCAACGATGCGGTGGCGGGCCAGATCCAGGTGGTGTTCGACAATATCCCGTCGTCGTCGGGCCTGATCCAGGGCGGGCGCCTGAAGCCGCTGGCGGTCGCCGCGAAGCAGCGGCTGAAGGTGCTGCCCAATGTGCCGACCTACGCCGAGGCCGGCCTGCCGGCGATGAACAACCCGTCGTGGTTCGGCCTGGTGCACCGGCAGGCACGCCCGCAGCCATCCTCGACAAGCTCAACGACGCCGTGCGCCAGGTATTGGCCGAGCCGGATGTGATCGCCGCCATCGAAAAGCAAGGCGCGATCCCGGCACCGACTTCGCGCAAGGCCTTCGGCGACCTGATCCGGGCGCAGAATGCGCACTGGAAGCAAGTCGTCGAGGACATCCACTTCACCAAGCTCCAGTAAGCCACAAGGAACGACATGAGCGCACTTCAGCAAGAACCGCACGCCGGCGTCGAGATCGACGCGCGCGGCATCGCCACCGTCACCATCCGCGAGGCGGGCTCGCTCAATATCCTGAGCACGCCGGTGATCGCATCGCTCACGCGCGCCATCGAAGCGCTGGCCGGCAATGACGCGGTACGCGTGCTGGTGCTGCGCGGCGCCGGCGAGAAAGGCTTTGTCGGCGGTGCCGACATCAAGGAGATGGCCGCGCTGGACCGCGCCAGCGCCGAGGCCTTCATCAGCGGCCTGCGCCGCCTGTGCGATGCCGTGCGCCACCTGCCGGTGCCGGTGATCGCGCGCATGCCGGGCTGGTGCCTGGGCGGCGGGCTGGAACTGGCGCTGGCATGCGATATCCGCATCGCCGCCGACAACGCGCAGCTGGGCATGCCGGAAGTGAAGGTCGGCATCCCGTCGGTGATCCACGCCGCGCTGATGCCGCGCCTGATCGGCAATGCGCGCACGGCATGGATGCTGCTGACGGGTGAGATCTCCGATGCCGCCGAGGCGCTGCAGTGGGGGCTGGTGAGCCGCGTGGTGCCGCTGGCGGAGCTGGATCTGGAAATCGAACGCGTGGCCGCGCTGCTGGCCGGCTTTGGCCCGGCCGCGGTGCGCCAGCAGAAGCGCCTGCTGCGCGAGTGGGAGGATGCGCCTCTGGAAGTCTCGATCAACAACAGCGTGACCGAGTTCGGCAGCGCCTTCGACACCGGCGAACCGCAGCAGCACATGGCCGCCTTCCTGAACCGCAAGCGCTGAAGCGCGGGGAAAGTGCTTACGGCGCCGTGGCTGCCACGGCGCCGCCTTCGCGCGTGGCCACCACGCGCGGATCGTTCAGCAGGAACTGCACAAAGGCCTCGGCAAACGCCGGCAGCTTGCCGTCGGCGCGCACGATCAGGTTCAGTTCGCGCAGGGCCCACGGCTCGGCCAGCCGCACCCCCACCACGCGCGCCTCGCGCAAGGCCTGCGCCGCCACGCTGCGCGGCACCAGCGCCACCCCCACGCCGGCCTCGGCCAGCGACAGCACCGCATCGAAGCTGTGCGCATGCAGCCGCACGTTGGGCGCCTTGCCCGCGCGCTGCGCCATGTCGCGCAGGAACAGGAAGTTGCTGCTGGTGCGGCTCATGCAGACAAAGTCGAAGGCCAGCGCCGCGCCGAAGCGCACTTCAGGCTCGCGCGCCAGCGGGTGATCGGCGGCCACCGCAAGGATCAGCTCGTCGCGCGCGTAGCGCACCGAGCGCACCCCGGTGGCTTCACCGCCCGTCTGGAAATCGCCTGCCAGGATGCCGACATCGGCTTCATGCGCCGCCACCGCCGCCAGGATCGACTGGCTGGCGCGCTCCTCCAGGTCGATGTTCACATCCGGGTTGGCCAGCAGGAAGCGGCTCACGCTCGGGATGATGAAGCCGTTGAGCGAACTGCTGTTGGCCAGCAGCCGGATATTGCCCTTCAGCCCGGCAGAGAAGCGCCCCACCTCGCCATGCATGCGCTCCACGCCAAGCAGCAGCTCGCGCACATGAACCAGCAGGGTTTCACCGGCCGGCGTCAGCTCCATGCCGCGCGCGGTGCGCAAGAACAGCGGCGTGCCCATCGCGTGCTCCAGGTTCTTCAGCCGGTAGCTCGCCGCCGACGCGGTGATATGCGTGGCCGAAGCGCCACCTGACAGGCTTTGCGCATCGGCAATGGCCTGGAACAGGCGCAGGTCGGTCAGTTCGTAACGCAAGGCAACTCCGTTTGGGGCGGGACGGTCGAAAGGATTGGCGCTTGGTGGTGTCGCGGCCATTCTAGTGCAGCACCGTGGGCTTCCCGCCCGCCATCCGGTCCGCACACACTCCGCCCATTTAATGTGGACGTCGTCCATTTTCTTTGCTAAGGTATTGTGGACGGCGTACACAAAAGCATGCGCCAGTTGCCAGCGCGCCGCCTGATTCGCGCGCCATGCCGATATCCACGGCCGCCCGAGCGGCGGCCTACCTACAGGAGTTGTCATGCAAGTCCAGCCCTATCTGTTTTTCGAAGGCCGTTGCGATGAAGCCGTTGAGTTCTACAAGAAGATTCTCGGCGCCAAGGTCAACATGCGGATGACGTTCAAGGACAACCCGGAGGCCGACAAGGGCGGCGAGGGTTGCCAGCCCGGCGCCGGCACCGAAGACAAGGTCATGCACATGGAGTTCCAGATCGGCGAGAGCGTGATCATGGCCTCCGACGGCCGCTGCTCGAACCAGCCCAACTTCCATGGCTTCGCCCTGTCGATCAACTACCCTGACAAGGCCGCGGTCGAAAAGGCCTTCAACAGCCTGAAGGAAGGCGGCCAGGTAGTGATGCCGCTGGACAAGACTTTCTTTGCAGACCAGTTCGGCATGGTCACCGACCGCTTCGGCATCATGTGGATGCTGCTGACGGCACCGAAGTAAGCGGCACATCGCGCAAGTTTCCCGGCAGCGACGCGCCCTTTGAGCGTATGGGCTTACAATGCGCCGCCTGCCGGAGAAACCTTGCCATGGACGATCGCATCAACGAACTCGAAATCAAGCTCGCCTTCCAGGAAGACCTGCTTGATACCCTGAACAGCACCGTGGCGCGCCAGCAGCAACAGATCGACCTGCTGCAGGAGCAGTTCCGCGCGCTGTACCAGCAGGTGCGCAGTGCCGCCACCACCGCGGCCGAAGCCGACCCCCAGCAGGAAATCCCACCGCACTACTGATCGACGCGGCCCGCGCCATGCAGGCCGATCGCCGATGTGACGGAACGCCACCCCGCCCGCGCGGTCTGACTGGCTGACCCATCCACCGCCGCCCTCGACAGGCGCGCCCCATCCGCCACATGCGTGTGAAACCTTCCCTGCTGATTGCCGCCGCCTGCGTCGCTGGTGCCTCCTCGGCGCTGGCCGGCTACAACATCTGGACCGGCGAGTACTCCCTCTCCCGGCAGGAACTGCAGACCGCGCTGGACCAGCGCTTCCCCGCCACGCTGCGCTACGCCGATGTCGTAAGCGTGCAGCTCAGCCATCCCCGGCTGGTGCTGGACGAGGCCAACAACCGCGTCACCACCCATGTCGACGCACGCCTGACCAACGCCTTGCTGCCCTCCCCGCCGGTAGACGGCAAGCTTGCGCTGAACAGCGGCGTGCGCTACGACCCGGCCAAACGCGCGGTGCTGCTCGACAACCCGACCGTACAGCAGGTGGAAGTCGCCGGCATGGGGCAATACCGCGAACAGCTCAACGCCATCGGCGCTGTGGTCGCGCAGCAGTTGCTGAAGGACTATCCGGTCTATACGTTCAAGCCCGAGGAACTGCGCGTCGGCGGCAAGGACGTGGAGCCGGGGGCGATTACCGTGGGCAAGGATGAGGTGCGGGTTGAGGTGAAGCAGCGGTAGGCATAGCCTGCGGACCAGGCTCGCTCCCTCTTCCTCTGCCTCAACCCCGCCCACCTCTGAACACCACCCCCAACCCCGCCAGCACCGCACCCATCCCGGCCATCGCCAGCGGCGCCATCCGGTTGCCCAGCAGCAGGTAGTCGAGCACCGCCGTGCCCGCCGGCACCAGGTAGAACAGGCTGGTGACGTTGACCAGGTTGCCAGCGCGGATCAGACGGTAGAACAGCAGCGTCGCGCCGATTGAAATGACCAGCGCCAGCCACAGCAGCGGCGCAGCAAAAGCCAGCGAAGCATCGAAGGCGAAGGGCTGGAACGGCAGGCACAACAGGCAGGCCGCGAGGCTCGCGCCGTACTGCAGCGGCAGCACTTCCGCGGGTGCACGCGTGATGCGCTTCTGCAGGATGGCGCCGACGGTCATGCTGGCGAGCGAGGCCAGTGCGCACAGCACGCCTGCCAGCGACAGCCTGGCCGGCAGCAGGCTGTCTGCCACCACCATGGCCAGCCCGGCGAGCGCGAGGGCAAGGCCCGCCATGCGAGCGGCGCTGAAGCGCCGCTCGGTCAGCAGCAGCGTCAGCATCGGCTGGGCGCCGAGCACGGTGGCGAGCACACCGGGCGTCATGCCGTGGTCGAGCGCAAGGAAGTAAAAGACGGAGTAGCCGCCGATCAGCAGCAGGCCGGTCACGGCGGTGTACAGCCGCTCGCCGCGCGGCGGCAGCAGGCGGTGCCTGGCCAGGCCGATCGCGCCAAGCACGGCGCAGACCAGCGCGAAGCGCAGCGTCAGCAAGGCGAAGGGCGTGGCGTGGTCGAGGGCCAGCCGGGCGGCGATGGCGCCGCTGCTCCACAGCAGCACGAAGAGGGGCGTGGCCCAGGCGGAGGTGTTGGTGGCGCGTGTGCCGGCGGCGGCGTCGAATTGCGCCGCGCAGTCTTTGTCGGTTGTCATGGATGTCATCTGTCGTCAGCTTGGCAGGCTCCGGCGACGCGCATGCGGCCATGGCACGGTGGCAGCACGCGCAGGCGTGCGGCTGCCGTGCGCGCAGGCACACGGATGCGGGACTACCGGAGACGAATGAGGCTGGGGGGCGTGCCCGTCAGCCGCGCGGCGGCGGCGCGACAGATGTGAACGCAGGCTGGCGACGCACGCATGGCCACGCGCGGCCCGGGGGCGCGGCGTTGACGGGGCGTTGGCGGTCTGCGGTCATGGTGGGAATTGAAGACTTCGAAGAAGTAGTCCGGCGATGCTATGCCTGTGCGGCCATCGCGTCAACGCGATTCTGTTGTGCGCTGCTCCAGCCGGGACACCAGCGCCTGCAGCGTCGGCGCGCATCCGGCCTCCACCTTCAGCGCCAGCATCGCGTCCGCCCGCGTGGTGCCCAGGTTGAGCGCGGCCACGGGCTTGCCCATCTGTCCGGCCCAGACGCAGAAGCGGTAGCCGGAATAGACCATCAGCGACGAACCGACCACCAGCATGGCATCCGCTGCTTCCAGCGCCGCGCGGGCGGCATCGACCCGCGGGCGCGGCACGGATTCGCCGAAGAACACCACGTCCGGCTTGAGGATGCCGCCGCAGCGCCCGCACTCGGGCACGCGGAACTGCGCGAACAGCGGCGATTCGAAATGCACGTCGCCATCGGCGGCGGGCTCGGCGATCACGTCGCGCAGCGCGGCGTTCTGTGCCAGCAGCCAGTCCTGCAGGCCGGCCCGGTCATGGCGCGTGCCACAGTCCAGGCAGATGGCACTGGCCAGGCTGCCATGCAGTTCGATCACGCCCTCGCTGCCGGCGCGCTGGTGCAGGCCGTCGACATTCTGCGTGACCAGCGCCGTGAGCCGGCCGTGCGCGCCAAGGCGCGACAGCGCATGGTGCGCGGCATTGGGCCGCGCCTGCCACGCCACCGGCCAGCCCAGCATGCTGCGCGCCCAGTAGCGCTGGCGCCCCGCGTGCGAGCCCAGGAAGGCCTGCAGCGTGATCGGCTGCGAGCGCTGCCACTGGCCGCGCGCGTCACGGTAGCCGGGAATGCCGGAATCGGTGCTGATGCCCGCGCCGGTCAGCACGAACAGGCGCGGGTGGCGCTGCACGAAATCAAACAGGGCGGACGTCGGGTGCGGGGGTTGCAGCGGCTCGCTCAATTTGCCGGATCCTCGGCATGGCGCGCCGCCTGGCGCGCTTCCCAGGCGCGCAGCTCCTCGCGGTAGCGGTCCATCTCCTGGTAGTAGTAGTCGAAGATGCAGGGATCGCAGCCGGAGCCGCAGCACTCGTCATCGCCGGGCCGCTCTGGCGGCACCGGGCGGGGGTCGTCGGGGGGCACGGCGGGGGACGCTTGGGACACTGACAGTTCGCGAACAGGCGCATTGGCGGATCAACCGCCAGTATATTCCCGCCGGCCCCGGCCTGCCGCCGGACCCCTCAGTGGCCGAGCAGCCCCTCGCCGACCGGGATCACCAGCGCCGTGCCCGCCAGGCAGGCGATGTCGTCCTCGGCAAGCCGGCGCGACACCACGCTGGCCAGCCTGGCGCCGATGCGGGCAAGTTCGGCGGCGTCGGCCAGGTAGACGGCGTCGATCACGCTCTGGTCGAACTGCAGGGCCGCGCTCAGGCGGCAGCGTCCGGGCGAGCCGGCCGGCTCGGCCTGCCAGCTGACCTGCACCTGATTGCCGTCGCTGCGGTGGTATTCGGCCGACATCGGAAACAGCCGGCAGGTATGCTCGCGGGCCCACTCGACCAGGGCAGTCATGGCGATTCCCCTTTGGCGGGACAGCGCGTCCGCCGGTACGCCGCGTCAGCGGCTCAGTACATGGTAGAGCCAGTCGTGCGCGCGTGCCGGCACGCCCAGCGCGCTGGCATCGATGCGCCGCCCCTGCACCCGCAGTGTGCCTTCGTGCAGGGCATCCACCGCTGCCTGGGCATCCGGGAACCTCCCCATCACGCCATTGCCCAGCATCAGCATCCAGTCCTTCTCGCGGGGAATGAGCGTGAGCTGTCCCGCAGCGGTCTGGCAAAAGAAATAACCGTACATGCACCCCCCAAGCACCTTACCTGTATCCATCCTAGTGCAGGGCACCGCGGGGTCGCGTGCCGATCTGCACGCTTCCGAACGGCGTGATGAATTGTTTTTGCACGGCCGCGAGTGGGCGGCCTGCATGCAGCATTTTGCCCGAAGATAGCCAGACCTCCCCGCCCGGCGGCCGCCGGGCGGGGCCACTGCCGCCCGCTGCGGCCGACAGCGAACCGATTGCGAACCCACGGTGCCATGAAGGCAGCCCCATTCCATTGCTTGCGCAAACTGCTCGTACCGGCGGCCCCGGCACTGGCTGCGGGCGCGGTCCTGGCCGCTGAGCCGGCCTCCATGCCGGCGGCGCCGGCGATCGAGCCGCCCGCAAACCAGATCGCGGCGGCCACGCCGCAGCGGGCCGCAGGCGCGCGCCCCCGCATCTGCCTGGTGCTCTCGGGCGGCGGCGCGCGCGGCGCGGCGCATATCGGCGTGCTCAAGGTGCTGGAGGCGATGCGCATCCCGGTCGACTGCATCGCAGGCACCAGCATGGGTTCGCTGGTGGGGGGCGCCTATGCCACCGGCATGGCGCCCGCCGAAATGGAGCGGCTGGTCGGCGGCCTGAGCACCGACAAGATCTTCAAGGAGCGCCCGCCGCGCCAGGACCTGACCATCCGGCGCAAGCAGGACGATTTCACCAACCTGTTCACGCCCGAGATCGGAGTGCAGGCCAGCGGCCTCTTGCTGCCCAAGGGCGCGGTCTCGGGCGTGCAGCTGGAGACCGTGCTGCGCCAGCTGGCCAAGGTGCCCGGCTACCGGGACTTCGACCAGTTTCCGATTCCCTACCGCGCTGTCGCCACGGACCTGGTGGCAGGCACGCCGGTGGTGTTCAGCCAGGGCGAGCTGGCCAACGTGATGCGCGCCAGCATGTCGGTGCCGGGCGCGGTGGCGCCGGCCGAGTACGAGGGCCGGCTGCTGGTCGACGGCGGCCTGACCGACAACCTGCCGGTCGACGTGGCGCGCAGGATGGGCGCCGATATTCTGATCGCGGTGAACCTGGGCACGCCGCTGATGAAGCGTGAGGAACTGACCTCGATCATCGGCGTGACCGGCCAGATGCTCAATATCCTGACCGAGCAGAACGTGCGTGCATCGCTGGCCTCGCTGCGGCCCACCGACGTGCTGATCGAGCCGGCGCTGGGCGATTTTTCCGCGACCGACTTCGACCACCTGCCGGCAACCATCCCCATCGGCGAGGCTGCCGCGCGCAAGGTCGCCGACCGCCTCGCGCCGCTGGCGCTGCCGCCGGCGCAATATGCACAACTGCGCGCCAGACAACAGGCGGTGCAGCCGCCTGACACCCGCCCGGTCGATGAGATCAGGCTGGCGCCGCTGCAGCGCGTCAACCCGGACTACGCCACCGCAGTGATGGAAACCAAGCCCGGGCAGCCGGTCGACCAGGCCACGCTGGACCAGGACATGCGCCGCCTGTTCGGCACCGGCGACTTCGAGCACGTCAACTACGGCATCCTGGAGGAGCCCGGCAAGCGCGTGCTGGCGGTCAATGCGGTGGAGAAATCCTACGGTCCCGACTACCTGCGCTTCGGGCTCGGGCTGAGTTCGGATTTCCGCGGCGATGCCTACTTCAACCTGGTGGGCAGCTACCGGCGCACCTGGCTCAATGCGCTTGGCGCCGAATGGCGCACCGATGCGCAGGTGGGCCAGACCTCGTCGCTGATCAGTGAGTTCTACCAGCCGCTGGATACGCGCCAGTACTTCTTTATCGCGCCGCGCATCGAGCTGGAGCGGCGCCCGGTCAATGTTTTCCAGGGCAGCACGCGCATCGCCACCTACGACCTGCGCCGCTTCGACATCGCGCTGGACGCCGGCAGCCAGTTCACCAAGTACGGCGAGCTGCGCGTGGGCGTGCAGACCGGCACGGAGCACGCCACCCTGAGCACCGGCCCCGAGTCGCTGTCGCCAGGCCCGGGCAATATCCGGCGCGGCGCCATCACCGGGCGGCTCTTGTTCGACCAGCTCGACAGCGTCGACTTCCCGCGCTTCGGCTATGCGGCCCGGCTGCACATCTACGGCTCGCAGCCGGGGCTGGGTGCCGACCAGGCTTATGTCAAGGCGCAGGCGGATGGCATCTATGCCCACTCGTTCGGCGACAACACGGTCTCGCTGGCCTTCAAGGTCGGCAGCAATATCGGCGGCAAGCCGCTGCCGCGCTATGACCTGTTCCAGTGGGGCGGCTTCCTGCAGCAATCCGGTTATGCCACCGGGCAGCTGCTGGGCGGCAACCTGCAGTTTGCGCGGCTGGTCTACTACAACAAGCTGGCGCGACAGACCCTGCTGCAAGGCGTGTACGCAGGCTTTTCGCTGGAGGCGGGCCGCATGGGCGACCCGCTGGTGCCGGGGAGCCCGACCGGGCTGCTCAAATCGGGCTCGGTCTTCCTGGCGCTGGACAGTCCGCTGGGCCCGCTTTACCTGGCCTATGGGCGCGCCGCCGCAGGCACATACAGCTTTTACCTGTTCCTGGGCAAACCCTTCTGAGCCGGCCAGCATAAGCACCCACCAAATGTGAGCCTGCCGCACCCTACCAAAGTTGTATGTAATGTCTTAATTCAAATGTCTATACTTTTTACGTCACCAAGACCCCTCTTGAATGACGACCTTCCCCGGTCGCCGCTCCCCAGCGGCGACTTTTTTTTGGGCGCCCGCCTGGCATGCGGCGCCTATAATCCGGGCCTCGGGCTGCACTTGCGGCCGCACTGCGTCCCTTTCGCGCGCCTCCTCCCATGCAGATTGATTTCACCCATTTCACGCCGTGGCTGTCGCTGGCCGGCGGGCTGGTCATCGGCCTCGCGGCGGCGCTGATGATCCTGGGTCTGGGCCGCATTGCCGGCATCAGCGGCATTGTCGGCGGCCTGCTGAAGCTGCCGCACGGCGACAGCGCGTGGCGCGCCGCCTTTGTGATCGGGCTGTTGCTGGCGCCATGGCTGGCGGGCGCGTTCGATGCCATGCCCGCGGCGCAAATCGATGCCGGCTGGGGTGAGGTGCTGGCGGCGGGGCTGCTGGTAGGCATCGGCACGCGCTACGCCGGCGGCTGCACCAGCGGGCACGGCGTGTGCGGCCTGTCGCGGGGCTCGGTGCGCTCGCTGGCCGCCACGCTGACCTTCATGGCGGCGGGCTTCCTGACGGTGCTGGTGCAGCGCCATTGGCTGGGAGGCTGACCGATGGGCATGCTCTTCTCATTGCTGGCCGGGCTGGTGTTCGGCATCGGCCTGATCCTGTCCGGCATGGCCAACCCGGCCAAGGTGCTGGGTTTTCTCGACCTGGCCGGCGCCTGGGACCCGTCGCTCGCCTTTGTCATGGCCGGCGCGATCCTGGTGGGGGTGGTGGCCTTCGCACTGGCGCGCCGGCGCCAGCGCTCCTGGCTGGGGCTGCCGATGCAGTGGCCGGCGCTGGCCGCGGTCACGCCGCGGCTGGTGCTGGGCAGCGCGGCGTTCGGCGTGGGCTGGGGCCTCGCGGGCTTCTGCCCGGGCCCGGCGCTGGTGGCGCTGGGTGCCGGCTATGCCAAGGCCTGGGGCTTTGTCGGCGCCATGCTGGCTGGCATGGCGCTCTACGAGATCGCGGAGCGACGCGGGCGTTGATGCCGTGCAGCATCCGGCCCGCGTGCCATGCGGGCGATGCGCGAATGCAGCAAAGGCTGGCCCCTGGCGGCCAGCCGGTTTAAGATTGCGCGATTATCGGACAACAAGCCCAGACAACACACCTCCCAATGGATGTCCTCCGCCCCCTCGGTCTTGGCCATGCACAGGCCGACACCGTCCGCGTTGCCCGGCCCCAGGCCGACCTGCTCGCCAGTTTTGCCGGCGATCCCAACTTCATGCTGTCGCTGGCGCGCGGGCTGACCGTGCTGGAGGCGTTCTCGGAACGCAAGCGCCCGCTGACGATCTCGCAGGTGGCGCAGCGCACGCAGTTGTCGCGCGCCTCGGTGCGGCGCTGCCTCTATACGCTGGAACAGCTCGGCTACGTCAGCCAGCAGGACGGGCAGTTCGCGCTGCGGCCGCGCGTGCTGCACCTGGGCCACGCGTATTTCTCGTCGACCTCGCTGGTGTCTCTGGCGCAGCCGATCCTGGACAACCTGAGCGCGCGCATCCACGAGACCTGCACGCTGGCGATCCTGGACGGCACCGACATCCTGTACCTGGTGCGCTCCGAAGTGCAGCGGGTGCTGAACTATTCGCTAGGCATGGGCAGCCGCCTGCCGGCCTACTGCACCTCCAACGGCCGGCTGCTGCTGGCGCACCAGCCCGCCACAGTGCTGGACGGCTTCTTCGAGCATGCCGAGCTGCGCCCGCGCACGCTGCAGACCAAGGTCTCGCGCCAGGAGCTGGAAGCGTGCTTCGAGCGCGCCCGCGAAGTGGACTACGTGATCGTCGATGAAGAGCTGGAACCGGGCCTGCGCGCGATGGCGGTGCCGGTGCGCTCGGCCTCGGGCATCGTGCTGGCGGGGCTGAGCGTGAGCGTGCGCGCGGCGCGCGTCTCTGAAGCAGAGATGATCTCGCGGCTGCTGCCGCCGATACGCGAAGCCGCGGCGGCAATCGGCCGGCTGATCGGCTCCTGATTGCCGCTGACTACCCAGGCAGCCGCACGGGAATGAGGTAAGCCGGGCCCGGGTTGCGCGGCCTCGGCACCGGTGCTTCAGCCCCGGTGCGCCAGTTCCAGCGCAAATACCAGCCGCTGCAGGAAGTTCTCCATGCGCCCGTCCGGATGGATGAAGGCGCAGCCGAAATGGTGGATGGCGCTGTCGTCATGGCCCACCAGCCAGTGGCCAACCACCTGCAGGTCCAGCTCAAGCTTACCCAGCTCGCGGAAGTCCAGCCGGCACTTGCCGACCGTGGTGCCGACCGGCAGGTGCTCTGCCGAGACCGTCTTCGAGCGCAGACCCACGCCCGACAGCGACAGGTCGGCGATATCGAGCCCCAGCACGGTCTTGTCCGACATGTGGATCTCGCAGCGGTAGCCTCTCGTCACCAGCGTGCGCGCGCGGAAATGGCGGCGGCGCTGGAAGTGGTAGAGCTTCTCGGGGAATTCGACGACGAAGGCGGGGCCTTCCTCATAGCGCGTGGCGCCCGGCCGGCCCACTACGAAGTTGACCGGCACGCCGCGCAACAGCCCCGAGAACGCATTTTCATCCGAGGTCATCAGCGACATCCGTTCGGGTTCCGCATTGCACCAGTCGAACACGAAGGTGCGGTCGACCGGGTCGACGTGCAGGACCGACGTGACGAACTGGTGCCCGGTGCGGGTGCGCACGCTCAGCATGCACTTCTGCCAGGACAGGTCGCGCAGCACGGTGCCGATCTGCGAGTTGTGCGTCAGGCGATAACGGTCATCCGCCGGCTCAATGTCGGATTCGGCGCCGTTATCGGCTGGCCCGGAGGCATCGTGCTGATTCATGGATTCACGCAACATCTGGAGTGGCTGGGATCGCCGGTTACGGGGGCTTCGGCCTGCCGGCCGCGCGCATGTTAAGCGCGTGTCCCGATGCCCGGCAAGACGCATGCTCTCACTTCGGCAGATCTGTGGCAGAACTTGAGCACAGACTTCCGGGGGGTAGCGCGCACGCCGCTTTCAGGCGTCCGGTGGCGGCGCCGCAAGCGTTGCCTGCGCCTCTTCGCGCAACCACGCCAGCAGCACCAGCCGGCGCGTGTCGTGTTCAAACGGCGCGGGCGACAACAAATGATAGGCCGATCCGTCGGCAACAAAGCCGAACGGCGCGGCCAGCCGGCCATCGGCGATCTCGTCCGCGGCCATCAGCTGCGAGGCCATGGCCCAGCCCAGCCCTGCGGCGGCGGCCTGCAGACTGAGGTAGAAATGTTCGTACCAGGCGTCGCCGTCGCACTGCACGACGGGGGCGGCATCGTCGCGCACCGCCTGCCAGCGCTGCCATGCCTCGGGCCGCGTGCGCGTATGCAGCCGCGCCGGGACCGTGGCTGCCCCCTGCGCAAGCTGCGGCCGGCACACCGGCCCCACCCGTTCCTGCGCCACCTCGCGCGCATGCCAGCGCGCATCGAAGGCAAAGTCATTGCGCCGCAGTGCCAGGTCGGCGCCGCTGCGGGTGAAGTCGATCGGCCCGCCTGCTGCCATCAGGTGCAGCGGGATATCGGGATGGCGCGCGGCAAAGCGCGGCAGCCGCGGGATCAGCCAGCGCATGGCGATGGTCGGCTCGCATGACAGCACCAGCGCTCGCCCCGGCGGTTGCGTGCGGATGCGCGCGGCGGCGCCGGCCAGCACCTCCATCGATTGCGTCGACGCCGCGAACAGCGTGCGCCCCGCCTCGGTCAGGAAGACCCCGCGGTTGCGCCGCTCGAACAGCGCCACGCCCAGCGTGTCCTCCAGCTGGCGGATCTGCCGGCTGACCGCGCCATGGGTCAGGTGCAGTTCCTCCGCCGCCCGGACAAAGCTTTCGTGGCGCGCCGCGGCCTCGAAGAATCGGATCCAGCCCAGCCAGTGCATCAGTCAGTTTTTCTCACGTAATTGCGCGAGTATATATCGGTTGTTGCGGCGCTTTCCGGCACGCAGAATTGGGTACGCCCGGATCTCCCGATGTGGCGATTTCCGGATAACTGTAACGTAACCTCACAGAAAATGCCCCCAATCGCCGAATCCCTGGCGGTCGCCGCCGTGACCGTGCTGGCCGTTGTCAGTCCGGGCCCGGACTTCGCCATGGTCACCCGCAACAGCTACCTGTACGGCCGCCGCGCCGGCCTGCTCAGCGCCCTCGGGATCGCGCTGGGGGTGCAGGTGCATGTGCTCTATACGATATTCGGGGTGGGGCTGCTGATGGCCCATGCGCACAACGTGCTGACGGTGGTGAAGATGCTGGGCGCGGCCTATCTGGTTTGGATCGGTATCCAGACGCTGCGCAACCGCGAGGCCCTGGCAGTAGACCTGCAAGGTGCGCGCACGCTGCCGCCGTGGGCGGCGCTGCGCATGGGCTTCCTGACCAATGCGCTGAACCCGAAGACCACGCTGTTCGTGGTCAGCACCTACACCCAGGTGGTCGATGTGCACACGCCGGTGCCGGTGCAATGGGCTTATGGCGGATTCATGTCGGTGGCGCACCTGGCGTGGTTCAGCCTGGTGGCGTGCGTGTTCACCGCGCCGGCACTGCGCGCGGCGATGCTGCGGCGCCAGCGGCTGCTGGACCGCACCATCGGCTCGGCCTTGTGCGGGCTGGGCGTAACGCTGGGGCTCAGCAACCTGGCGTAGTGCCGGCCTGCGTCAGTGGCCAGGCCTGGCGCACGAGATGCTGGGGGCCTTGCGGGCCGAGCCGGCTTTCGAACAGCACCAGCCGCTGCACCTGCCAAGGCTCGCTGGCCAGGCTACGGTGCGTATCGAGCCACGCGCGCAGCACGCTTTCGGGCACGGACGGCTTGCAGCGCGCCAGCGTCAGGTGCGGATGGAAGCGCCGCCGCTCCGGGGTAATGCCCGCGGCCCCGGCCAGCGCCTGCCCGACGTCGGCATGCAGGGCGCGCAGCGCGTCCAGGCCGGGACCTGGCGCCAGGCCTGCCCACAGCACCGAACCCTGGCCGCTGCGAAAGCGCCCGGTACCGGCTGCCTGAAGCAGGAAGGCAGGTGCGCGGATGCTGTCGAGCGCGGCCTCCAGCGCTGCGCCAGGCACGTTGCACTCACCCAGGAAGTGCAGGGTCAGGTGGACTTGCTCTGGCGCTGCCGGCCGCACACCGTGCGCGGGCGGCAGGATCGACAGCAGCCATGCCGCCAGCGCGGGCGGGACTTCCACGGCAATGAACAGGCGCGGCATGGCAGCGCAGCCGGCGCCATCAGCCGGGCGAGGTGCCGATGCCTTCGCGCTGCAGCAAGGCGCGCTTGCGCTCGATGCCGCCGGCGTAGCCGGTCAGCGCGCCGGCACTGCCCAGCACGCGATGGCAGGGCACGATCACCGACAGCGGGTTGCGTCCCACCGCGCCGCCGACTGCGCGCGCATGCGTGGGCGGCAGGCCCAGGGTGCGGGCCAGTTCGCCGTACGACGCGGTCTCGCCGCAGGGGATGGCCAGCAGCGCCTCCCACACGCGCTGCTGGAACGGGCTGCCGGCAAAGCGCACCGGCACGGTGAAGGTATCGCGGCGGCCGGCGAAATATTCGGCCAGTTCCGACGCGGCGCGGTCGAGCACCGCGGCGTCGGCCGGCGGCACGTCGCGGCTGTCGGCAATGCCTGCGGGATGGTATTTCTGCCCGGCGAAGAAAAGGCCAGTCAGGTGTGCGCCTTGCGCGCGCAGCAGGATGGTCCCGAGCGGGCTGTCGATATGGCGATAGCTGGTCATGTGATCGTCTCCGGTTCGGCCGCGGCACTGGCCGCATCCTTCATCGCTTCATAGCGATGCCACAGGTGGATGGCGGCGTAGGCACGCCACGGCGCCCATTGCGCGGTGCGCTCGTGCATCGCGCGCACGGTACTGACGCCCAGCACCTTGCGCAGCGCATAGTCGGTGCCGGGGAACGCATCGGGCCAGCCCAGCGCGCGCATGGCGACATACTGCGCGGTCCAGTCGCCGATGCCGCCGACCTCGCGCAGCGCCGCCACGGTCTGCTCCGGCGGCGCGTGCGCATCGAGCGCCAGCGTGCCGTCGGCCACGCGCTGCGCCAGCGCCAGCAGCGTGCGCGCCTTGCCCGCCGACACCCCGGCATCGCGCAAGCCTTGCTCTGGCAGTGTGGCAATGGCGGCGGCAGTCGGGAACGTGTAGCGCAGGCCGTCGGGGGGCGTGCCGTCCAGCGACTGCCCCGCGTGCCGCGCCAGCGCGCCCAGGATGCGCCGCGCCTGCACCACCGAGATCACCTGCCCCACCACCGCGCGCACCGCGATCTCGAAGCCATCGACGCTGCCCGGCAGGCGCACGCCCGGCATTGCCTCGGCAAGCTCGCCCAGGTGCCGGTCCACCACGTCCGGGCGGCAGCCCAGGTCGCACAGGCGGCGCACCTTGCCCAGCGCCTGCGGAATCACGCGCGCCAGCGAGGCCGACAACGTGACGCGTAGCACCAGCCGGCGCGGCACATGTTCGATCCGTACCCAGCCGGTATGCGTGCTGCCGCCGGCATCCACCAGCAGCGTGCGCATATAGGTACCGTCCCGGATGGCCTCGATGCCATCCACCGCGCGGGTAGCCAGGAAGCGCAGCCATGCGTCCCAGGCAAACGGCGGGCGGTAGCCCAGGTCGAACACCAGCCGGTCGGCCACGCCGTCGGCGGCGCGGCGGCGCAGCGCCCGCGGCGTCAGGCCGTAGCGGGTCTTCAGCACATCGTTGAAGCGGCGCACGCTGCCGAAGCCCGCCGCCAGCGCCACTTCGGTCACCGGCAGCGCGGTGTCGGCCAGCAAGCGCTTGGCCAGCAGCAGCCGCTGCGTCTGCGCGTACTCCAGCACCGACACGCCGAACTGCGCATCGAACAGGCGCCGCAGGTGCCGCTCGGTCACGCCGATGCGCGCCGCCAGCGTGGCCACGCTGCCTTCGGCCATGAAGCCCTCGTCGATCAGCGTGGCCGCGGCCTGCGCCAGCCGGCCTGAAATATCGGCCAGCCCGTGCCCGGGCGCCAGTTCCGGACGGCAGCGCAGGCAGGGGCGGAAGCCATGCTTCTCCGCCGCCGCAGCGCTCTCGTAGAAGGTGCAGTTTTCGCGCTTGGGCGTGCGCACTGCGCACACCGGCCGGCAGTACACGCCGGTCGACGACACGCCCACGAAGAAGCGTCCGTCGAAGCGGCGGTCGTGCGAGGCCACGGCCTTGTAGCAGGTATCGGGATCGAGGTGCATGACGGCATGCTACCGCTACCTGCAAGTGCTTACCCGCTGGATTCGGACATTTCCCTCTGGCGCGCGGGCGTGGGCTGCGGCACAGTTCCTGGCAGGGGCGGCGGCTAGAATGCGCTTCGTGCCTCACCCGCCAACCCACTGCCACCGCCCGCCCGGAGACGCCATGCGCCGCACTGCCCTGCACCTGTCCTTGCTCGCTTCGCTTGCCTGCGCGCCGGCGTTGGCGCAGCCGGTGCAGACCGCGCCCACGGCGACGCCTGCCACGGCCACGCAGGTGGCATCGGTCGAAGGCATCACCGAATACCGCCTGCCCAACGGCCTGCGCATCATACTGGCACCGGACGCGGCCAAGGCCACCACCACCGTCAACATCACCTACCTGGTCGGCAGCCGCCATGAGAACTATGGTGAGACCGGCATGGCCCACCTGCTCGAGCACCTGCTGTTCAAGGGCACGCCATCGCTGCCCGGCAAGGCCATCCCGACCGAGTTCGCCCGGCGCGGCATGAGCGTGAACGGCACCACCGCGCAGGACCGCACCAACTACTTCGGCACCTTCAGCGCCAACGATGAAAACCTTGACTGGGCGCTGCGCATGGAAGCCGACCGCATGGTCAACAGCGTGATCTCGCGTGCCGACCTGGACAGCGAGATGACGGTGGTGCGCAACGAGATGGAAATGGGCGAGAACAGCCCCGGGCGCATGCTGATGCAGCAGACCATGGCCGCCGCCTACCGCTGGCACAACTACGGCAAGGCCCCGATCGGCGCGCGCAGCGATGTCGAGCACGTCAGCATCGACGGCCTGCGCGCCTTCTATCGCCGCTACTACCAGCCCGACAACGCGGTGCTGGTGGTGGCCGGCAAGTTCGATCCCGCCGCCACGCTGGCACGCATCGAGCGCTACTTCGGGCCGATCCCGCGCCCGACGCGCGTGCTGCCGCCCGAGCATACCGTCGAGCCCGCACAGGAAGGCGCGCGCGAGCTGGTCGTGATGCGCCCCGGCGACAACAGCCTGGTCGCCGCCCAATACCACGTCAGCCCGGGTGCGCATCCGGACAGCACGGCACTCTCGCTGCTGACCCTCATCCTCGGCGATACGCCGGGCGGGCGGCTGTACAAGGCGCTGGTCGAGCGTGGCCAGGCCGTGTCGGTCGGCACCGCGCTCTATGCGATGAAGGACCCGGGCGCGCTGCTGCTCATGGTCGAGACGTCCAAAGACCAGCCGCTCGCGGCTGCGCGCGCCGGGCTGATCACGCAGGTCGAGGGCTTTGCCGAGGCGCCCGTGACCGAGGCCGAGCTGGAACGTGCGCGCGTGCGCATGCGCAACGCCTACGAGCACTACATGAACGATCCCGGCGCGCTCGGCGTGGCGCTGTCCGAGGCCATCGCCAAGGGCGACTGGCGCCTGTTCTTCCTGGCGCGCGACCGCATCGAGACCACCACGCTGGCAGACGTGCAGCGCGTAGCGCTGAACTACCTGCAAGCCTCGAACCGCACCGTGGGCGTGTTCCTTCCCGCCGAGCAGCCGTCGCGCGCGCAGGTGCCGCCGGCGCCCGATGTCACGGCCATGGTCAGCGGCTACCAGGGCAGGCAGGCAATGGCCGCGGTGGCGGCATTCGATCCCAGCCCCGCCAATATCGAGGCCCACACCACGCGCCAGACGCTGGCCAACGGCATGCAGCTGGCGCTGCTGCCCAAGCCCGCGCGCGGTGAAGTGGTGCACGGCGCGCTGGTGCTGCGCATGGGCGACGCGCAGAGCCTGCAGGGGCTGACCACGGTGGGCGCGCTGACCGCCTCCATGCTCCGGCGCGGCGCGGCTGGCATGGACCGCCAGCAGATCGCCGACCGCATCGAGGCGCTGCGCGCACGCGTCGGCATCTCTGGCAGCTCTGAGCGCGTGACCGTCAGCTTCGAGACGCGCCGCGCGCACTTGCCGGAACTGCTGGCCCTGCTGCGCGACCTGCTGCGCGCACCGACCTTCCCCGAGGCGGAGTTCGAAACGCTGCGCAAGACCAGCATCGCGGAGATCGAGAGCATCCGGCGTGAGCCGGGCGTGATGGCGTCCAACGCGCTGGGCCGCCATGGCGACCCCTACCCCGCGGGCGACCCGCGCCATGCGCGCACCTTTGCCGAGAACATCGCCGACCTGCAGGCCGCCACCCTGGCGCAGGTGCGCGACTTCCACGCGCGCTTCTATGGCGCGGGCCATGCGCAATTGAGCCTGGTGGGCGACTTCGATGCCGCGGCCGCGGCCGCGCAGGCAGCGCAGCTGTTCGGCGACTGGAGCGCGCAACGGCCCTACGCGCGCGTCGAGCGCCCCTTTGTGCCGATCCCGCCGGCGGAGTTCACGCTGCCCGCGCCGGGCAAGGCCAATGCCATCTACCTGGCCTCCACGCCGATCGACCTGACCAATGACGCGCCGGACTATGCGCTGATGATGATTGCCAACCGCGTGCTCGGCGGCGCCAGCCTGCGCGGCCGCCTGGCTGACCGGCTGCGGCAGCGGGAAGGCCTGAGCTATGGCGCGAGCAGCTGGGTGCAGGTGGGCGCGCTCGACCGCGCGGGACGCTTCGGCCTGCAGGCGCAATACGCACCGCAGAACCTGCCGCGCTTGCAACGCGCCGTGACCGAGGAGCTGGAGCGTTTCGTGCGCGACGGCATCACCGCGCAGGAACTGGCCGAGGCCGTCAGCGGCCTGCTGCAGCAGGGCATGGTCGGCCGCAGCAACGACGCCGCGCTGGCCGGCGCGCTGGCCAACCAGCTCTACCTGGGCCGCACCATGGCCTTCACCGCCGAACTCGAAGAGCGCCTGCGCAACGCCACGCCGGAAACCGTCAACGCGGCCATTCGGCGCTACATGCAGCCAGGCACGCTGTCGCGCGTCTATGCTGGCGACTTCAGCGGCGCACCGGCGCAACTGGGTCCAACCGGCAGCGGAAGTGGCTCCGGCGCGGCCGGCAGCACAGGCAACGAAGCGGCCGGCGCGGCACCGCAGGCGCAGCCCTGACATACGCGGGAAACAATATTCGGCTGCACTGGCAAGAGGCCGCAGGCGCGGCCAGCGCAACATCGCAGCGGCAAGGCAGGGAGCGGTCGGCAGGCGTCCGGTGCAAGCCCCTTGCCGCGACCCCGGGTTGACTGTATATTCGTACAGTATAAGTCGATATAAGAGGTGTGGATGTCAATCGTGCGAGCTGGCAGCAAGGCAGAAGCGCTCAGGCTTCTGGCCTCGGAAGGCGTGCTGGCGCTTGAGCTGGACTACGAGACAGGATGGCAGGATGCCGTCGAACTCGGCAGGCTCGGAGAAAAGCGCGGTATCAAGGTGCAGTATCGCGGACAAGAAAGCATCGCCGTCCGTTCCCGCGAAGCCCTGATCGAAGGGCTGGCCAAACCCAAGGCCACGTTCCGTCAACGCAATCTCTATTGCCAGTTCGATCTCGGCACGCTGGCGGACCATGAACTGCTCGACCTCGAGGCCAAGGCCACGCGGCTCGGGGACTATATCCTCGCCGGCCATCTGCTGCGCGATGTCGATGGCGTGTGGCCGCAATAAGCGGCTTGCGCGCACGCCGGGCCACTAGAAGAGAAAAAGCCGCCATGCAGGCGGCTTCCGTCATGTTGCGCTGAGCATGTTCTTCGTGCCCGGTACCCCGGTCAATGCCACACCCGCGTGGCGTTGGCCCAGCGCGCCGCGCACGACGACTGCGCTACGGCCGCGTCGATCGTTTCGTTGGCGGCCTCCGCCGCCGGCACCGCCGCGGCGGTATCCAGCGCCGCGCGCCACAGCACCGCCGACACCAGCGTCTTGCACTGCCGCCGTTCGCCATGCGCAAGCGCCAGCAGCCGCTCATAGCCGTCCAGCACGATCAGCCGGTCACCACGGCGCGGATGCAGCGACAGCGTGTAGAGGTGGTCAGACTCGCATTGCAGGCTGCCGCCGCTGACCGCGACCACGATTGCACCCGGCAACGCAATGCCGCTGGCCTGGACCTCGCCACGCAAGCGCGCCAGGTGCGCGTGCGCGCGTGGATCGCTGGTGCCGCCCACACCGCCCGCCATCTCAGCTGGCAGCGCGCTGAGCGCCATCAGCTCGGCCGGCGACACCGCCAGCGTATAGGCCTGCAGCGTGGGACGATAGGTCGCCACCACGGCGCGCAGCCGGTGCGGCGCATCGCCATCATGCCCTGCCTGCAGCGGGCTGTCCGGCCCGCGTAACTGCATCGTGTTCATGTCGACTCCTGCCGCGCCGGGCGGTTGCATGGTCAGTCGCGCAGCAGTTGCTTGGCGATGATCAACTGCTGGATCTGCGTGGTGCCTTCATACAGGCGCAGCAGGCGCACGTCGCGGTAGAAGCGCTCGGCCTTGTACTCGGCGATATAGCCGGCGCCGCCATGGATCTGCACCGCGCGGTCGGCCACGCGGCCCACCATCTCGGTACAGAACATCTTGGTGCACGAGGCCAGCATGCTGACCTCCGGATCGCTCTTGCCGGCGGGCTTGGCGTCGTAGCGCTGGGCGCAGTCGCGCACCATCGACAGGCCGGCGTAGAGCTCGGCCTGGCTGTCGGCCAGCATCGCCTGGATCAGCTGGAAGTCGCCGATGGGCTTGCCGAACTGCTTGCGCTCCCTGGCATAGGCCACAGCGTCGGTGATCAGGCGATGCGCCATGCCGCAGGCCAGCGCCGAGATATGCAGGCGGCCGCGGTCGAGCACCTTCATCGCGGTCTTGAAGCCCACCCCCGGCACGCCGCCGATGATATTGGCAGCCGGCACGCGCACATTCTCAAGCACCACGTCGCAGGTCTTGGTGCCGCGCTGGCCCATCTTCTTGTCCGGCTTGCCCAGCGAGATGCCCGGGGTGTCGGCCGGCACGATGAAGGACGAGATGCCCGAAGCGCCCGCGCCGCCGGTGCGCGCCATCAGCGTGAAGGCGCCGGCGCGCGGCGCGTTGGTGATGAAGCGCTTGGTGCCGTTGATAACGTAGTGGTCGCCGTCGAGCTCGGCCTTGGTCTGCAGCGAAGCCGCATCGGAGCCGGCGTTCGGCTCGGTCAGCGCGAACGAGATGATCAGCTCGCCGCTGGCGATGCGCGGCAGGTATTGCTGCTTCTGTTCCTCGGTGCCATCCATCAGGATGCCCTGCGAGCCGATGCCGACGTTGGTGCCGAACACCGAGCGGAAGGCAAAGGCGGTATGGCCCAGGTCGTAGACCACATCGCATTCCTGCGACATCGACAGGCCGATGCCGCCGTAGTTCTCGGGGATGGAGATGCCGAACAGGCCCATCTCCTTCATGTCCGCGACGATCTCGGCGGGCACGTCGTCGGTTTCCTCCAGCGTGTCTTCGGCGGGCTTCAGGCGTTCGTCGATGAAGCGCTGCACCGAGGCGCGCAGCAGGGCAAAGGATTCTTGGTCAAGGGCCATGATGATTCTCCGGGTCAAGCCAGTGCGTCAGTCTGGCCGCCTATGGTACGCTGGTCGCGGGATTTGACAATCCACTGAAACTTGGACAGAAGCGTCAGTATAATTTGACAATCGCGGCCGGCCTCAACCCAATGTGGCGGATAACAGGCCCGCCACGCCGATGGCCAGCGCCGCCAGCGCATCGCCCGCGATCAGGCCGCCACCGACCAGCGATGCCGTGCTCATATCCTGCGGCAAACCCCGGGCCGTCCTTGCGGGCCTGGCCACGGCGGCGGCCACGCTCGCCGCCACGCCGCCGGCCGCCATCCACCCGGCCGCCGCCAGGTTGACGAAGCCACCGAAAGACGACGCATAGGGCGAGGGCAGGATCGCCGCATCGAGCAGGAAATCCGCCACCCGCCCGCGCCGGCTGGCTTGCGCGAAGCGCTGCCACGCCTGCCGGCCGAGGATGGCCTTGCGCAATACCGCGGTGGCCAGGCCGAGCGCCAGACCCGTTGCCACCGCAACATGCTGGCCGGTGCGGCTTTGCGCCAGCCCGTGCAGCACGCCCACGATCTTGTATGTCATGGCCGAGGTCCAGCGCGCGGGCTGCTGGTCGGCCGGCAGGCTGGTCTGGTCCAGCGCCAGCACCGGATAGGCATGCATGAACAGCCGTGCCATCGCCACCGCCACCAGCGCACCCACGACGATGCCCGCCACCTGGTAGCCGAACTGCACCATGCGGTCGCTGCCCAGGCGCCAGCCGGTGGAGCGGTCCTGCTGCATGTCGCTCGCCTCGGCCGTGGCCACCAGCAAGACCGTGGCGGCGATCAGCCCGACATGGGGCGCGCGCAGCCCGGCGGCGGCCATCAGGATCACGGACAGCACGAAGGCGGACGAGATCGGGTTCTGGTCGACCATGCCGACCGAGATGCCGTTGACCAGCGCAAACACCAGCACCAGCAGCACCGCCATCAGCTGGAAGCCCAACGGCTGGCCGAACCAGGCCACGCCCGCCGCCACCGTGGCCGCGCCCCACAGCAGCGCCCAGGCCGCCACCCAGCCCATGCCCGGCCCGCGCCGCGGCGCAGGGTGGCGGCGCGCGCGCCACTGGCGGCACGCCTGTGCCAGCAGCAAGGCCACATCGACCGCAGCCGCCCCCATGATCATGCCCAGGGCCACCAGGAAGGTGGCCTTGCGATAGGGCTCGCCGGGCGCCATCCAGCCCGCGGCGACAAACCACGGGGTCATGGCCCAGCCGGCCAGCCCGCCCACCAGCGCGGCAATGCCCACGCGCGCGCCGACGATCATCCCGGCGCCGAAGGTCGCGGCCGACAGGTCCAGCGCCGCCAGCCACGGCATGCGCGCGGCGCCCAGGCCGCAACCCAGGCCCAGCGCCAGGCCGCCCCCGAGCCGCGCCACCGAACGCCGCAGCAGCGCCGGATCGGTCAGCGCGCGCAGGATATTGGCCACGGCCAGCCCCGACGGAAAGGTCAGCTGCATCCGGTCCACCAGCAATGGCGTGTACAGCATGCCCACACCCACCCCGAACATGCCGATGCACAGCATGTACAGCACCAGCTGCCACAACGGCGGCTGCGCCATGCCCAGCCACGCCATCGCCTGCAGCACCACGGCCATGCCGCCCATGCCCGCCACCGACGCCGCCGCGGTCTGGATGTAGTTGGCGCCGTGGCGCCCGGGCGCGCCATAGCCTGCAGTCACCACCGAGCCGAGGATGCCCGCCAGCACCTGCCCGCCGACAAAGAAGCCCAGCGAGAAATTCATATACGCGGCAGCGATGCCGCCCAGCGGACCCAGCACCAGCATGCCTGCCGCGCCCAGCAGCACGTGGTACTGCCAGCTGCCCGGCGCAGGCAGCCTGGTGGCGCGGGGTGCGGCATCGGTCGGGAGCGTGGGCATGGCGCAGCGGGTGGGCTGAAGTAGTGTGCCTCTTGCGAAGCATAGGCCAAGGACGGCCTGCGGCGATGTGCGACTTGTTCCCGACTTTCGCCGGATCGCCGTTTCCCGGCCGGGTTAACACTAGTTTCGTGCGCAACCATCTGGTCGATATAGTTGCGCACACAACTACATCGCAGAGACACTACGACCCCGCCATGCCAGACTCCACCGCACCCCACGCGGCCGTGCCGCCGGCACCGCCGCCCTCGTCATCGCGCCCATGGCCGCAGCACGTGCCGGTACTGATTGCCGGCGGCGGCCCGGTCGGCCTGACGCTGGCTGCGCTGCTGGCGCGCCAGGGCATAGCCGCGCTGGTGGTGGAAGCCGACGACGGCTACTGCGCCGGCAGCCGGGCCATCTGCATGGCGCGGCGTTCGCTGGAAATCCTCGGCTGGGTGGGCGCAGACCGCGCCACCGTCGAAACCGGCCTGCCGTGGGTGGGCGGGCGTAGCTACTACCGCGATGCCGAGGTGCTGCATTTCCGCATGCCCAGCGAACCCGGCGAGCGCTTCGCGCCGATGGTCAATATCCAGCAGTACTACCTGGAAGCCCTCGCCCACGACGCCGCGCTGCGCGGCGCTGCGCCAGCGGATGTGCGCTTCGGCGCGCGCGTGCAGGCGGTGCGCCAGCACGGCAGCGGCGTCGTGGCCGAGATCCAGACTGGCGCAGGCGTGGTGCAGGTCGACGCGCAATGGCTGGTGGCCTGCGACGGCGGGCGCAGCACCGTGCGCGAGCAACTGGGGCTGCGCATGGAAGGCACCCAGTACGAAGGCCGCTACGTGATCGTCGATATCGTGCAGAAGACGCGGCGCGAGGTGGAGCGGCTGGCCTGGTTCGACCCGCCTTCCAACCCCGGATCGACCATCCTGATGCACCGCCAGCCTGACGACGTCTGGCGCATCGACTACCAGATCCGCGACGACGAAGACCCTGACGAAGCCGTCAAGCCCGAGAACGTGCTGCCGCGCGTGCAGAGCCACCTCGACATGATCGGCGAGACCGAGCCGTGGCGGCCGCTGTGGATCTCCATCTACAACGCCAAGTGCCTGACCTTGCAGGACTACCGCCACGGCCGCGTGCTGTTTGCCGGCGACGCCGCGCACCTGGTGCCGATCTTTGGCGTGCGCGGGCTCAACTCCGGGCTGGACGATGCCGGCAACCTGGCCTGGAAGCTGGCGTGGGTGCTGCGCGGCCAGGCGCCCGACAGCCTGCTCGATTCCTATTCGGCCGAACGCGTGCATGCCACGCGGCAGAACATCGCCTACGGCGCCAAGAGCACCGAGTTCATGGCACCGCCCGACTTTGCCTTCCGGCTGATGCGCGAAGCCACGCTGCGGCTGGCGCAGCATGAGCCCGCGGTGCGGTCACTGATCAATCCGCGGCAGTCGGCACCGATTGCCTATACGGATTCGGCGCTGAACGGTCCCAGCGACTTTGGCGACGACTGTCCTGGCGCCGCGCCCGGCCTGCCCGCGCCGGAAATGCGCGTGGCAGGCCCCGACGAGGTCGTGCACCTCACGCAATGCTTCGGGCAACGGTTCACGTTGCTGTACTTCAGCGATGCGCCCTCGCTTCCCGAGCCACTGGCCGCATTCGAGAATGCGCATCCGGAGGCCGTGCAGACACACGTGGTGGTCACCGGCGGCAACGTGGCCGGCGCCACGGCGCTGGCCGACGTCGCCGGCCAGGCCCACGCCCGCTACGGCGCACGATCCGGCACGCTCTACCTCATCCGCCCCGATGGCTATGTCCTGGCACGCTGGCGCGAACCGTCATGGGACGCCGTGCGCGCCACCCTCGCCCCCCTGATGCAAACCGGAGCCCGCCATGCAAGCTGAAGACCTCGACCTCGCCTACACCCGCCTGTGCGAGGCTATGGGCCGTGCCGGCGAAGCACGCTCCCCGCTGCTATTGGCAATGGTGTGCCTGGGCCTGATGAGCCGGCAGGAAGCGCTGGCGCCGGTGCTGGCGCTGATCGACGAAGCCGAGGCT
Source organism: Cupriavidus sp. CPT47-8839-RL05A (assembly GCF_058792255.1). Classification (NCBI taxonomy): domain Bacteria; kingdom Pseudomonadati; phylum Pseudomonadota; class Betaproteobacteria; order Burkholderiales; family Burkholderiaceae; genus Cupriavidus; species Cupriavidus sp. CPT47-8839-RL05A. The sequence continues at coordinate 180,451 of NZ_JBYTEG010000011.1, read as the reverse complement.
CGCAGCCAGCAATAGGGAGTACAGGACGCTAGAATGCCGACGCCTGACAAGGACACGCCATGAAGCCACTGCCACGCCTCGACCAGTTCCTGACCTACCGCCTGCACCAGGTCAACAAGCTCAGCGACAAGGACAGCGCCGCCGCCTACCTGGAGCAATGCGGCCTGCCGCTCAGCGAGGGCCGCTGCCTGGCCGCGATCGGCGCCTTCGCGCCGCTGTCGGTCAACCAGCTGGCGCAGGGCGCCAACCTGACCAAGGGCCAGGCCAGCCGCTCGGCGCAGGCGCTGGTGGCGCGCGGGCTGGTCAGCAAGGAGGCGAGCGAGGCCGACGGGCGCGGCGTGGTGCTGTCACTGACCGCACAGGGCAAGCCGCTATACCGGCAGGCGATCGCGATGATCGCCAGGCGCAATGCGGAGATCTTCGGCTGCCTGAGCGACGCCGAACAGGCGCTGCTGGGCAGCTTGCTCGACCGGCTGGTCGCGCACGCCGGCCAGCAGGACGAAGGCGGCGCCGAAGACGCCAACGCCTGATCCGTCAGCGGCGCAGGTTGTCCACCTGCAGGCGTGCGCCATCGCGGCGCGCGGCGTCGGCCACTTCATTGGTGACCACGGTCTGCCCGATCGGCGCCAGCGCAATGCCGGCCAGCTTCAGGTGCTGGATCGCAAACGGAATGCCGATGATGGTCACGAAGTTGGCGACCGCCGCCATCACGTGGCCGATGGCCAGCCACACGCCGGCAAAGATAAACCACAGCACATTGCCGACCAGCCCCAGCGCGCCGGTGCCGACATCGTCGCGCCCGGTCAGCTCGCGCCGGCTGATGGCCTGCTTGCCGAACGGGAAGAAGGTGAAAGTCCCGATCACGAAGCAGGCCTTGCCCCAGGGGATCCCGATGATCGAGATAAAGGCCAGCAGCCCGGCCAGCCACCAGGCCAGGCCCATCACCACGCCGCCAAGGATGAACCAGAGGAAGTTGCCGATTGCGCGCATGCCGTTCTTTTGCGAGTGAGGAAGAGAACACGCATGATACGCAATGGTGTGATGCGGTCATGGCGCCGAGGGGGGCGTACCCCGCAAAGCGTACCCGTTTCTGCGTGCCTTGCCGGAACCGGCGGAACGGTACTGCCGGCCCTTCGGGAATCGCGTTCGACCCTTGTTTATAGGCATATTCCATTCTGCAAGACCGGTCGCAAACCTCGCTGCCGCAGGCAAAGCGTACCCGTTTCTGCGTGCCTCCGCGCGTGCTGTCGCCTTCGGCAAGCCCGGCGCCGCAGCGCTAGAATGTGACGTCTGCCCGCTATCCGCGTGACGGACTCCGGGTGCATCCCACCCGCTGCCACCCCTCTCCGACTCCACCCCGCCATGAAGCCCACGCTGCTGATCCTGACCCAGGTCGCCACCCACCACCGCGACGCCATTGCCGAACGATTCGAGATCCTCTACGCGCCCGACGCCGAAGGCCGCGCAGCGCAGATCGCCACGCAGGGCGAACGCATCCGCGCGGTACTGACCATCGGCTCCACCGGCCTGACCGCGGCGGAGATCGACGCGATGCCAGCACTGGAACTGGTGTGCGCGCTGGGCGCGGGCTTCGAGAACATCGCCGTGGCCCACGCCCGCGCGCGCGGCATCGCCGTGGCCAACGGCGCCGGCACCAACGACAGCTGCGTGGCCGACCACGCCTTCGCACTGCTGCTGGCGACCGTGCGCGCCGTGCCGCAGCTGGACGCGGCCACGCGCGCCGGTACCTGGCGCACCGCGCTGCCGCTGCGGCCCAATGTCTCGGGCAAGCGGCTGGGGATCGTAGGGCTGGGCACCATCGGCCGGCGTATTGCCCGGCGCGGCGAAGGCTTCGACCTCGAGATCGGCTATCACAACCGCAAGCCGCGCGAAGATGCGGGGTACCGGTACTTCGACAGTATCGGTGCGCTGGCCGCGTGGGCGGACTACCTGGTGATCGCCACACCGGGCGGGGCGGGTACGCGGCACCTGGTCGATGCAAGCGTGCTGGCGGCGCTGGGGCCGGCCGGGTTCCTCGTCAATATCGCGCGCGGCAGCGTGGTGGATACCGAGGCGCTGGCTTCCGCACTGCGCGCTGGCAAGCTTGGCGGGGCCGGGCTGGATGTCTATGAGAGCGAGCCGGCGCCGCCGGTCGCGTTGTTCGACTGTCCTAACGTCGTGCTGACCCCGCATGTGGCCGGCTGGTCGCCGGAGGCCATCACGGCGTCCGTGACGCAGTTCCTGGAGAATGCGCGGCGGCATTTTGCGGGGGAGGAGGTATTGACGCCGGTGGGGTGAGGAGGAAGGTTTTGCATTGGCCAACGGTACGCCGTCGCTCGACAACAGCCCAACCTGCAGCTAAGACCTACCCGGCGCCAAACACCACCCTAACCCGCAACCCCGGCCCCGCATCCTCCAGCACCACCCGCGCCCCATGCGACTGCGCAATCTCCGCCACGATGGCCAGCCCCAGCCCGCTGCCGCCGGTCGGCGCATCGGCCACCCGATAGAACCGGTCAAACACGCGCGTGCGCTCTTCAGCGGGGATCCCCGGCCCGTTGTCGCTGACCACCAGTTCAACGGCGCGCCCATCGGCGCTGCGACCCACCAGCACATCGATACGGCTTCCGGCAGGGATATAAGCCAGCGCGTTATCCAGCAGGTTGGTCAGCAGGATGCGCAACGCATCCACATCACCCCGCACCACCGCCGGCGATGAGTCCTTGGTGCCGTCCAGCCCAAGATCGATATTGCGATCCAGCGCGGCCTGCGCCATGTCCGCGACCACGCTTGCGGCCAGTTGGTGCAGCTCCACCGGTTCGTGCCGGGGCATGGCTGCGCCCGGCTCCTGCCGTGCCAGCGTCAACAGCTGGGTGACCAGGTGGGTCAGCCGCTCCAGCCCCTGGCGCAGCTTGCCGATGGCTTCGTCACGCGCTGCGCCGTTCTCAGCCCGCTCCACCAGCTGTGCCTGCAGCTGCAGCGCTGCCAGCGGCGTGCGCAGGGCGTGCGCGGCGTCGGCGACGAAGGCGCGCTGGGTGTCGATGGCGTGCGAGAGCCGTGCCAGCAGCTGGTTCAGCGCCGCGCTCAGCGGAGCGATCTCGTCCGGCATCTGGCGCACGGCCAGTGGCGCCAGCGTGTTGGCGTCGCGCGCGCGCACCTCGGTGGCGATTTCGCGCAGCGGGCGCAGGCCGCGCCCCACCGCCATCCACACCAGCCAGCCCAGCAGCGGCAACAACAGCAACAGCGGCGCCACGGTGCGCAGCGCCATGCGCGCGGCCAGCGTGCGCCGTGCGCTCATCGGCTGCGCGATCTGCACCACGGTGGGCCCGAGCTGCATGCTGTACAGGCGCCATTCGCCCTGCTGCGTAGTCACGTTGGAAAAGCCCAGCTCCGCGCGCGCGGGCAGCGCCGGGTGCGAATGCGACAGGTACAGGCTGCGGCCGGAGCCGTCCCAGATGTGGATGACCACATCCTCGTCGGCGTGCGTCAGGTCGCCGGGCGAGCCCAGAAAAGGCGGCGCCACCGGGTCGGCAAACTGGCTGGGCAATGCCGCGGCCATCTGCTTCATCTGGTAGTCGAACAGCGCATTGGCTTCCTGCCGTGCCTGCCCGTAGATCAGCGCCGTGGCGACGGCGATGCCGGCAAGCAGGCCCGCGGCCAGCCACCACAGCAGGGTTCGCTGGATGGAGCGCATCAGGGGGTGTCTCCTTCGCCCGCGGATGCTGCATCCCCATCGAGGCGCGGCACCACATAGCCCACGCCGCGGATATTGCGGATCAGCGCCGCGCCGAACTTCTTGCGCAGCGCGTGGATATAGACCTCGACGGTATTGCTGCCGACTTCGTCGTCCCAGCCGTACAGCCGCTCCTGCAGCTGCGGCACCGACCAGACCTTGCCGGGCCGCGCCATCAGCGCGGACAGCAGCGCGAACTCGCGCGCCGACAGCCGCACCGGCTCGCCGTGGTGGGTGGCCTCGCGGGTAGTGGGGTTGAGCACGATGTCACCGTAGCTGACCAGCGGTTCCGCCCGGCCGGCAGCGCGGCGCGCCAGCGCGTGCATGCGCGCCGCCAGTTCCTGCAGGTCAAAGGGCTTGACCAGGTAATCATCGGCGCCGGCATTGAGCCCCGCGACACGGTCCGCGACGGCATCGCGCGCGGTCAGGATCAGCACCGGCGTCGGCACGCCGCGCGCGCGCAAGCTGCGCAGCACGTCGAGGCCCGGGCGCCGCGGCAGGCCGAGGTCGAGCAGGATCAGGTCATAGCATGCCTGGCCGTGCTGCGCGGTGCTGGCCGCCGCCAGGCCCGCGTCGCCGTCGCGCACCCAGTCGACGGTAAAGCCATCCTGGCGCAGCGCCAGCTTGACGCTGTCGCCGATCATGGCGTCGTCTTCCACCAGCAGCACGCGCATGGCTATGCGTTCCGGCCGCGGCCGTCGAGCTGCTCGGCCAGTGCGCGCGCCAGTCCCGGCAGCGCGGGGTGGCTGGCGGTGATGACGTGGACCGGCACGGCCTCCAGCCAGCCGCGCATGCGGCCCTTGGCGACAAAGCGCTCGGCAAAGGCCGAGGCCTGCAGCGCCGGCACGAAGCGCGGCAGGATGCCACCGCCCAGGTAGACCCCGCCACGCGCGCCCAGCACCAGGGCGATGTCGGCCGCAACCGAGCCGAGCAGGCCGAAGAACACCGCCATGGCGCGCTGGCACAGCGGGTCGTGGCGCTCGAAGGCGCCGGTGGTGACCTGCTCCGGCAGCAGCGGCGCGAGCAAAAGCGTACCCGTTTCTGCGGCCAGCGCGGCATGGATATGCGACAGGCCGCTGCCGCACAGGAGCCGCTCCGCCGACACCCGGCCGACGTTGCGATGGGCGGCGCGCCAGGCGATCCATTCGTCGTCAGTGTCGGGCATCAGCTCGATATGGCCGCCTTCGCCGGCCAGCGCCACGGCTGCTCCGCCCGGCGCCGGCACCAGGCCGGAAACGCCCAGCCCGGTGCCCGGCCCGACCAGCGCGAGCGGCGCGGTGCGCACCGCGGTGCCGGCACGCACGGGCACCAGCCCGTCGGCAGGCAGGTGCGGCAGGGCCAGCGCCAGCGCGGTGAAGTCGTTGATGGCCACCAGCGTCTGCAGCCCGAGCGCGCGCCGCATGCCGTCGATCGAGAACGACCAGTTGTGGTTGGTGAGCCGGACCTGGTCGCCGGTCACCGGGTTGGCCAGGCCGATCGCCGCGTGGCGCGGCACCGGCTTGCCCGACGCGGCAAGTCCGTCGAGGTATTGGCGCAGGGCCGCCTCGAGCGACGGGAAATCGGCCACCTTCAGCGCGGTCACCGGGCCGATCCGCATTGGTGCGGTTTCCAGTGCAAAGCGCACGTTGGTGCCGCCCACATCGCCGAGCAGGCGGGGGAAGTCAGCGCGGGAGGATGCAGTGGTGGCCATGGCGTCGGGTTCGCTCCGCTTGGGAATCAGTCTGTCAGGTCTTGAACACGTCAAGCCCGTGCCGGTGCCGTGACAGCACCAGGCTGACCGGCAACGACGGCGCAGGTCCCTGCAACGCGCGTTCGAGCACCTCGGCCTTGGCCGCGCCCGACACTGACAGGAACACGCGCTCGGCGGCCAGCAGCGCCGCCAGGTTGAGCGTGATGCGGGCATGCGGCGCGGCTGACGGGTGCGTGATCACGTAGCCGGGCTGCGGCTCGCTCAGCGCGCCCTGCAGTTCGGGCGCATCCGGGAACAGCGAGGCGGTATGACCGTCCTCGCCCATGCCCAGCACCACCACGTCGGGCTGGCGGAATGCGCTGTTGGCCCGCGCCACCGCCTGTGCCGGCGCGGCAACGTCCTGCGCATCGGCAATCAGCGGTACGAAGGCGGCGCTGGCAGCGGCCTCGCGCAGCAGGTGCGCGCGCACCAGGGCGGCGTTGCTGTCCGCGTGCTCGGGCGGCACCACGCGCTCGTCGACCAGCGTGATGGTCACCGCTTCCCAGCGCACGTGCCGGTGGCGCAGCCGCTCGAACATCGCCACGGGCGAGCGTCCGCCCGAGACCGCCAGCACCGCCCAGCCCTTGACGCGGATGGCCAGCTCCAGCGCATTGCCGATGGAGATGGCCAGCGCCTCGGCCTGGTCCATCGGGGTGGGATGTTCAAACACGCGCATGATGGTTTCCTTTGCGATTCTGCGGGCGCATGGCTCAGGCTTCCTCGTGCCACAGCCCGCCGTCGCGCGACATCAGCGCCGACGACGCGGCCGGTCCCCAGGTGCCGGCGGTATAGGGCTTGGGCGGCACGGTGCTGGCCTCCCAGGTGTCGATGATGGGTTCGACCCAGCGCCAGGCCTGCACTTGTTCATCGCGGCGCACGAACAGGCCCAGCCGGCCGCGGATCACGTCGAGCAGCAGCCGTTCGTAGGCGCCGGCGCGGCGCACCTTGAACGAGTTGGCAAAGTCCAGGTCGAGCGAGGTCGGCGTCAGCTCCAGCGTGTCGCCAGGCTGCTTGACCAGGCAGTACAGGCGGATGCTCTCTTCCGGCTGCAGCTGGATCACCAGCCGGTTCTGCGGCGACAGCGTCAGCGGCCGCGGGAAGATCGCGTGCGGCACGTCGCGGAAATGGATCACGATCTCGGCCACGCGGGACTGCATGCGCTTGCCGGTGCGCAGGTAGAACGGCACCCCTTCCCAGCGCCAGTTGGCGATCTCGGCCTTGATCGCGACAAAGGTCTCGGTGCGGCTGTCGGGCGCGATGCCCGCTTCCTCCAGGTAGCCCGGCACCGGCTTGCCGCCGATGGCACCGGAGCGGTACTGGCCGCGCACGGTCTTCTCGGCCACGTCCTGCGGCGTGATCGGCTTGAGCGCCTTCAGGATCTTGATCTTCTCGTCGCGGATGGCATCTTCGCTGAGGCTGGCCGGCGGCTCCATCGCCACCATGCACAAGAGCTGCAGCAAATGGTTCTGCACCATGTCGCGCAGCGCGCCGGTGCGGTCGTAGAAGTCGCCGCGCGTTTCCACGCCGAGTTCTTCGGCGATGGTGATCTGCACGTCCTGCACCCACTCGCGCCGCCACAGCGGCTCGAACAGAGCGTTGCCGAAGCGGATCGCCATCAGGTTCTGCACCGACTCCTTGCCGAGGTAATGGTCGATGCGGTAGATCTGCTCTTCGGCGAAGAACTTCGCCACTGCCGAGTTGATCGCCTCGTTGGATTCGAGGTCATGCCCCAGTGGTTTTTCCAGCACGATGCGCACGTTGGGCGCCTGGCGCGTGTTCAGGCCGGCGCGTGCCAGCTGCTCGCAGATCGACACGAACAGGTGCGGCGCGGTGGCGAGATAGCACACCACCACGTCAGGCTTGCGCGCCAGCACCTGCTCCGCGAGCGTATCGAAATGCGCAGGCACGCGTGCGTCGGCCTGCACGTAGACAATGCGCGCACAGAACTTGTCCCATGACTCGGGCGGCGCATGGGCCAGCCCGGGGCGCACGGTCTGCTCCAGCGAGGCGAGGTAGTCCGCGGTCGAGAGCGGCTGGCTGCCGGTGGCAAGGATGCGTGCGGCCGGGTGCAACAGGCCGGCGTGGTGGGCATCGAACAGGGACGGCAGCAGCTTGCGCCGCGCCAGGTCGCCGGTGCCGCCGAACAGCACCATGTCGAAATCAGGCATGCTCACCCTGGACTCCTTTAGCGATTTGAAGACCCGCCATGGAAGGCGCGCGTTGTGGCCAGTTTACGTGACTCGCCAGCGCTTGGCGAGGCGCAGGCCGCGGCACTTGCGTGGCAAAGGCATGACCGGAGCGCGAAGCGTACCCGTTTCTGCGTGCGCTGCGCAGTGGATCGTGCGGTACGCGGCAAAGTGCGCTAGGCTGAAAGCTCCCCCGCAGGAGAACCCCATGCCACGTCATCCAGTGCTCGAGCGGGTCACCGCCCGCATCGTCTCCCGCAGCGCCGCCTCGCGCCAGGCGTACCTTGACCGCACCCGCGCCATGGCCGGGCAGAAGGTCGAACGCGCGCAGCTTTCCTGTACCAACCTGGCCCATGCGGTGGCTGCCATGCCGGACGCCGCGAAGATCCGGCTGAAGGCCGACGAGCGGCCAAACCTGGCGATCGTCTCGGCCTACAACGACATGCTGTCGGCGCACCAGCCGCTGGCGGCTTTCCCCCAGTGGCTCAAGGAAGCGGCGCTCGAGGCCGGCGGCACCGCGCAGTTTGCCGGCGGCACGCCCGCGATGTGCGACGGCGTCACGCAGGGCCAGGACGGCATGGACCTGTCGCTGTTCTCGCGCGATGTGATTGCGCTGGCCACGGCGGTGGCGCTGTCGCACCAGATGTTCGATGCCGCGCTGTACCTGGGCGTGTGCGACAAGATCGTGCCCGGGCTGGTGATGGGCGCGCTGTCGTTCGGCCACCTGCCGGCCGTGTTCGTGCCGGGCGGTCCGATGACCACCGGCATCAGCAACGACGAAAAGGCGCACACGCGCCAGCTCTACGCCGAAGGCAAGATCGGCCGCAAGGAGCTGCTCGAGGCCGAGACCCGCTCCTACCACGGCCCCGGCACCTGCACCTTCTACGGCACCGCCAATTCCAACCAGATGCTGATGGAAATGATGGGCCTGCACCTGCCGGGCACGGCCTTCGTCAACCCCAACACACCGCTGCGCGAGGCGCTCACGCGCGAGGCCGCGCGCCAGGCGCTGAAGCTGGTGCACGGCGGCGAGCGCTATACGCCGGTGGCCGAGGTGCTGGACGAGCGCGCCTTCGTCAACGGCATCGTCGGGCTGCTGGCCACCGGCGGCTCTACCAACCACACGCTGCACCTGATCGCGATGGCGCGCGTGGCCGGCATCGTGCTGGGCTGGGACGACTTTGACGAGCTCTCGGCCGTGGTGCCGCTGCTGGCGCGCGTGTACCCGAACGGCAAGGCCGACGTGAACCAGTTCCAGGCCGCAGGCGGGCTGCCCGTGGTGATCCGCGGGCTGCTGTCGCTGGGCCTGGTGCATGACGACGTGACCACCATCGTCGGCCGCGGGCTGCAGGACTACACGCGCGAACCCGTGCTGCGCGACGGCAAGCTGACCTGGATCGACGGCCCGGCCGCGCCGCTCGACGACAGCATCGTGCGCGCCGCCGACGCGCCCTTTGCGCCGGACGGCGGCATCAAGGTGCTGGACGGCAGGCTGGGCCGCGCGGTGATCAAGACCTCGGCGGTCAAGGCCGAGCACCAGGTGGTGGAGGCACCGGCGATCGTGTTCGAGCATCAGGACGATGTGCTGCACGCATTCAAGCGCGGCGAGCTGGAGCGCGACTTCGTTGCGGTGCTGCCGTGGCAGGGCCCGGCCTCGTGCGGCATGCCCGAGCTGCACAAGCTCACGCCCACGCTGACGGTGCTGCAGGACCGCGGCTTCCATGTGGCGCTGGTGACCGACGGGCGCATGTCGGGCGCTTCGGGCAAGGTGCCGGCAGCTATTCACGTCTGCCCCGAGGCGCTGCACGGGGGCGCGATCGGGCGCGTGCGCAGCGGCGACATGATGCGCGTGGATGCGCCCGCGGGCGTGCTCGAGGTGCTGGTGCCGGACGACGAATGGCAGGCGCGCGCGCCTGCCCGTCCGGACCTCAGCGCCAATCGCCACGGCGTGGGCCGCGACCTGTTCGCCACCTTCCGCCGCCATGTCAGCACCGCGGAAAGCGGCGCCTGCACGCTGTTTTCCGACGAGGGCGACGACAACAATAACGCACCTGTGCTCGGCTAGCCCAGGTGCTGCACCGGCTGGCGCGGAGCCGCGCCGGCCGGGTGCGGCGCGCTCGCCGATGGCGCGCTGTCGGCCACCTTCACCGCACCCGGCACCGAGGCGGCGCCCGGCACGTGCAATTCCTGGATCGGCACCGCCAGCTTGCTGCCGGCTTGTTCCAGCACATGCTTGATGCGCTCGTAGAACGCGAAACGCACGTTCCAGTAGTCGTCGTTCGAGGTCCAGTAGCGCACGTTCAGCGTGATGCCCTGCTGCGTGTAGTTGACCACCATGGTCTCGGGCCTGGGTTCGGCCAGCAGGCGCGGCTCGCGCGCGAGCATCGCGCGCAGCGCTTCCAGGCTGCGCTGCACATCGCTGTCGAAGGTCACCGTGGCCTCGATGTCAGCGCGCCGCGTGGCGTTCTCGCTGTAGTTGGTGATGGCGCTGCCCCACAGCTTGCCGTTAGGCACGCGCAGGCAGACGCCATCGAAGGTGGTCAGCTCGGTCATGAAGAGGCCGGTCTCGCGCACGGTGCCGGCCACCCCCTGCGCATCGATGTACTGGCCGACGCGGAACGGCCGCAGCAGCACCAGCATGATGCCGGCGGCAATGTTCTGCAGCGTGCCCTGCAGCGCCAGCCCGATGGCCAGGCCCGCGGCGCCCAGCATGGCGATGATGCTGGCGGTCTGCACCCCGAACTGCGACAGCACCAGCACGATGGTCAGCACGCGCACCATCCATTGCAGAGCGTTGGCCAGCAGCGGGCGCATGGTCTCGTCCACGTGCGTGCCGCTGAGCGCGCGCCGGGCGCCCCGGGCCACGCGGGCCGACAGCCACCAGCCGGCCATCAGGATCAGGATGGCTGCCAGGCAGTTCATTCCCTGGTTGATGGCGAACTGGACCAGGTAGGTCCAGCCCGCCTCCAGCTTGTTGGCATCGATGAAGTTCAGGTCCATGGGAGCGGCTCCGTTTGCGCTTGTTATGGAGGAGACAGGCGGTGCTGCGTACCCGTTTCTGCGTGCGGCAGCGGGCTGCCAGATCGCCCCCAGGCGCCTGGCGGGAAACTTCCCGCTTGACAGATTTCCGTACGTTGCCAGCGCGATGTCAGAGGATCACCGACAATGCCGGCACGGCAATACAGTGAAGGGGACAAGCAAGGCGGGATTTGGTTTCCGGCGATTGCGTCACGCGGTTGCGTGCAGGCGCGCCAGCCCTTGTGCAATCAGGGCTGGCGGCGGATCAGAAAAATCCGAGCGAGGGAGGAACCAGGGGCAGCCAGGCCAGGCACGGCGCGGCGGGCCAGCTGTGCGGCACAACTTTCAGCGACGAAAGTTGGCGAATAGGGGTCGGCGATAGCGCCATCCGGGCATCGACAGGGACGCAGAAACGGGTACGCTCCCTGCCCTGCCCCGGCAATGGGTCAGGCCGGATGATCGTGCAGCCGGTCGCGCGCGGCCAGCGCAGGGAAGAACCGCATCCACAGCGCCACCACCAGCAGCGTGCCGACGCCGCCCAGGATCACCGCGCCCACCGGGCCCAGCAATGCCGCGGTGACGCCGGACTCGAACTCGCCCAGCTGGTTCGAGGCGCCGATAAACACCGAATTGACGGCGCCCACGCGCCCGCGCATGTCGTCCGGGGTGTCGAGCTGGACCAGCGTGGAGCGCACCACCACGCTGATCATGTCCGAGGCGCCCAGCACCACCAGCGCCACCATCGACAACGGCAGCCAGGTCGACACGCCGAACACCACGGTAGCCACCCCGAACAGCGCCACCGCGCCGAACATGATGCGCCCGGCGCGCCGGTTCAGCGGATGGCGCGCCAGCCACAGCGCCATCACCAGTGCGCCGACTGCAGGCGACGAACGCAGCAGCCCCAGGCCCCACGGCCCGGTGTGCAGGATGTCGCGCGCGTAGATCGGAAGCAGCGCCACGGCGCCGCCCAGCAGCACCGCGAACAGGTCCAGCGAAATCGCGCCCAGCAGCACCGGGCGGCTGCGGATATAGGCAAACCCCGCAAACACCGTGCGCACGCTGACCGGCGCGGTCAGGCGCTGCGCGGCCTGGCGCAGCGTGATGCCGCTGACCAGCACGGCGGCAATGGCAAAGAGCGTGGCACTCAGCCCATAGACCACGCCCGGCCCGGCCACGTAGGCAAAGCCACCAATGGCCGGGCCGATGATGATGGCGGCCTGCCCGGCGGAACTGGCCAGCGCCACCGCGCGCGGCAACTGGCGCGGTGTCACCACGCTGGGCAGCAGCGCCTGCAGCGTGGGGGTCTCGAACGCGCGCGTGGCGCCGATCAGCGCGACAAAGACAAAGATGTGATGGCTGTCGATCCAGCCGCTCAGGCTGGCCACAGCCATGCCGGCGGCCAGCAGCGCCTCGATCGCCTGGCAGGTGCGCACGATGCGGCGCCGGTCGAAGCGGTCGGCCACGTGCCCTGACATCAGGATCAGCACCACCGACGGCAGGAACTGCACCAGCCCGACCATGCCGAGCATCAGCGGGTCGCGGGTCAGGTCATACATCTGCCAGCCTACCGCCACCGTAAAGATCTGGTAGCCAATCGTGGTGTACAGGCGTGCGAACCAGTAACGGCGGAAAACGGCGTCGCCGAAGACGCTGTCCGGCGCGGCGGCCGGGACGGTGGCAGGGGAGGACATGAATGCAGGAGGGAGGCGAAGATTGCTGTGCACCGCCCAGCGCCGCCGTGCCGTTGAGGACGCCACGCCAGGCTTTGCAGTGCACAAAGGCAAGATTCTAAAGCGCCTGCTGAATACCTGCATACAGATGCCCACACGCGCACACGGGTTCAGGGAAATGTCGGCAATTCACCTCTTTATGGTGTCCGAATGTCTGCACATTGATGCACAGAAACCACAATGCACCGGCGCCGGGTGCTGGCCGTCTCGCTTCTGAGAATCACTCGCATTTATAATCGCGGCCCATTGGCGCGGCCGCCCACGACGTCCCTCTCTGGCTTGCGGAACGCGCTGCTTTTCAGGAATCTCATCTTGCAGCCCGCTTTCCGCCTTTCCGGGGGTGCCATCGGCGCCGCCCTGCTGTTCGCCCAGCTTGCCGCCCTGCCCGCCCACGCCGCTGATCCTGCCCCAGCTGCAACACCCGCCGCCAACCCCGAAGCCACGCTGAACACCGTCACCGTGGTCGGCAACTGGCTGGAAAACGCCAACGAGGCCAAGGTGCTGGAGCATCCCGGCGCGCGTACCATCGTCGACCGCGAGACCTTCCAGGAAGCCGGCGCCAACAATGTGCGCGAGGTGCTGCGCCGCATCCCCGGCGTGCAGGTGCAGGAGAACAACGGCACCGGCGGCAGCGATGTCTCGCTCAACGTGGGCGTGCGCGGGCTGACCTCGCGCCTGTCGCCGCGCTCGACCATCCTGATGGACGGCGTGCCGCTGGCAGTGGCGCCCTACGGCCAGCCGCAGCTGTCGATGGCGCCGCTGTCGCTGGGCAACCTGGAAACCATCGATGTGGTGCGCGGCGCCGGCTCGGTGCGCTACGGCCCGCAGAACGTGGGCGGCATCATCAACTTCGTGACGCGCCCGATACCGAAGACCTTCGCGGCGGATGCGTCGGTGTCGACCGACATCTACAGCCACGGCGGCAGCGTCAAGACCAACCCGACCGCATTCATCGGCGGCACCAACGACAACGGCCTGGGCGGCGCGCTGCTGTACTCGGGCATCCATGGCAACGGCTATCGCGAGAGCAACGACCACGTCAATATCGACGACCTGATGCTCAAGGGCGCGTACCGGATCTCGAAGACCGATGAACTGAGCGCGGCCTTCCACTACTACGAGGGCAGGGCCGGCATGCCCGGCGGCCTGACTTCGGCCCAGTATGCGGCCGACCCGTTCCAGTCGGTGCGACCCTACGACAATTTCGACGGCCGCCGCAGCGACTTCAGCCTGAAGTACAGCCACAACGACAATAACCGCAAGTTCGAGGTGCTGACGTACTACACCGACAGCTTCCGCGGCAGCAACATCGAGCAGCAAGGCACCGGCACGCAGGCCAACCTGCGCCGCCTGACCGCGGCCCCGCGCAACTACCACACGTTCGCGATCGAGCCGCGCTACTCGCAGCTGTTCCGCGGCGAGAGCATGAGCCACGAGGTCAGCGTCGGCTACCGCTTCCTGCGCGAAGCCAGCGACGAGAAGGCATCGCGCACGGTGTTCTACACCCCGGGCACCATCGACCCGACCACGCTGCGTTCGCCGGTGTACCAGTCGCGCACGGGCGGCACCACCGCCAATGCGGTCTACATTGACGACACCATCAACGTCGGCAGCTGGACCATCACGCCGGGCCTGCGCTATGAGTTCATCCGATCGTACGTGACCGACAACTTCACCGGCGCTCGCAACGACGTCTCGTCCAACGAGCCGCTGCCATCGCTGGCGGTGATGTACCACGTCAGCGACCAGTGGAAGCTGTTCGCCAATGCCGGCGTCTCGTTCGGCCCGCTGCAGTACTTCCAGATCGCGCAGACCACCAACGGCCTGACGCCCGAGAAGGCCAAGACGTATGAGGTCGGCACGCACTTCAACGCCAACGGCTGGGGCGGCGAGCTGACGCTGTTCAATATCGACTTCGACGACGAGCTGCAGCTGCGCGGCGGCACCGGCGGCGCGCCGGATGCGTGGACCAACCTCGGCGCTACCACCCACCGTGGCGTGGAATCGTCGCTGCGCTATGACTTCGGCGCGCTCGACAAGTCGCTGGCCGGCCTGTCGGCATACGCGACCTACACCTTCACCGAAGCCACCTACAACCAGGGCAACTTCGCCGGGCGCGACCTGCCGTTCTATTCGCGCCACGTGGCCACCGTAGGCATGCGTTATGCGCGCAACCGCTGGGCGCTCAATGTCGATGGCTTCGCGCAGTCAAAGCAGCGTTCGCCGGGCGATCCGAGCACGTCGACCAACTACCAGACGGCGGAAAGCGCAAACGGTGCGCTGGGCGATATCCCGGGTTATGCGCTGCTGAACATGCGGCTGGGCTATGACTTCGGCAAGTCGGCGCAGAATCTGAAGGTGGCGGTTGGGGTGAAGAACGTGTTCGATAAGCGCTATTTCACGCGCTCGACCGACAACAATGCGGGCAAGTATGTGGGGATGCCGCGGACGTTCTATATCCAGGCGTCGTTGGCGTATTGAGGCGAAATCAGGGGGGTGCTCCCCTCAGGTAGCAAAACGGTCGCAACTGAACTGCACCCCATCCAATCTTTGGGGTGTTTTTCATGACGAAGTACGACGAGGCATTCAAGCGCAAGGTAGTTCAGGAGTATTTGTCTGGGGGGATTGGGATCCGGGCACTGAGTCAGAAGCATGGGATACAACGGGGAGATCATCGCTTGGCAAACCAGCGAACGACCTGACTTCGCACTGATCCAGGAGATGCTCGACAAGGCATTGCAAAGACTGCGGCCGGGGGAATCCCCTTTGCTGCACTCGGATCAGGGCTGGGCGTACCAAATGGCGGCGTATCGCCACAAACTGGCCGCACGAGGCTTGCATCAGAGCATGTCTCGCAAGGGCAATTGCCTGGACAACGCGGCCATGGAGAGCTTCTTCGGCACGCTCAAGTCAGAGTGCTTCCGGCTTGAGCGTTTCGCCGATCTCGACCAACTGCGCAAAGGCATAGCCGAATACATCCGGTACTACAATCACGACCGCATCAAGCTCAAACTAAAAGGGCTGAGCCCCGTGCAATACAGGACTCAGCCCTTGGCGGCCTAACTTACCCGTCCAACTTTACGGGGTCAGTTCAAACTGCGAGCCGTTTTGTTTTTGCAGCTTTAGTACGCGATCAAACGATCTCGCGCGTCTCCATGAACTGCAGCTCCGGGAACCGCTCCTGGGTCAGCCGCAGGTTCACCATGCTCGGCGCCAGATAGACATGGTCGCCCGCGCCATCGAGCGCCACGTTATGCCCTGCCTTGGCGATCAGCTTCTCGATCTCCGCGGGCGCGCCCTTGAGCCAGCGCGCGGTCGCGCATTCATGCGATTCGAAAATGGCATCGACGCCGTACTCATGCTCGAGCCGGTGCGCGACCACGTCGAACTGCAGGATACCGACCGCGCCCAACACCAGGTCGTTGGAGGCGAGCGGGCGGAACATCTGCGTGGCGCCCTCCTCGGCCAGCTGCTGCAACCCCTTCTGCAGCTGCTTGACTTTGAGCGGGTTGTTCAGGCGCGCGCGGCGGAAAAATTCCGGCGCGAACGACGGGATGCCGGTGAACTTGAGCGGCTCGCCCTCGGTGAAGACATCGCCCAGGCGGATGGTGCCGTGGTTGGGCACACCGATGATGTCGCCGGCATAGGCTTCTTCGGTGGTGTTGCGGTCCTGCGCCATGAAGGTGATGGCGTTGTTGATCGCCACGGTCTTGCCGGCGGACACGTGCAGCAGCTTCATGCCGCGCTCGAAGCGGCCCGAGCACACGCGCACGAAGGCGATGCGGTCGCGGTGGCGCGGGTCCATATTGGCCTGGATCTTGAAGACGAAGCCGGTGAACTTGGGCTCCTGCGGCTCAACCAGGCGCGAATCCGTGTTGCGCGCCAGCGGCGGCGGCGACAGCTCGCACAGCGCATCCAGCAGCGACTGCACGCCGAAGTTGTTGATGGCCGAACCAAAGTAGACCGGGGTCTGCTTGCCGTTGAGGAACGCATCCTTGTCGAAGGTGTGCGAGGCACCGCGCACCAGCTCGATCTCGATGCGCAGCTCTTCAGCCTGGCTGCCCAGGATGCGGTCCAGCTCCGGGTTATCCAGCCCGTCGAGGATCGCGGCCGTGCCCTTCTCGCCGTGCGGATCGAACAGCTGCACCTTGTCGTCGATCAGGTGGTACACGCCGCGGAAGGCCTTGCCCATGCCGATCGGCCAGGTCATCGGCGCGCACTGGATCTGCAGCACCTCCTCGATCTCGTCGAGCAGCTCGATCGGCGAACGGCCTTCCCGGTCGAGCTTGTTGATGAAGGTGAGGATGGGCGTGTCGCGCAGGCGGCAGACGTTGAGCAGCTTGATGGTCTGCGCTTCCACGCCGTTGACCGAGTCGATCACCATCACCGCGGAGTCCACCGCGGTCAGCGTGCGGTAGGTGTCTTCAGAGAAGTCCTCGTGGCCCGGGGTGTCGAGCAGGTTGACGATGTTCTCCTGCGCCTTGCCATCGGCGGTCTCCCGGCGGTAGGGGAACTGCATCACCGACGAGGTCACCGAGATGCCGCGCTGCTTTTCCAGCTCCATCCAGTCCGAGGTGGCGTGGCGGTCGGCCTTGCGCGCGCGCACTTCGCCCGCGACCTGGATGGCGCCGCCGAACCACAGCAGCTTTTCGGTCAGGGTGGTCTTGCCCGCATCGGGGTGGGAGATGATGGCAAAGGTGCGTCGACGCGCAATTTCAGAAACGAGCGAGCTCACGGCAGCGGAGTTTGACTGGGAAATATTGGATGGCCCGGCGGGCGGCCGGGCCAGGGCCAGCAGCGCCCGCGGGCGATGGCGGGGCCGGGCTCTGCGGGCACGCGAAGGGAATGGGGCGCTATTTTACCGGTTTTGGGCACCGCTCCGGGTTTGTGGCGCCCAGGTTCGGCAAGTTATTCCGCCAGCTTCTCTGCCGGCTTGCCACGCAGGCTGCCGAACTGCAGCGCGTACTGGCGCGTCAGTTCCGCGCCGAAAAAGAAGATCTGTGCCGAGTAATACACCCATAGCATCAACGCCACCACCGAGCCCGCGGCACCGTATGACGAGGCCACGGCGCTGTTGCCCAGGTACAGGCCGATCAGCCGCTTGCCAATCGAGAACAGCAAGGCGGTGATGACCGCGCCCATGGTGACGTCGCGCCAGGCAATGCGCGCGTTGGGCAGCATCTTGAAGATCACCGCGAACAGCGCCGTCACTACGGCAAAGGAAAAGGCTGTGGAAATCACATCGGCCACCGGCGCGAACCACGATTGCGTCCACAACTGGCCCCACAGGCGCTCAACCACGGCCAGCGCCGCATTGACGATCAGAGACACCAGCAGCATGAAGGCCAGCACCAGCACCAGGCTGAACGACAGCAGGCGCGTGCGCAGCAATTGCTGCCAGCCCGCGGTCTCGGGCACCGGCACATGCCAGATATCGTCCAGGCTGCTCTTGAGCTCGGCAAAGGCACTCGTGGCGCCCACGAACAGGATGCCCGTCGCCACCAGCGCCGCCATGCCGCTGCCGCCGGCGCGGTGCGTGGCCGCCAGGATTTCCTGGATGGCCGTGGCGCCCTGCTCGCCCACCAGGCCTTCAAGCTGCGAGAAAATCTCGCCGCGTGCGGCCTCGGCGCCGAAGAACAGGCCGGCGATCGAAATCACCAGCACCAGGATGGGCGCCAGCGAGAACAGCATGTAGAAGGAGAGCGCCGCCCCTTTGCTGGCCGCCCGATGCGCGAACCAGGAGTTGATGGCGGCGGCGACCACGCGCAGGGTGCGTGCGCCGGTATGGCGGTCCGGCAGCCAGTGCGGGCGATGCCTGCGGTGCTGTGACGCCGCGCTGCCGGCGGAAGAGGACTGGTGTTCGGTATTGTCGGTCACGGCCAGGTGCTGGCGCGATGCGCCAGGCGGATCGCGTGTGCGTTGCGCATGCCTTCGCGGCGCGGTCTGTGCGGCGAAGGCCCGTGCGTTCATCATACTGCGCATTGCGCGCTGCCCCAAGCCGGCGCACGGAGGCAACCTGCTACAGTAGGACCAGGCACACCTGCCGGCGCAACCCGTGCCTGCGCGCCGGCGCAAGGAGGCACCGTGACCTGCAACCTCCGCACGCGCCCTGCGGCCGTGCTACTGATCATCGGCATGCTGGGCTGCGTCGGCTGCGAACGCAGCCAGCCGGGCCCCAAGCCCATTTCCGGCACGGCGGCCAGCGCCACCCCGGGCGCACCCGCCACGCTCAATCCCGCCGACACACCAGCCAAGCCGGCATCGGGGCAACCACGCTGACGGCACTGCAGGCAGGCACTGACCGGGGCGTACCCGTTTCTGCGTGACGTATCGGCGGCCGGTGCAGATGTTGCCGGGCCGCTTCCGCTGCAACGCCGGTTTCAGGCGTGCAACGCGTTGCAAGTGCGCGCCTGCGAGCGTAGCGCAGCGCGTTATCCCGCACCCCGCGTACGCAACGTGCACCCGGCACCGCACCAGCGCGGCCACCACGCGCGCCGCCGCGCGCATGGCGCGTTGCAGCGGCGAAACCGATTGGTCTGCCACCGCGCTCCGGGGCCTGCCCGCACTCGCCCCGCATACCGCAAACCCGCGTGGCATAAGCCTTTGCGGCCCTTGGCACACTTGTCGCTCAGGCTGGGCAGGGGCACATGGGCCCGTGCCCATGGAATCAGCCATTGCATGCAGGAGAAAACCCAGACATGCGTCATCCGCCATCACGCATGACGGCGCGCCGGCGCTCCTACCGGCTCGCGGGTCCGCCGCCGTCGGTGGTGGACCTGCTGTCGTCGCCACTGCTGCCCCATCCGCGGGCGCGCACGCCGCCCGCCACGCCGGCCGCGCAAGGCGCTGGCTGCGCAGCGACGGCCAGGCACGGAGTTGCCAGGGCTGCCTTCCGGCGCCACGCGGGCAAGCGGCGCGCGTGACCGCAGGCAGCATCGGCAACGCAGGATGTCGCGGCAGGCTGGCGCCGCGAACGGAATGATGGCGGGTACGCGAGCCAGCGTGCCCGCGCGGATTTGGTGCTCCGTCCCCCGGCGGGCACCGTTTTTTCCACAGGGAGGCACCCGCCATGACAGCCGGAATGCTTGCCGCCACGGTGCTGGCGGTGTTCTCAACCAGCGCCGCGGCGGCAAGCTACGCCTGGTTCGACCGCCCCGAAGCGGCCAGCGCCGACAGCCACGCGGCGGTCAGCAATGATGTTTATGTGCGCGGCTTTGGCTGGGCCTGGGGGGAACTGCAGCTATCGCCGGACACGCCGTCCGGTGCCGCCGCGCCAACGCCAGGGCGGCAAGCGCGCGACAAGCCGGAGCGCGGCGCGATCGTGCCGTGGCGCCAGCATGACGAGAACGGGCCGCCGCGCCAGCCGCGCGGCAAGCTCAGCATGAACCTTGCCGCCGAGCCGCTGGATGCGGCCAGCGGCGAGTCCGGGGCCAGGCAGCCCCTTGCGGTGGTGCGCTGACGTGCCGACGGGCACGAGGAAAGGCGGAGCCGGCGAGCGGACGTCGCCTGTTCCCCTTTCCTGCGGCGCCTGGGATTGCGTCCGGCCTCCGGCAACCTGCGCCGGCTTGCCGCTTACTCGCCCGCCGTCGCCTGGCTCTCCACGCGGATGTTGTGCTTGTGCATGAGCCGGTACAGCGTCACGCGCGAGACATTGAGTTCGCGCGCGGCCGGCACCACGTGAAAGCCGTGGCTGGCCATCACGGTGCGGATGGCCTCGCGCTCGGCTTCTTCGCGGATCGCGTCGAGGGTCTTGCGCGGCAGCTCCGCCCCGCCGTGCAGCTGCAGGTCTTCGGCGGTGATCTTGCGGTTGTCGGTCATCACGATGGCGCGGCGCACGCGGTTGATCAGTTCGCGCACGTTGCCCGGCCATGCGTACTGCATCATTGCCTGCGTTGCGCAGGCCGAGAACCCGCGAATGCGCCGGTGCGCCTCGTGCCCGTGCTCGGCCAGCACCGCGTTGGCCAGCTGCAGGATGTCCTCGCCGCGCTCGCGCAGCGCCGGGATGGTCAGCGTCAGCACGCACAGCCGGTGGAACAGGTCGGAACGGAAGCGCCCGTCGGCCTGTGCCGCCACCAGGTCCACGTGCGTGGCCGAGATGATGCGCAGGTTCAGCGGGATCGACTGGTGCCCGCCCAGGCGGGTGATCATGCCCTGCTGCAGGAAACGCAGCAGCGCCACCTGGCTTTCCAGCGGCAGATCGCCGATCTCGTCCAGGAACAGCGTGCCGCCCTGCGCCTGCTCGATCCAGCCGATCTTGCGCTGGTTGGCGCCGGTGAACGCGCCCTTCTCATACCCGAACAGCTCGGACTGCACCAGGTGCGAGGGAATCGCACCGCAGTTGATGGCGATAAACGGTCCCTTGCGCCGGCTCGAGGCATCGTGGATCGCCTGCGCGGCGAGTTCCTTGCCGGTGCCGGACTCTCCGGAAATGAACACCGGTGCTTCGTTGTGCGCCACCTTGGCCAGCGAGCGGAACATCGCCCGCATCGCCGCGCACTCGCCGATCATGGTGCCGCGCGAGGCGGTCTCCTGCGGGCGCGCGCCGTGCAGCGACGCCATGCCCTGCGCATGCTTGAGCGTGTAGAGCAATTCAGGCATCGAGAACGGCATGCGCACGTAGTCGACGCAGTAGTCGCGGATCAGCCGGCGCGCGCGCTCCTGCGCCAGCATTTCATCGGAGGTGATGGCCACCCATGTAATGTGCAGGTACTGCAGTGCCTGTTCGAGTTGCGCGAACTCGGCATCGCTGTAGTCGGACTGCAGGTCGATCACGCCTGCCATGGGTGGGCAGGCCCGCACCACGCGTTCAAGGTCGCGAATCTGCTGGACCCGGCGGATTTCCCATCCCGCGGCTGTGCCAGACGGGTCAAAACCAAAATCTTCATGACGCGACACGACCACGATCTGTGCAGTGCGTGACGCCTTGCACAGTCGGTCCATCACGATCTCCCGGACGTTAGGCTTGTTCTTGGTTCGGGCACCCGTGTCCGCCGTCGCGGCCTGCGGCCGCGGCGGACGGTGGGGCTGAACTGGCTGCGGGCACGCACCCGCGCGCGACGTCGGTATCACGAGCTGGACAGACTGCGGAGTTGCTCATCGGGCGCGGCAAGATCGTCCGCACCCGCCTGGAGCTGAGCGCGGATACGCCGCCGCACAGCCTCCTTTTCACGCATCAACTCCAGGCGCGGCGCCTGCTGCGACTGGCCGGAGTATTGGTAGTAGAGCGTCTTGTAGGTCTGTTGGCTCAGGATCCATTCCTGCAACAGCGTGCGCTGGCGTGTCAGTTCGCCTTCGAGCAGGCGATGGCGGCGCAGCAGGTTGGCCACGGCCGCGCGTGCGCTGTCGCTGAGTTCGCTGTCGTCGGCAAGCAGGGCGGCCACCTCGGCCGTCGCGCCGTCATGGACGGTCCGCTTGCTGGGTGCTTCGCCTGCGGCTTCCCCCACGGCAGCCCAGGCATGATGGATGGCTCGGATGGAGCGGTTATTAGTCTCCCTGACAGGCCCGATAGCGGGTCGCCGGATTTCTCCTGCGGTCATGATAATCCCCGTTGAACAACATCCCCCGGCACTACACGTCTGCGGTTACCACTTGTCAGTCTTTGAACTAGTTTTTGTCTGCGTGGCGCGCGTGTTTCCCGCACGCTCCCGGATGGTGGCTATGCCGCCTTGTTGACGGTCTGGACCGAAATGTCCACCGACCGGCGAACGGCGCTCAGGCGCTCTCGGTTGGCTCCGGCATCCTGCCGCATGCACCGGAGTCAAGAAGGGGCGCCTTGCCGCGCCCCTCTTTGCCACGTCTATAGTTCAGTGCATTTAGGCCACTTTGTCCAGCCCCGCGTGGGTGACTTACAGCCAATCTCATACTTTGGTATGAGGCCGCGCGCACACTGGCCGCCGGCCTGCCACCGCCACCTTTTCGGACACATTCCGAGCAGTCGATGTCTGCATCCATGCTACGCAGAAACGGGTACGCTTTGACACCCCCGAACGGGTGATGGCAGCACCGTCACCGCGGGTGGCGCAAGCCGTGCCGCATGCCCGAGGGGTGTAGCGGACGGTCACGCAGAAACAGGTACGCCCGGCCGGTGGACCCGCTTGCGCGGCACGCAGAAACGGGTACGGCCGGCGAGTGTTGGACGGCGCCACGGCTCCCGCCCGGCATCACGATGGCAATATCATGACAGCAGCGCACCATGGAATAGGGCGGCCCAGGCCGCCCTTCCTTCATCCCATGCCGGCTGGCGCGCTCAATGCCCCGGCAGGTAGTAGAACTTGAAGATGAACACCGCCGCGATGATCCACACCATCACGGGCACGCTGCGTGCGCGGCCGGTCAGCAGCTTGAGCGCCGCGTAGCTGATAAAGCCGAACGCAACGCCGTTGGCGACCGAGTAGGTGAACGGCATGCCAAGCGCGGTCATCACCGCGGGCACGACTTCGGTGACGTCATTCCAGTCGATCTCCAGCAGCTCGCGCAACATCAGGCAGGACACATACAGCAACGCCGGCGCGGTGGCATAGGCCGGCACCGTGCCGGCCAGCGGCGCGATGAACAACGCCGCGAGGAACAGCACGGCCACCGTCACCGCCGTCAGTCCGGTGCGCCCGCCCGCCTGCACGCCGGATGCGCTTTCGATATACGCCGTGGTGGAAGACGTACCGAGGAACGAGCCCGCCATGATCGCGGTGCTGTCGGACATCAACGCCTTGTTCAGCCGGTCCATTTTCCCGGCCTTGAGCAGGCCCGCGCGGTTGGCGACGCCCATCAGCGTGCCGGTGGCGTCGAACAACTCCACCAGGAAGAACACCAGCACCACGTTGATGATGCCGATCGACAGCGCGGCGGAAATATCGAGCTTGAACAGCGTCGGGCTGAGCGACGGCGGCGCGGAGAACACGCCGTGGAAGGTATTGCCGGCAAACGCAAAGCTCAGCAGCGTGGTGAGCAGGATGCCGATCAGGATCGCACCCTTCACCCGCAAGTGGTCCAGCGCCACGATCACGAAGAAGCCGATGATCGCCAGCACCGCCGAAGGCTGGTGCAGGTCGCCGATGGTCACCAGCGTGGCCGGGCTGGCGGTGACGATGCCGGCGTTCTTCAGCGCGACAATCGCCAGGAACAGGCCGATGCCCGCGGTGATCGCCACCCGGATCGAGTGCGGAATGCCGTTGACGATCATCTCGCGCACGCGGAACAGCGTCACCAGCAGGAACAGGCAGCCGGAAATAAAGACCGCGCCGAGCGCCGCCTCCCACGCAAAGCCCATGCCCTTCACCACCGTATAGGCAAAGTACGCGTTCAGGCCCATGCCCGGCGCCATCGCGATCGGGTAGTTCGCGTAGAAGCCCATGATCAGCGTGCCGATCGCCGCGGCCAGGCAGGTGGCGACGAACACCGCGTCTTTCGGCATGCCCGCATCGCCCAGGATCGACGGGTTGACGAAGATGATGTACGCCATCGTCAGGAACGTGGTGACGCCGGCGAGGATCTCGGTGCGCACATCGGTCTGGTGTTCGCGCAGCCTGAACAGGCGCTCGATCAGCGAAGGCGCGGCCTGTGGCTTGCCGTGCGGCGGATTGGTGGTTGACGTGCCCGGCTTGGAAGCGGGTTCCGGCATCGACATGACTGGTCTCCTGATATCGTTATCTGTGCGCGGCGACAACAACGGCGCGGCCGCAGGTGGCTGGCTTCGGCCTGAAGCATCCCGCGACGCCCCGCTGGGCGGCAAGCGTACTCTGGTGCAGGTCGGCCCCGCTTCGCCACGCACAGGCGAATAAGCGATATGCAAAAGGCGTGATGATCCCACAGCGCGAACCGCTGAAGCCAGCGGCGCCACGGGGATGCTTCGGGGCGTCCCCGGCTTGACGCTTGCGGCAATCCCCCGTATAAAGCCGCCTAGATTCAAGCGACGAGGCAACAGTTCATTCGTTAGCCACCGTCTGGTACTTCGGTTGTCCATGGTGTCCTTTCCTTGAGTTTCCCGTGTCGGATGACGTTTTCGTCATGCGATGTTTTTTGTCCTTTTTCTGGAAAGCAAATCATGCAAACCGGTATCGTCAAGTGGTTCAACGACGCCAAGGGCTTCGGCTTCATCAAGCCGGACGCGGGTGGTGACGACCTCTTCGCCCATTTCTCGGAGATCCGCGCCGACGGCTTCAAGTCGCTGCAGGAAAACCAGCGCGTGCAGTTCGAAGTCAAGAATGGCCCGAAGGGCCTGCAGGCCGCGAACATCACCCCGCTGTAAGCATTGACTGCCGGCGCGCCCCGTGCGCGCCGAACAGCGCAGAACCCCGCCCGATGGCGGGGTTTTTTGTTTTCAGGCACGGATAGCGCGATTGGCGGTGCTGGCTGCGCCACCTTCATCACATCCCGGCCCCCGCTCTGTTCCCCGCCTCCCCGGTCATGCAGACCGCCAGGCGCTCCGGCTCCAGCCCCCACCTGCCATGCCGCCGCCAGCCAGCACCTCTGGCCTTGCGCACGGCACGCTTTCCTGCACACCACCCAGCCTTGCGCTCCACGCAGAATCAGGTACGCCCTGCTGCGCCGCACTAGGTCAGCCGCGGCCCGTGAGCCTCGCAGAAATGGGTACGGTCTGTCTGGCAGGCCAGCTCGCGCTGGGCAGCGCGCACGCAGAAACAGGTACGCCCTGCAGCTGCTGTGGTCTTTCCAGGCGCCTTATGGCACGAAGAAATGGGTACGCCCCATATTTTTTTCGAATTCGATTCGGCCGATGCCAGCGATTTTCCGGCCCACATTCCTCCTACATATCCACAAGACCGGGCCGGACCGACGACGCAGAAACGGGTACGGCGGATGTTGCAATGCAATAACCATCTGAAGCCCTGAGGCTGCCGGCACCTCACGCAGAAACAGGTACGCCCACGGGCGCAGGCGCACCACTCAACGCCACGCAGAAACGGGTACGCCACCGACATGCAAGGCCGCTGGCTACCCGGCCGCGCTGCGATATCCATGATCTGTCTGCGCAGAAACAGGTACGGCGTGCAGCGCCGCGAATTTGTCACGTATACGTTGAGTGTAAGCGCTAGCTTTTTATATAAGTCTCATGTAGAATGGAAACTTGGTAACAGTTGCGTCTGAACAGCGCCATGGATTTGCGCAGAAACGGGTACGCATGACTCGGAAGAGCCCGGAAGGAGGTACGCAGAAACGGGTACGCTCCGTGGCACACCAGGGTGCGAGAGTCGGCACGCAGAAATGGGTACGCCGCAGAAACAGGTACGCTGCGGCAGCACGGCAGCGGCTTTTCAGGCCAGCGCAGAAACGGGTACGGTTTCAGGCCTCGGAACGCAGAAACGGGTACGCCTGGCGTGCAAAGCGCCGTTCAGCAGCCCGGCAAATGAACCAGTTTCTGCGGGGATAACCGGTTTCTGGCGGTGCTTCTGCGGGAAAGACGCCCTGGAACGCCCGCAAAACGCGTATATCCGGCGCTCGCTCGCAGAAACGGGTACGGTTTGCGGAGTGGCCGCTGTGGAAAAGGCTGTGGAGCCCGCAAGTTATCCCCGCAGAAACCAGTTCGCCCCGCCCGCAGATACAGGTTCGGCTTGCCGCAGATACGGGTTCGGCCCTTCGCAGAATCGAGTACGTTTGCCCGCAGAATTGGGTTCGGCGGGGTTGGTTTTTCCCTTACGAATCAAGGCGCTGAACTTCACGTATACGGTTTACAAGTAGTTAACCCGTATCGGTATCGTTTACTGGTAGTGGATGGGTGGCGAACCGTGGACAACCCTCGCGGGTTGCCCACCGTCCGCCACCATGCGACCAGTCGTGAGATCCCCGGCTCGCAAAAAACAGAGCGAGCAAGGCAAAGGCTTTGCGTACCTGTTTCTGCGTGACAACCTTTGCGGCTTCGAGTACAAAGGCGGGTAATCCGAAGCACGCCAATATGCCCATCAAACGCTCCCCGGCCACCACGGGGGATCGAAGCGTCCTCGATCTGGACGCCGAACCCTCCCGCATCATTGTTCCCGGCAACGAGAACAACCTGGTTCCGTCCGAGAAATTCCAGCGTCTGTTCGACGAAGCGCAGGCCATGGAGCGTGAAGACGCCTGGCAAAGCGGTGAAGTCGGCTTCCTGAGCCGCGCCAGCGTCCAGGTAACGCTGCCCTACCGCGCGCCCAAGGGCGCGCCGCCGGTATGGACCCGCACCAGCGGCAATATCTCGCTGATGATCCAGCCTGGCTACTTCACGCAGCAACGCTCCGAGCGTGCCGCCAACGGCCGCCAGAAGCTGGTGTCCGAGACCGTCTCGCTGGGCTACCCCTATGGCTCCTATCCGCGACTGATGCTGGCCTGGATCGGCAAGGAGATCATGGCGAAGAAAAAGCGCGGCGAATTCACCGGCACGGTAGAGGACCGGCGCATTTCGCTGGGCAATTCGCTGTCCGAGTTCATGTACAACCTCGGCATTCCGATGGCCACCGGCGGCAAGCGCGGCACCATGACGCTGGTACGCCAGCAGATGATTCGCCTGTTCTCGGCGACCATCGCCATCGTGCAGAACAAGTCGACGCCGAGCCAGAACCAGAATCCCAACCACGAGCCACTGTCGATCGATCGGGTGGGCTACCTGCTGGCCGACCAGCTGTCGACCTGGTGGGACCCCATGCAGCCTGGTCAAGGGTCCATGTTCGAGAGCTTCGTGGTGCTGTCCGAGCCCTTCTTCAACGAACTGGTCAACCGCCCCGTACCGGTCGACATGCGCGCGCTCAAGGCGCTGAAACAGTCGCCGTTCGCGCTGGACGTGTATTCGTGGCTGACCTACCGCTTCTTCACGATCCAGCGCCGCACGGAAATCCCGTGGGAGGCGCTGCAGATGCAGTTCGGCACCGAGACCGAAAGCGAGCGCAAGTTCCGTGCGCTGTTCCGCAAGGCCCTGAAGGATGTGCTGGTGGTGTATCCCGGTGCCAAGGTCGATGCGGATTCGTCCAAGGCGCTGATCCTGCAGCCTTCCCGGACCAGCGTGCGCAAGCTGGGCTGATCTGCTAGCTTCCCGCCCGGGGAGATCCGCGCACGCCGTTGCACGTGCTCTCGGGACGGTATCAGCAGGGCCGGGCGCCCCGGAGCTGAGGCCGGGCACCATGTCCGGCCCCTGAATGCAAAAAAGGCAAGCGTTGAACGCTTGCCTTTTTTGTTTGCCTGCTGCGGACGGAGCCGCAACGGGCGGGATCAGCCGAGGCTGGTCAGGCCGGCTTGATTGCCGAAGCCTGCAGGCCCTTCGGGCCTTGCTTGACTTCAAACGTCACGCGCTGCCCATCCTTCAGGGTCTTGAAGCCCGAGCCCTGGATTTCCGAGAAGTGCGCGAACAGGTCTGCACCACCGTCGTCCGGGGTAATGAAGCCAAAGCCCTTGGTCTCGTTGAACCACTTGACCGTACCGGTTGCCATAGGAATTTCCTTTTCGAAGCAAGTTCTTGTACACAACGCAAACAACCGTTCAAGCACGTTGAGTTCTCGTAGATACCGAACGGAAGCCGACGAGGTTGACACGACTTGACTCGACTGTAGCGCGCATCATAACCACTTTGGATTGCGGTGTCATGTGCGGCGTAATGCGCACTACAGATACTTTAGGCACATTCCGTCCTGCTTTTCAAGCAATTTTACGGTCCGGCCGGTTTCCGGCTGCCAAATGGCGGCCAGTGGGCCCCGTGGCGGCAACATATATTTTGTAAATTTGGAAAACGGTTGAAGCATCACGTGCTTTTGGCTACAGTTGCGCCTTAAGAATCAACCGCGCTTTCAGCGCTGAAAGAGAGGTCGCAGTGCCAGCCAAAATCATCACAGTCTTTAACCAGAAAGGCGGTTGCGGCAAGACTACGGTCAGCATGCACCTTGCTGGCACGCTCGGCCTGCGGGGCGCGCGCTCGATGCTGGTCGACATGGACGAGCAAGGCACCGCCACCCGCTGGGCGGCGCAGGCCAGCGACGAGCGGCCGTTCCCGGCTTCCGTGATCGGCCTGGCGCCCTCGGGCGGCGCCATGCACCGCGAGGTCCGAAAGTTCGTCCAGGATTATGACTACATCGTCGTGGATTGCCCGCCGGCGGTGCATTCGGCAGCGCCCTCGAGCGCGCTGCTGATTTCCGACCTTGCCATTATTCCGGTGGTGCCTTCACCGCCGGATCTGTGGGCGGCGGTTGCGGCCAAGACGCTGGCGCAACACGCCCAGGTCCAGAATGAGTCCTTGCTGATCCGCGTGATGGCCAATATGGTCCAGCGCCGCGTCTCGATCGCGCGCCAGGCCATTGAAATCCTTGGCGACGACGGCGACGTACCGCTTTTGAATTCGATGATCGGGTCGCGCTCGGCATTCCGGGAATGCCAGGCGATCGGCTGCACCGTGCACGGCGTCGCCGGCGCACGCGAGGCGGTGCAGGAGGTCGACATGATGGTCGATGAAATACTGTCTTTGATTGAGCACTAGGCATGGCTACCAAACTGAAGAGCCTCAAGGCTGGCATGCTGGCCGGCATGGCGGCCGAAAAGACCCGCAACGATACGCTGGACCGTTTCGCACGCGCGGAAGCGGCCATTTCCCAGCATCCGAATGGCTTGCTGCAGGGCAGGGGAGCCGATGGAGCGCCTGTTTTCAGCGCTGAAAGTCCTGGCGAAGCCGCCGCGGGTCGGCAGCTGATCAGGATTCCGCTGGCGCAACTGCACGACAATCCTCTCAACGCGCGGCGCCTCTACGATCCCGCCGTGGTGCAGGAGCGGGCGGCATCCATTGCCACGCACGGCCAGAAGACCCCCGGCCTGGCCGCGCCCGATCCGGCGCGCCCCGGCCATTACATCCTGATCGACGGTCATTACCGCAAGCGAGCCCTGGCGTCTGCCGGCAAGCTCGAGATGGAATGTTTTGTCGAAAACGACCTGAGCGACCTGGACTTCTACCGGCTGTCGTTCATGCTCAACGAGCAGCGCTCGGACCAGTCAGCGCTGGACAATGCGATCGCCTGGCGCCAGTTGCTGGACGAAGGCAAGGTCCAGAAGGAAGAGGAAATCTGCGAGCTGACCGGCATGTCGGCCGGCACCGTGAACAAGACGCTGGCGCTGCTGCGCCTGCCCGAGTCCGTGCTGGGCGTGATGCGCGAGCGCCCGAGCGCGATCGGCATCGCCGCGGGCTATGAGCTGACGCTGTACTGCAAGCTGGCGGGCGAGGAGCGCACGCGAGAACTGGTGGCGCGCATCATCAATGACGGCCTGTCGAGCCGCGAGGTTGAAGCCATCCGCAAGCACGCGCAGGAAGGCAAGGCGCGCAAGGTCAAGGAAATCAGCCGGCAATACAAGATCCGGACCGACAGCGGCCAGTTGCTGGGCACCATCAAGGAATGGGACTCGGGACGCGTGATGCTGGACGTGCAGCTGAGCGACCGCAGTGCCCGCGAGGCGCTGGTCGAGGCCCTGAAGGCCCGCTTCGGGCTGGATAACACGCTGCTCTGAGCCGGGAAGGCACGCCATGGCGGCGCTGCGGCAGCATTGCCGCCGCAGCGCTCAGGCCAGCAGGTCGCGCGGCGAGCGCGCGCCAAACTCCGGATCACAGGTCTTGCGGTAGCGCTCAAGCATGCTGGACAGCAGGGCATGCAGGCCACGCACCGAGTAGCCGGCCTGCGGCAATGCCGCCAGCTTGCGCTGCGCGCGCCGGGTCGGCGGCGCGGCCGGTGGACCGATCAGCGAGGCGTCTTCGGTGCCCGCGCCATCCCACTGGAGATTGCGGTCACGCCAATGCCGGGCCAGCGCGTGCTGCGTGGCCAGGCCAAAGCCAGGCGTTCCGTCTGGCACAATACTTTCCACACCGTCTTCCGGAACCCGCGCAGGCTGCTGCATCGGCGCCAGCGAACGCCGCGTGACCGAGGTCAGCCGGTCCAGGCTGAGCCGGTGTTCCCGCAACAGCAGGATTGCCGCATGGGCCGTTCGGTAGCGCTGGCCATCGCCGTCGCCGCCCCGGCGTTCCAGCCATGACAGGAAGGGGGCCAGGCTGGTCTCGGCAACCTGCAAGGTGTCCGGCCGCGCCGCCTTTGTTGCCGTCGAGGCATCGGTGCCATCCGGGATCCGGGCTGGCCAGAGCGCTGCGCCCGGGTAGCCGTTGCCATGCATCCAGCGGAACAGGGCGGCCAGCACCCGCATGCTGTGCCGCACGCTTGCCGGACTGAGCGGGCCGGTGAACGGACGCCATCCGGCCAGGTAGCGCGGCGCCCGTGGTCCGCACCAGCGGCTGGCCGGTTCGGGCTGCGCCAGGAAGCCCAGGTAGGCCCGGCGGTCGTCCAGATCGAGCTGCGACAGGCCCTTGCGCCGCTCCAGCGCTGCCCACAGCAGCAGGCGCTCCGCCTCCTTGCGGTAGGCCGAGAACGTGCTGCCGCTGTCACCAGCGGCATCGCGCAGCCAGGCCTGGACCACGTCGAGGCCCTGGCTGTACGGGCAGCTGGCGTCTGAGGCCAACGCGGGCGACGCGGTCATCCATTCCAGCGGCAACGGCTGGCGCAGCCCTGGTCCCAGCCTGCCTCGCTCGAGCAGAGTGCGGTTGCCGACGTGTTCGCCCAGCAATGGCTTGCCGTCCGGATCCCGGAAGGCAGCGCGGTTCTCGCCGAGCCAGCGGTTGACGGCCGCGCCGGCAAGCGCGCCAATGCGCGGGACGGTCCGCCACCAGGCGCTGCCGCGTCGGTTTGCAAGCTCAAAAAGAGTATTAAGAGTCACAATTTCAGCCTTGTGCAAGCGCCGCGCCAAGGCTGGTGCAAACCACAACTCCACGCCGTGCTGGGGGCGCGGCGCCGCCGTACCCAAGCGTTCGAGCTCGGCCAGCGCGTCGACGCGGCGATCCATGCCGCGGTTGGAGCGGCCAGGGCCGGCCAGCAGCAGTTCGGCCAGGTCCGCCCGTCCGTGCAGGTGCGCGAGCTGGACCATCCGGTCGCGCAGGGCAAGCAGGATTCGCAGCGCAGACTCGGCCCCGGCTTCGTCGTCATCGGCTTCGTCGGCCAGGTAGCGGGGCACCACCATGGCCGCCGGCATGCCCTGGACATAGGCGCGCACCGCTGCAAATTCGCTGCGGGTGAGGCTGACCGTCATCATTCCGGGAATCATGGGCAGGTATGCGCTGAATGGCTAACTTCTTGATTTATAAGGCACTTGAAGCGAGCGAGAATTCATCCGGCCCGAAATGCACAGGTAAATGCAATGCCGATAATTTTATGCGCGTTTTCACTGGAAAGTCATCCCCGCTGCCCTTGTGGGATCCGTATGCTGGTGTCAGGCAGTGCTCGGGGAAAACCCGCCGCAGCGCACCATCACCTTGCATTCGACCTACGCGTTTCATATGCTGCAGGTCAGGAGTTATAAATACTTAGATCAGACTTCAGTCGCATCTAAGACTCTTTCTACATAAGCGTCTTAACACGCAAAACGGGGCGATCCGGTATCTCCACGGGAAGGACGGACCTGCAGCCTGACGGGAAGGCTGCCGGGCGGTCTGGAGCGATGGCGGATCGTATGGAAGTGCAACCGCAAGATAGCGGAGCATTTCCGACAAGCAAGCGCGGATTGTCGCAGGGTCCGTACTTGCCGCAATAATAAGAGAGCGGCCATGGCCACCATCCTCTTGATCGAGCCTCACCCCCTCCTGCGCCTGGGTCTGCGCCATCTGCTGGCCCAAGCACATATTCCTGGTGACCTGATCGATATCGATCCCCTCGCCCCAGTCGATTCAGATTTGTGGCTGTACGATGCCGACCTGCTGATCTATGGCCTGCCAGCCGATCACGCCGGCGGCTGGGCCATGCTGGAGGAACTGTGCCAGCGGCTACGCCCGCAGCGCGTGCTGGTCCTCAGCGATCAGGCGGCGCCATCGCTGCCGGATGCAGGCTTGCCTGACCCGGTGCGCGGTTGCGTGGCCAAGAGCTGCAGTGCGGATGCGCTCGATGCCGCGGTGCGCCTGGTGCTGGCCGGCGGCGAGTGCTTCCCGGCGCGTGCCCAGGGCAGCCACCACGCCTGGCAACCGGAACTCGATGCCGGCCATGCCCCGGTGGCAAGCAGCGCAGGGCAGGGCGAGGCCCGGGTCGTGGCGCTGCGCGCAGGCATCGGCGAGGCCGTGCTCGAGCATGCGGTGCCCGCGCCCCAGCGCCATTTCCAGGCGCACGCGACGTACCACGAAACCCCGTCGGCCGGCGCGCACCTGCTGAACATCACCGAGCGCCAGTATGAAGTGCTGGCGCTGCTGGCGCGGGGCTATCCCATCAAGACGGTCAGCCGCATGCTGAATATCTCGGTAGCCACCGCGAAGACGCATGCCTGCACGCTGTACCAGCGCCTGCACGTACGCAACAAGGGCGAAGCCGTCTACGTTGCCCTGCAGAAGGGTGCAACGCTCAACTGGGCCGGGCCCGCCACGCCCGTTAATCCGGTGACCCGGGTGCCGGCACCCGACCCCACCTGCCAGGCTGCGTGACGGGTGGCGGCGCGGCTTTCACGGGCCGCGCCTCATCCTTCTGGCGTGCGGCTCTCGGCCAAAAGCATGAGGCAATGGCGGCGGCGGCTTGCTACCTTGTGATGAAAGGCATCTGCAGACACTTTTTCCGGCGGCCGGCGCTGCCCTGATGCCCTGCAAGGCGGGCCGCCCACGCGGCCCGGCTCCCGACCGGGTGGCAAGCGCATCTGCGGCCCGGGCCCGCTGCCAGACCGAGTCAATGCCGACCTATCTCATCGCCAGCAATGAAATGATGTGCCGTGTCCTGGCGCGTCGCCTGAACGCACTGGACGTGCCGCAGCCGATCACGTGGCGCACGCCGCAGTGGCTGCATGAATCGGCGCGCGCATCGACGCAGGCTTCGTCTTCGGAGACGAAGCCGGACCCGGCCGATATTGCGCTGATCGATTGCAGCGCGCTGGAGGGCGACCCGCGTGCGTTGCTGGACCAGCTGCAGGCACGCCTGGCGCCACGGCGCTGGCTGGTGCTGTCCGATCGCCTCGATGCCTCGCTGATGCTGCATGCCGCGCTGCTCGGTGCCAGCGGGTGTCTCGCGCTGCCGGCACCGCTTGAACTGGTCTGCGCTGCCACCGCGCTGGTGTGGGCCGGCGGCCAGTGCTTCCCGCGCATGGCGCTGTCGCTGACGGGCGCCAGCGGGACCACCGCCTCCCTCCTTTGAGCGAGCAGGCCTACATCCACCGGATGAGTGCGCATCGCACCTGATTGCCTATGCTTGATTCGCCCGGAGGCAGAAGCCAGCCCAGTTTGCAGGCAGGCCGCCCCGGGGAAGTAAGGGGGTCATATGGAGGCCGGACTGGAATTCCTCGTCGTTCGCGGCTTTGCTGTGCGCGAAGGCAGAGGCAAGTGGGCGTGCTGCTTCGAGATCAGGCTGGCTGCCAGCCTTGACCATGGTTGCCACGCGGGTGCCAACGAGGGCAGCGATGAGCCGCTGCTCTATCGCGGTGAACTGCACGGGCGTCAGTTTGACTGCGAGCTGGCCGCCGCCGACGCGGCCCGCGCGGCCGGTGAGCGCGAAGCGCGGCTGCGTGTGGAAAGCCTGAGGGCGCTGATCATTGCTCAGCATCGGCATCGCGTGCCGCCGCCACTCGTAGCCTGAACCAGCAGGCATCCAGCGAGAATCAGGCACAGTGGCACCCGGCGGCCTCGCCGGGTGCCACTGTGCCTTTGTCGTTCCCCTCGTGATTGCGCAGCTAGTGTCCTGTTCCGTAGATGGCTTGCCAAAATTTCATGGCAAGGTATTTGCGGAACAGGACACTAGCCGGCGAGCCAAAAAAGAAGCCCGCCGACCGGGGGACCATGCGGGCTTTGAAGGCGTGCGGGCCATACTGCCCGCCCACACGTCTCCTTGACGATAACCAATCAGCTCGCGCTCCTCCATCAACCAGAAGCACCATGCGCGCAACTTTGCGGCTGAGTGCCCCTGAACCGCCTGAACCCTTTGCCGGTTTGTGCGCCGTCCAACAGACTGGCCAGAACCGCGCGCGCCAAGATCGCCATCACGGCCAATGGCAGCAAGTATCTGGCTCGGGTTCAGGGGGAGACGGAAAAATGACTGGTGTCAGCGCTCGGCCTGCCGTATCGCTCGTCAGGCACGCGCGCGGGCCCGGCATGGGCCGTCCGTACCCGCTCATGAAACGGCATGGCAGGGGCGGAGGTCACTAGTGCACGGCGACACCAGGATGCGTGGACGGGGCGGACCGGGATTGCGCGGCGGCAATCCGGTGTGGTCGCACGTCAACTGCCATATCGACCTTTGGATCGAGCTGCTGCACGGGCTGGACCTGCCGCCGGTCGCGGCACTGGCCTGCGCGGTGCGGCAGGACTTCGAGGCCGACCACTTCACGCAGTGCCGCTTTCCGGATGCCGACCTGGAGCGGCTGTATGGCCTCACCGTGCACGCCCTGACGTTCTACGACTCGCTCGAGTCGCACGTGGCGGCACAGACCTCGCGCGGCCATATCGTCGTGATGGAGCTGGACAGCAGCCAGTTGCCGCCACCCCGCGGCGCCGGCTACCTGCGCCATTGCATGCCCACCTGCATTGCCATCGATGTGTTGATCCCCGAGGCCGGCGCGGTCGGCTACTACCACTCCGACGGCTACCACACCGCGACCGGCGAGGACTACGCCGCCATCATTCGCCTGGCACCGGGCGTGCGCAGTGCCGAGGCGCTGCCCTTCATGCACGCCGACGTGGTCCGCCGCAACGGGCACCCGCACGCTGCCGAGACGCTGCTCGAGGCCTCGCTGGCATTGCTGCGCTTTCACCTGGGAAACCGTCCGCGCGAGAACCCCGTCACCCTGTTTCGGGCGGTGTTTCCCCAGCATCTCGAGCGGCTGATGGCGCGCGGCGAACCGGGCTTTCACCACTACGCGTCGGGCGTGCTGCGCCAGCTCGGCGCCAATTTCGAGCTGCTGGCGCGCTACCTGCGCTGGCTGGTGATGCATGGGCAGGAGGTGCCTGAGAAGGCGGCGCAAGCCTGCTACACCATGGCCTCGGAGGCGATGGTGATGCAGTTCCGCCTGATGCGCGCGGTCATCAGCCGCAAGCCGGACCGTTGCGAAGACTGCCTGGACCAGCTCGAAGCCTCATACCTGGCCAGCGTGCCGTTGCTGGCCGCGCATTTCGGCGAGTTCACGCCATGAGCCGGCAGACCGTGCCTGCAGCGGGCAACCCGTGGCTTGTGCGCCGCCTCTGGCGCGTGGCACAGAACCGGTTTGATCCGGCGCTGGGGGCAAGCCGGTGCATCCGCCATTTGCACGATAGCCCGGGTCTCATGCCGACAGCGGAGGGCATGCCATGCATCCAGGCTTGCGTGCCTGCCGCGGCTGATTAGCCCGGAACCACTTCCAGCCGCCATGCTGCCTCGCCTCGTGTGGCGGCGGCAGACATCGCGCCCGCCGCGGCGCATGGCGCCTTTGCCAGCGCCCGCTGCACTCTCGCCTTTCCGTCCAACCTCCCGATGGATGACCGTTTCCCAGCCGTTCGCCTACTGTCGGAGCGCGCTGCCATGACGCTAAATAGAGGCACTGGCTTGCAAAGAGCGCCGCATCTGGGTCGGTGGCGTGGCCAGCCGGTTCTCGGATAGCAGTCGTGCCGAGCCAGGCCGGCAGAGCGTTGTTCCCGGACACGGGATTGGACAGGGGGTACGAAAATGATTACGCATCGATCGGATCTGCATGTCAATCACCTGCTCAGCGCGCTGCCGCGCGGCGAGTGGGAGACGCTGGCGCAGCACTTCGAGCTGGTCCGTCTGCGCGCCGGCGAACTCCTGACTGATTCCGGCCAGCGCATCGTCCACGTCTATTTCCCGACCACCGCGGTGGTGTCGCTGCTGTCGCTGCTGGAGGACGGCGCGACGGTCGAGATCGCCGCGGTCGGCAACGAAGGGCTGGTCGGCATCCCGGTGGTCACCGGCGGCGACACCATGCCCAGCCGGGTCGAGGTGCGCAGCCCCGGAATGGCCTATCGCATTCCCGCGCGCCTGCTGCGCGGCGAGTTGCCGCGCCTGCCCACGCTGCAGCGCGTGACGCTGCTGTACGTGCAGGCCATGCTCACGCAGATCGCACAGACCGCGGCCTGCAATCGCCATCACTCCCTGAACAAGCAACTGTGCCGCTGGCTGCTGCTGGCCATCGACCGGCTCAGCTCCAACGAACTGGTGATCACCCAGCAGGTCATCGCCAACATGCTCGGCGTGCGCCGCGAAGGCGTGACCGAAGCGGCCGGCAAGCTGGAAGACCTGGGCCTGATCCACCACAGCCGCGGCCATATCACCGTGATCGACCGCTGCGGGCTGGAGAAGCATTCGTGCGAGTGCTACAAGCTGGTCAAGCGCGAGTATGACCGCCTGCTGCCCGCGCTGGCCAACGCCTGAGCGGCACGCTTCGGCGCGTGGCCTGCGAGGCGCGGCGTGCATACGCCGCGCCGATCCCATTTGAGGAGCCGTACTCGTGAGCAGACTGTCATATGCCGGTGGACCGGCTGAGAGCGCCACCCCGCGCCGTGATGCCCAGCCGGGCACCACGCAGGCGCGCGCGCTGATGGACCACCTCGGCTGGATCGCCGCGGCTGGCGTGGCCGGTGCGGCCGCAGGCTTGCTGGTGGCGCTGTCGGCGCCGCCGCAGTATCGCGCGCAGGCGCTGATGCAGGTAGAGGGGCGCGATGGCGGCATGCGCAGCGTTGCCCAGATGCAGGGCCCGGCGGCCTTCGACGCGGGCCTGCTCAAGAGCCGCGCCGTGGTCGCTCCGGTGGTGGAGCGGCTGCGGCTCGATATCACCGCGCAGCCACTGCGTGCGCCGCTGCTGGGCGCGCTGGTCCAGCGCTTTTCCACACCCGGCCAGCCGCGCGGCACCTGGCCTGCCAGCCTGGGCTATGCCTGGGGCGGCGAGCGCCTGGTAATCGCCAGCATGACCGTGCCCGAGGCGCTGGTAGACCAGCCACTCACCTTCGAGGTGCGCAGCGACGGCCGCTACCGCCTGATGCAGCAGGACACCTTGCTGCTTGAAGGGCGGGCCGGCGAGACCGCGATGGCCAACGGCATTGTGCTGCGCGTGGACAAGATCGAGGCCGCGCCCGGTACGCGCTTCCAGCTCACGCGGCACGACCTGGCCCGCACCGCCGAGTCCGTGCGCCGCGGGCTCATGGTGGAAAGCGAACGCAGCGAAACCCCGGCGAGCCTGGGCGGCGCGGCCGACCCGCTGTCCGCGCCGGGCGGCACCGTGCGCGTGAGCTGGCAATACCCGGACCGCCAGCTTGCCGCCCAACTCGTCAACGGGGTCACGCGCGCCTATATCGACGGCCAGACCGACAAGCGGCGCCAGGACGCGGCCGGCACGCTCGCGTTCCTGTCAGGCGAGCTGCCGCGCGTGCAGAGCGAACTCACGCGCGCCGAAGAGGCGCTCACGCGCTACCGTGCGCGCACGGGTTCGCTGCAGCCCAGCCGCGACGCGCAGTCGTTCCTGAGCAACAGCATGGAGTACCAACGCCAGATCGCAGCGCTCAGGCTTGAGCGCACGCGGCTGCTCCAGCGCTTCACGCCCGAGGCCAACGAGGTCCGCACCGTCGACAGCCAGATCCAGCAGATGACTCGCGAGCGCGCGGAGATCGACGCGCGCATGCAGACCCTGTCGGCCTCCGAGCGCGAATCGGTGGCGCTCACGCGTGACGTCAAGGTGGCCGAGGACATGTACATGTCCTTGCGCAGCAAGGTCGAGCAGCTGTCGCTGATGCTGTCCGACAGCTCTACCCAGATGCGCGTGGTCGATGCCGCGATCGCGCCGGTCACACCGGTCGGTCTCGGCACGTGGCCGTTCGCCTCCGCCGGCGCCTTGCTCGGCCTGTGCCTGGGCGTGGCCGCGGTCAACCTGCGCCAGCGCATGCGCCCGTCGGTAGCCAGCGCCGCCGATGCGGAACAGCGCCTGGGCATGGCCATGCTGGGCGATATCGCCTTCAGCAACGAGCAGACCGCGCTGGAACGACTGGTCGATGCCAAGCGCCGCCTGGGCATCGCCTCTGGCTTTGTGCTGCCGCCCAATGTGCGCCTGGGCTGGCCCGAGTCTGTCACCAGCGTGATCGACGCCGCCACGGCCGCCGCCCCGGAGGACGAGCGCGCGCGCGCCGAACGGCTGATGCGCCAGGGCCTGCACGACCAGTTCCTGCTGGCGCGGCGCGCCCCGCATTCGCTCGCCGTGGAAGGCCTGCGCACGCTGCGGGCGGCGCTGCATTTCGCGTTGCGCGATGCGCCCAACTGCGTGGTCGCGGTGACCAGCCCCGCCGCCGCCGCCGGCAAGACCTTCGCCGCGGTCAACCTGGCGGTGCTGTTCGCCGAAGCCGGCCAGCGCGTGCTGCTTGTCGACGCAGACCTGCGCCGCGGCCGCGTGGCGGACTGGTTCGACCTGCCTGCCGAGCCCGGGCTGGCAGAAGTGCTTGCTGGCCGCAGCGCAATCGCAGACGCGGTCAAGCCGAGCGTGGTCAACGGCCTGTTCCTGCTTAGTCGCGGCGCGGTGCCGGCCAATCCGTCCGAGCTGCTGATGCTGCCCGCGCTGGCGGAATCCCTGCGGCTGTGCGCGGGCCGCTTCGACCTGGTGCTGGTGGACACGCCGCCAGTGCTGGCGGTGGCCGATGCCACGCTGGTGGCCAACCTGGCCGGTTCCACGCTGGTGGTGGTGCGCGCCGATGTCACGGCGACGGCGCAGGTTGATGAAGCCCTCAAGCGCCTGGCGCACGCCAATGCCAGGCTGGCCGGTGGCATCCTCAACGGTGTCATGCCCCGGCGCAGCAACCGGGCGGACTTCAATACCATCAATCCTTATCTGGGGATGCCGTTGCCCCGAGCGGTAGCGAAGCCTCCCGCATTGGCCGGTCAAGCCGATCGGGTAGGGAAAGACTGACGCACGCCAAAGCACGCCAGAAACCGCACCGCCATTTGTGTGGGCGTACCCGTTTCTGCGAGCGTTTGGCGGACGTTCTGAGCACGCGCATTGGTGTGAAAACGCACTGATGCGCGTGCGACGTTCAGGCCCAATAGGTCACCAAGGCGTTGTACCTCAACCTGGAGCCCGGCATGCGAGCAGCGATACGCACCATACTTTTAGAAGTGGCCCGACTTGACGTACCAGTTGAATCGCTGGACGACCAGGCCGATCTATACGAAGCGGGACTGTCATCACTGGCAACGGTGCAAGTCATGCTCGCGATCGAGAATACCTTCGGCATCGAGATACCTGACCGCATGCTGACCCGCCAGCTGTTCCGCAGCATCAGCACACTGGCTGCGGCGACCGAGCAGATCAAACAAGAGCAGGAGGCGGCATGAGCCCGGTCCTCGCCAGCGTCGAGCAGGCCTTTCCGCGCGCAGAGACTGCTGACGCCGCACACTTGCTGGCCGGAGCGCGCCTGGCTGCGGCAGAAGCGGCCAGGCATGCAGACCAGGTCGACGCCGATGCGTGTTTTCCGCACCAGGCGTTTGCAGTCTTGCGTGAGCAGCGGTTGCTGGGCGCCATGGTGCCGCCAGCCTGTGGCGGTGATGGCGCGTCGCTGGAAACGATCGCAGCGGTCTGCCGCGTGCTGGGCGGTGCCTGTGCCTCGACGGGAATGATCTACGCCATGCACCAGATACAGGTGGCATGCCTGGTCAATCATGCGAGCACCAGCTCGTGGCACGCACAGCTATTGCAGCGCCTGGCCAGCGACCAATTGCTGCTGGCTTCGGCCACGTCCGAAGAGGCGATTGGCGGTGCCCTGCGCAGCAGCGGCTGCGCGGTTAACGCCGATGGCGGCAACCTGCACTTGCTCAAGATGGCTCCGACCATTTCCTATGGCGCCCACGCCGACGGGATCCTCGTCACGGCACGCCGCCATCCCGATGCCTCGCCATCGGACCAGGTCATGGTAAGCGTGCTCAAGCCAGACTACGTACTGGAAAGTCTCTCCACCTGGGATACCCTGGGCATGCGCGGCACCTGCAGCAATGGATTCCGGCTGGAAGCCCGCGGGCATACCGATCAGATCCTGCCCGTGTCGTTCGGCGAGATTGCCGACGTCACCATGACCCCCGTGTCGCACATCTTGTGGTCTGCCCTGTGGACCGGCATCGCCGCGGATGCGGTTCAGCGCGCCAAGGTGCTGTTCCAGGGCCAGGCGCGCGCCCGGCCTGGCACGCTTCCGCCCTCGGCTACGCGCGTGGCCGAAGCGGTTGCCATTATCCAGATGCTGGAGGGGAGGCTGGAACTGGCGTTGGCTCACCAACGCCAGCGTCATGCAAGCCAGAGTGTGTCGGCAATTTTCAACCTGGCGGCGGAAATGAACGGGCTCAAGACCAGCGTGTCGTCGCTGGCGCTCGAAGCGGTGCAAATCGCGATGCTGGTCTGCGGCATGGCGGGCTACAAGCATGGCACGCCGTTCAGCCTGGGACGCCACCTGCGGGATCTGTGGTCCGCCCCCTTGATGATCAACAACGATCGCATTCTGACCAATACCGCCAATCTGCTACTGGCGGACCGGTCTGCCTGAGGAGCCGTCCATGGACGATACCAGCAACGCTTACGTGCCAAGCGACGACTCATCCGTTGCCCCGGGTGACCATCATGCCGTGGCCACGCCGGCGCAGGATCCTGACACGGGCCGCCGGGCTTACCGGCAGGCGCTGATTGACGCCCGGGTGCTCTTCCCCACCACGGTCGACGGCATTTATGGTCGTAGCGGACTGTTCGAGAGTATTGCCGACGGCTTGAACTACGCGATCAGCAAACTGGGCGCCGACCAGGACGCGGAGGTGATGCGATTTCCTCCTGCCATGCCGCGCAAGGACTTTGAAGCGAGTGAATATCTCAAGAGCTTTCCCCAGCTGGCTGGGACGGTGCATTGCTTCTGTGGTGGCGATCGCGAGCATCACCGTCTGCTGGCGCGCCTGGAGCACGGTGAGGAATGGGCCGATCAGCAGCAGCCCACCGATGTGGTGCTGGCCCCTGCGGCGTGCTATCCCGTCTACCCGGTGCTGGCCAGCCGCGGTCTGATGCCTCGGGAGGGGCTGGTGGTTGACGTGTTGACGTATTGCTTCCGCCATGAGCCTTCGATCGACCCTGCACGCATGCAGATGTTCCGCCAGCGCGAATATGTCCGGCTCGGCACGGCCGGGCAGATCGTGGAATTCCGTCAACGATGGATGGAACGTGGTACGCAACTGGCCAGCCTGCTTGGCTTGCCGCACGAGGTTGAC
Organism: Cupriavidus sp. CPT47-8839-RL05A; assembly: GCF_058792255.1. NCBI lineage: Bacteria > Pseudomonadati > Pseudomonadota > Betaproteobacteria > Burkholderiales > Burkholderiaceae > Cupriavidus > Cupriavidus sp. CPT47-8839-RL05A. Next base: position 138,839 of record NZ_JBYTEG010000011.1, on the reverse strand, counting down.
GTGGCGAACGATCCGTTCTTTGGCCGTGGCGGCAAGATCGTGGCCGACAGCCAGCGCGAGCTCAAGCTGAAGTTCGAGTTGCTGGTGCCGATCAATGATGGCGCGCCACCCACGGCTTGCATGAGTTTCAACTACCACATGGACCATTTCGCGCACGCGTGGCCGTTGCGTACCGCGGACGGCGCGCCGGCGCACACCGGCTGCGTGGGCTTTGGCATCGAGCGCCTGACGCTGGCACTGCTGCGTCATCACGGCTTCAAGCTGGCGAACTGGCCCCAGCGGGTGCGTGATGTGCTCGGAGGCATCTAGTACGTGCCAGCACGGCGCGACTGGACGACTTTACGTGCCGCATCCGTTCGGCCAATGAGGTGCCGTGACGGCGGATGCGGCCGGGGCCTCGCCCGGCGCGGCCGTCCCGTGCTGTCACGCGTGCTCCGCCATGCTGGCGTTCCGGTCCTGTCAGGTTTTCTCAGGGAAGGCAGTCCATGAAGGCGCAAACTAACGCGGACACGGGCACTTCGGCGTCCGCTCGGCAGGCATCGCCCGGCAGCCGTCCCGGCGTCGCCATCGGCAGTGCCGCGTTCGGCGGCGAGTGGGCTTGGGTGCAAACGCCCGCCGGCGCCGCCGATAGCCCCGCCGCACTGGATCCCGCCGCAGCCTGGTTGCCAGCACCCGTGCCCGGCACGGTGGCCAGCGCCCTGCGCGCTGCCGGGCGCTGGGACGACTCGGCGCCACCGCCACTGCACCTGCATGATTATTGGTATCGCGTCAGCTTTGCCGGCCGTGGCCGCCGCGTGCTGCGCTTTAACGGGCTCGCCACGGTGGCCGAAGCCTGGCTTAACGGAAAGCTCGTGCTGAGCGCGCAGCATATGTTCGTCGCGCATGAGGTCGAGGCCGACCTGGATGGCGACAACCTGCTGTACCTTTGCTTTCGCGCGCTCTATCCATGGTTGCGCAAGCAGCGCGGCCCCGTGCGCTGGAAGCCGCGAATGATCGTGCCGCCGACGCTGCGCACCGTCCGCACGACGCTGCTTGGCCACATGCCGGGGTGGTGCCCGCCGGTGCATGCGGTGGGTCCCTGGCGCTCGGTGGAATTGCTCGACCCGGCCAGCGACGACATCCTGCATGGGGTGCGCTCTGACCTGTGGGGACAGGTGCAGGGCGATCTCGGTGTCATCACGCTGCGCCTGCATTTTCCGGCCTCCGCGCCGGCTTCGGGATCGATCGAAGCCAGGGACGCGGAGGGTTGCGGCTATCCCGGCTCGCTGTCGCGCGTTGACGATCACACCCTGGTGGGCACGGTGCGCGTGGAACGCCCCAGGCTGTGGTGGCCGCATACGCATGGCGAACCTTGCCTCTACGGCGTCGATGCGAACATCGAGGGGCGCGCCATCGACTGCGGCCGGGTGGGCTTTCGCACGGTATCGTCGGATCGTGCTGGCGAGTCCGGGCACTTCGCACTGTGCATCAACGGCGAGCGGGTGTTTTGCCGCGGGGCCTGCATCTCAAGCCATGACCTGCCCGGCCTGGCAGACACCGATGAAGCATCCAGGCGTTGGTTGACGCTGGCGCGCCAGGGCGGCATGAACATGGTGCGAATCAGCGGCGTCACCTGCTATCCGGGCGAAGCGTTTTACCGGATCTGTGACGAACTTGGCTTGCTGGTCTGGCACGATTTCATGTTCGCCAATTTTGACTATGGCGGCATCGGGCCTGGCATTGGCCTTACCGATGACATCACGCGCGAAGTCAGCGAGTGGCTGACATCAACCCGGGCGCATCCGAGTCTCGCGGTGCTGTGTGGCGGTAGCGAGGCAGAGCAGCAGGCCGCGATGCTGGGCGCGTCGCGCAGCAACTGGAAGCAACCGCTGTTCGATGAACTGATTCCGGGCCTGGTTGCCGCCCATCGGCCGGACGTGGTGTATGTCAGCAATTCGCCGACCGGCGGCAGCTGGCCGTTCCAGCCTGACACGGGCATCAGCCACTACTACGGCGTCGGGGCCTACCAGCGACCGTTGGCCGACGCACGCCTGGCGCAAGTGCGCTTCGCTTCCGAATGCCTGGCTTTTGCCAATGTTCCCGGTGACCGCACGTTGACGGAGCACGGCTTGTCTGCGCCGCTGCACGCGCCGCGCTGGAAGGCCACGGTGCCGCGCGATGCCGGCGCTCCGTGGGACTTCGAGGATGTGCGCGAGCACTACTTGCGCGTGCTGTATGACGTGGATCCGCCGCGCCTGCGGTACGAACAGCCCCGGCGCTACCTGATGCTGTCGCGCGCCGTGGTCGCGGACGTCATGACCGAAGTCTTCAGCGAATGGCGGCGTGTCGGGTCGAGTTGCGCGGGTGGTCTGGTCTGGCAATTGCAGGATCTGATGCCTGGCGCCGGCTGGGGTATCGTCGACGCGTGTGGCCGTCCCAAATCGGCCTGGCATGCCTTGAGGCAAGTCTGGCAGCCGCTGCAGGTACTGATTACCGATGAAGGCCTCAACGGACTGCACTTGCACGTGCTCAACGAAACGCCGCAGCCACGTGCATTGCGGCTGGAGCTGGATTGCCTGCGCGATGGCGAGGCGGTCGTGGCGCAGGCTCGGCACAGCCTGTGCCTGCCGGCCCGCAGTGCGCAGCGCGTGGAGGCTGCTGCGTTGCTTGACCGCTTCGTCGACCTGACTTATGCCTACCGCTTCGGCCCGCTGACGCATGACGTCGTGGTGGCGACATTGCTTGCTGCCGACAGTGGCGAGCCACTGAGTCAGGCCGTCTATTTGCCCGACCGCCGTGCCGCGGCGCTCAAGGCGCCAGGCTTGCGGGCACAGCTTGAGCAAGCGGCAGGTGAGTGGTGGCTGACCGTGTCAACCCAGCGCTTCGCTCGCTGGGTGCACATCGAGGATCATGCCTACCATGCCGCCGAGAACTGGTTCCACCTTGCGCCGGGCAGCAGCAGGCGTGTCCGCCTCGTGCATGAGGGCAAGGTGGGGGCGCATGCTGTTCCGCCGCCTTCCGGCGAGATTTACGCTGTCAACGTGGAACATTCGCTTGGCTATGATGGTTGACTTTGGCCGATCGGATCATTGTCGACGCCACCGAAGGCAGCGATCAGTCCTTCCATGGTCCTGTCATGGCAGGTTTCCAGTGTGTCGAGGCAGTCCGTGCAGGGATCGGCGCGGCGGCGTGCCACCGCACGCGCCAGGCGGAACTGCAATACCTTGCTTTCTGTCGCGATGGTCCGTGCGGCGTTGATAGCGGCCATTGGCACCTCGCGTCCCTGCTCGCGCAGCCAGCACAGCCAGTGGTGCAGCATCTCGAAATTGGCGCCGAGCTGACGCGGGAAATTGAAGGTGTACAAGTGGAAGTAAGCCTCATCACGTGCCAGCAGCGCGTCCATATGCTTGCCGAAAACTTGTCGCCAGCGTCCCACCGGGTTGGCCGCAGGGCGCCGGGCCAGGTGGTAGTCCATCAACGCGACCGAGGCGTCGACCAGCGCGGACGACTCGAGCGATGGCCGCACGCGCTTCGCGCATTCGGCATAAGGGAACAGGATATTGCCATTGCCGCTGAGTTCAGGCAAAAGCCGCAGCAGGCCGCGATAGTCTTCATCCTGCGCGCTGTGATAGCCGAGACTGTGGTAGTACCAGAGGCGCTGGGCCTGGCTGTCGATACGGTCGATGGCCACGGTGGTCTTGACGTGCTCGCGCCGGTACGCGGTGGCGTGCGTGTCGGGCAGGTAATAGCTGTCGACCTCAAGCAGTACGGTGTGACCGCGTTCGACCTGGGCCAGGACGTGCGCCTGGAGCGTGTCGTAGACCGCCATTTCCTGCACGACGGTTCCGTACAGCGTCTCCAGATCCATCTGCGGGTACTTGAAGAAGGTGAAGTGATCCCCTTCAAAGTCCTGGGCAACCGTGAACGGAAGTCCCGCGCGCGGATCGAGCCCCCAGCCATGCAGCAGTTCCACCCAGAGGTCGATATAGCAATTGGTTTCCTGCCAGATGGCATCGGCGCCATGCAGCAGGTGGCGATGCGCGATCGCCGCGGGGCTAGCGTCGACTCCGCCGCCACCCTCGCCGCATGCTGTGGTTGCTTTCATTTCGGTTCTCCGGACCTGTCTCGCCCCAAGGCATTGCCTGCTTGCCTGCGCGTCGACGTTCACTCTAGCGGGAGGGCTCCCATCTCTCGGTGCGCTCTCCAACAGAATCGGAGGCTTGCCCCGTACGCCAGTGTATGGTGGCGAGGCGCCAGTGCAACGTGACCGGGGCCTGTAGCACAGGCCACTTGCACCGGCAATTTGCGTTCCGTGCCCGCCATCACATAGCCGCGCAACGCATGCTTGTCACCTTGACTATATTGAGCCAGTGGAGGCGTGCAGTCAGCGCTCGCGTGCGTGGCCGAAAACCAGGCCAAGGCGCAGGCGCAGGCGCGGGATGCGGCCTCTGCCTGCAATGTTCACACCTTCCCCGGGCATTCCTCCATGCGGCGACGCGGTGCCCACCTCCATCGCCTGAGGCCGGATTTCAACGGCAGGATGAACCATCATGAAGCGCATCTTTGACGTCTGCCTGGCCTCGCTGGGTCTCCTGGTGCTTGCCGTTCCGCTGCTGCTCCTGGCTTGCGCGATCCGGCTGAAGCTGGGCAAGCCGGTCTTCTTCCGGCAAGTGCGGCCAGGGCTTCACGGCGAGCCATTCGAGCTCCTCAAGTTCCGCACCATGACTGACGCCCGCGGCGAGGATGGCGAGCTGCTGTCTGATCCCGAACGGCTGACGAAATTCGGCGCATTCCTGCGCGCCACGAGCCTTGACGAGCTGCCGGAGCTCTGGAACGTCCTCAAGGGCGACATGAGCCTGGTGGGCCCGCGTCCGCTGTTGGTGGAATACCTGCCGCTCTACTCGGCCGAGCAGGCGCGCCGGCATGACGTTCGTCCTGGCATCACGGGGCTGGCGCAGATCAGCGGACGCAACGCCATCAGCTGGGAGGAGAAATTCAGGCTGGACGTATGGTACGTCGACCACGTATCGGTGTGGCTGGACGTGGTGATCCTGTGGAAGACGGTCATCAAAGTGCTGGCACGCGACGGTATCAGCGCCGCGGGAGAATTCTCCGCCCCCCGGTTCCGGGGCAGCAAGCGCAGCATGCCGGATGTCGATGTCGCCTGACATCGCGGTAACGGGGGCGACATGCCTGGAGGCGCAAGAGAGATCGGCGATTCCATGAGCAGGGCCGACGGTGCATAAGCCCTGGTGCAAATGCTGCTTGCCTGCTGGCCTACCGCAGCTTACCGGAGCTTACCGGAGCTTACCGGGACTCTTCCGAGCGTCCCTGCGTCAAGTCCCGGTAATCTTATATCACTGGTCGCGAATGCGGCGTGAGGTAATCTGGTGAGTCCCGGTAGTGATGAACTGCCGGTCTTTGGCGTTGGCCGAAACGCCGGTGTGTGAGTCCACCACGCATTCCGCACCGATTCTTATGCCGGGGTAGAGCGTCGCACGTGTGCCGAGGAAGCACCCCGGTCCGACCGCGGTGTTGCCATTGAGCACGGCGTGCGGCGAAAGCACCGAGCACGCGCCCACGCAAGCACCGTGGCCAATCCCCGAGAAGACATTGGCAACCACGCCGTCTTCCACCACCGCGCCCCGGCTGACGACGGTGAAAGGAAAGATCAGGGCCCCGATGCCCAAACGGGAGGAAGGCGAGATCAGGGCTTTGTCATGCACGTACAGCGGGACCGTGATCCCGTTCTGCAAGAGCCACGACAGTACCTCCTGACGCGCTTGCGGGGAGCCGATCGCGACCAGCACTGCCTGTCCCGGTGCGGGGCGGAACTGGCGAACTGACCCCAGATTGGGCGCATCGACCCCATCGGGAACCTTGCCTGGCGTGTCGTCAAGGAAGCCAGCCACGGTTGGCCCGCCGCGCAATGCCTCTTCGTACAGATAATCGTAGAGCTCTATCCCAAGGCCGCCGGCGCCGGCGATCACTACGGAAGAGACGGCAGGCGCATTAAGAAGTGGCATGGCTGGTTGAACGCCGAAGAAACGAAACTGAGGCCGACGGTGGCTGAAAGGCAACGGTGGCGCCCGTACCGGCCGCCACCGTTTATCTAAGCCTGCTTGGTCGGTGCATTGCCGTACTCGGCGAGATAGCGATACTTGCCGAAGTAATTGTGGGCCCGATACCAGCGTCCCTCGATCACGAGCCCGTTGAACAGCACGCCCTTGACCTCTGCGCCAGCCTGGCGGATGGTTCGCTGCGCCGCGACCAGCTCGCCGGCGGTGGTCTTCTCGGCGCGCGCCACGAGGAATACGGCGCCTGCCTTGCCGGCCAGGATGCCGGCGTCAGCGGCCGCGAGCACTGGCGGCGTATCGATCAGCACGAGGTCATAGCGCGATTTGAGTTGCGCCAGCAGAGAATCCATGCCCGGGCTCAGCAGCAGATCCGCCGTGTGCGGAGGCTTGGTGCCGGTCGAGATGAAATCCAGGCCGGGCGCCACCTGCCGCTGTATGACGTGCTCCAGCGGCGCACCCATCAGCAGCTCAGTCAGGCCGGGACCCCGCTTGGCCTCGAAGAGGCCATGCAAGCCGCCGCGGCGCAGGTCGGCATCGATGAGCACCACACGGTGCCCGGCTGCGGCAATCGCGGCGAAGTTGGCGCAGATGAAGGACTTGCCGACGCCTGGCGCGGGGCCGCTGATCACCACCGTCCGGCTGTTGTTGCCTGCAAGGGCGAACCGCAACGCGGTGCGGAAGCTGCGCAGACTCTCCATGGCGGGGTCGTCCGGCTTTTGGAGCGCCAGTAGCCCGCCTCCGGATGGTAGCAGCGACTGCTGCCTGCTGAAGGGGATGGTCGAGTAGACGGTCATGCCTGTCTGCCGCTCGATTTCATCCGCATCGGCGATGCCGCCATCGAGAGCGTGGCGCACAAAGATCACCAGAAGGCCGGCAAACAAGCCCATGGCCAATGACATTCCGGCAATCATCACCCGGTTAGGGCGCACTGGCTTGAGCGGTACATCTGCCGGGTCGACCATCCGCGCGGTGCCCACCTTGCTCGCCTTGATTAGCCTGAGCTGTTGGGCATCGTTTAGCAGCGACTGGAGCGACTCGGTGCTGACCTTGACGTCGCGCATCAGGCGCAGCACGTTCTGCTCTACATCCGGCAGCTTCTGGATGCGCCCGGATACGCCATTCAACTGAGCGTTCAGGCCGGCAATCTGATTATCGATCAGTGCAATGGCCGGGTGGTTTGCAGTAAAGCGCGCAGCCAGTTCCTGCCGCCTCTGCTGCAATTCCTGCAGCCTGGTCTGGATTTGCACCGATTGTCCCAGGATCAGCTTGGACTCTTCGCTGAGATCGATCGTGCCGCGCTGATTGCGCATCGCGTTGTAACGGGTCTCGGCCGCGTCGACCTGCTGCCTGAGCACCGGTAGCTGTTGCTCGAGAAAGGCCAGCGACTTTTCCGCTTCCGCAGCTTTGCGGCGGATGTTCTGGTCGACATAGGCGTTGCCGATCTCGTTGAGGACCGCTGCCGTCATGCTCGCCGAGATGCCTTCCAGCGACACGCCAAGCACGCCGCTTTGCTTGCCACGCTCGCCGATCATCAGCCGCTCCTGCAGCCGCGTGATGGCCGCGCTGCGAGGCAGTCGACGGAGCACGAACTGGCTGCCGGGGCGCCCATCGAGCTGGCTGACCAGCATGGTGACCGTGCCGGTGGCGGTGGTGATTGCCAACGGCGTTCCAACTGTGCCCGTAGCCTCGGCATTGTCGCTGGCGAACCGCACCCGATACTGGTTGTCACCCAGCGCTGTCAGCATGATCTTGCGCTCCTCCATCGGCGCAGGCACGTCGAGCTGGGGCACGGTGATCGACTCATGTCCCCAGGCAAAGCCGCCCCATCCAAACAGCCCCGGGCGCGACAGCTCCGGGTTGAAATTGGAGATGGCCGGACCAATCAGGGGGAAATAGCGCGGCGCGGCCTCGATATACAGGCGCAGGTTGTCGACCGCCTTGCCGACCACCATTCGTGAACGCAGGAGTTCGATCTCGGCAGAAGCGGCGGGCTTGACGTCAAACACCGGCGAGACGCCGGCCGCGAGCCTGTTGGAGGCATTGCCGCTCAATTCCTCCACCTGCACCGTCATGTCGGCGCGGTAGATCGGCTTGGCAACAAGGGCATAGACAAGGCCTACGCCGATGACCAGCCCGGCTACGGACAGGAAGGTCCGGCGATAGCGAACCAGCAAATCGAGATAGGCGGTCAGATCCACTGCTGTGCCGCAATCGTCCGCACCAGCGGGGACATTGTCCCGCGTACTGACCGTTTTCATGATGCCTCTCCTTGACCATCGGCCGGTACGACTTCCTCCAGCCGCATAGACCATGATGCGATGCCCTGCTTGATCAGTTCCAGCACGATAACGAACATGCCCGGCGAACATCCGTATGGATATGGCCTGCCACCGCCACGAGCGCTTCATCGGCAGCGCAGGCGCGATGACCGGCGAGATCGTATCCCTCGCTCGCACGCAACCTGACAGCGCTCGGGTCGGCGGGTGCACCAACTGGCGGTGCGAGCCCGGCAGAAACCACATCGCATGCGGGCAGGACACGGCTCAGCAGGCAAGCCGCCATCGGGCTGCGGCAGACGTTGCCGACGCAAATGACCAGGATTGAGCGAACCATCTCTCGCGTCCCGTTATCGCAGTGCGCTTGTGGCACTGAACACCGGCTGCGTACTCGGTATCAGCTGGTTGATCACGCGACTCCAGCGGACGACCTGGCGTGCGTCCACATACACCACGTCCTTCGGTTCCAACTCGAAACCCTCGGCGATGGCCAGCGCTGCTGGCGAATTGCCGTCCAGGTGGAATATATTGGGTTCGCCATCGGCCGCCTTGCGGATCACGTAGATCTGCTCCGCATTGGCCGAACTCGGATTGACCCCACCGGCATCGCCAAGCGCCTCGTTCAGTGTCATCCGCCCATTGCGCATCAGCAGGGAGGCCGGGCGCACCACTTCGCCGGTGACGAAGATCTTGTTGTCCTCGCGCTGTTCCACGCGGACAATATCGCCGGAGCGCAGCATGATGCGGGCCGGATCGACACCCTTGGCCAACAGCGCGGGGATGTTGACATACCAACTGCGCTCGCCGCGGGTAACACGAATGCGGCTGTTGTCACCGGTCAGGTTCAGCACACCGCCGGCGCGGTTGAGCGCTTCCACCAGCGTCATCGGCGCATCGTCGATGGCCTGCATGCCAGGCGTCTTGACCTCGCCGTCGACATAGACGCGCTGGCTGCGGAAGCCGAGCACGCGAACCGTCATCTGCGGATCCCTGACCACTCGCGACAGCACGCGCGCCATCTGGTTGCGAACATCGTTTGCCGTTCTGCCGGCCACCTTCATGACGCCGGCGTAGGGGAACTGAATATCGCCCTGCGCGCTGACCACATAGCCAGGCACGTTGGAGCCACCGGTCGACGTGGGGGGCTCAAAGGCGGCTCCGATGCTGTAGGTCTGGGTGGGAAAGACCAGTTCCGGATGGTCCCACACCACGACCGAGATGATGTCGCCAGGGCCGATCCGATAAGGCTGCGGAGTCGCGAACAGTTCCTCGACCCGCTCGTTGTCCGTACGAGCCTTACTGCGTTGAGCTTTCACCAGATCGAGGGTGATCGGTGTCACCTTGGGTACGACATCGGGCCCGATTGCACTCACTACCGCCTTGTTGTCGAAGTACATGCCCGGCGACGCGGCGCAAGCCGCGAGCAGACCTGTAGCAATAACTATCGCCAGACTGGAAAGGACATTATGGCGATCGGTAGCGAAGGTCCGGGAATGAATGCGCCAATTGACTGGTCTCACGGCGATCTCCTTGCTGATAGCAGTGGACATCGCACCGTATATGCCATGCCCCCCGACGATTGCATCGTAGGAGGGGCTGCTCCCCGATTCGGTGCGTTGTCGCACACTGAATGCGACGTCTGCGAAGCCCGCTGCTAGATGGTCGCAAGCACATCATGCCTGCGCGCGCTGCGGCTTTTTTGGCTATTACGCAGGCCGAAGTCTCCGGTGACCTTCCAGATGCCGGGGCACGGGGGATGCAAAGCTGCCGCAGCATCAAGATAGGCGGTCAGGCCAATCGGCTTGGCATAGGCACCCTGACCGTTGGACACGGCTTCGCGTGTACCGACTGTCTTCATGATGCGTCTCCATCGGTGTGTGCGGATGTTGCAGCCTCAATCTGTGCCGACCACGTCTCGATGCCTTGCTTGATCAGCCCCAGTACGATGTTGAACATACTGAGGGAGCCGCCGTACGGATCCGGCACATCCGCAGGCACAAATTCGCAAAGGCGGTATGTCTTTCCCCGGGCTTGCGGAAAGAGCAACTCCAGTTCCGTGCGCTGTTCGTTGTCCATCACCAGGACCAGCTCGGCAGCTGCCACCATGATCGCGTCGACGGCGCGCGCGCGATGGCTGGCGAGATCACAGCCCTCATCTGCCAGCAGCCTGATCGCACGCGGATCGGCATTCGCGCCAATCGGAGGCGCGAGTCCTGCCGAGGCGATCTCGCAGCCCGGCAAGGCGCGCCGGAGCAGGCACGCTGCCATCGGGCTGCGGCAAACGTTGCCGACGCAGATGACAAGGATGGACCTGATCATGCTGTCGCGCCTGTCAGACAACACTGATGGTACTGAACATGGGCTGGGTGACGGGGAGCGGCAGGTTGATCATGTGGCCCCACCGTACCATGTCAGTCACGTCTGGCACAGCGTCGGGTCCGATTGCCGCAACTTTTGTCTTCAACCCGGAATACGTGCCTGGCGACGCGGCGCGTGCGGCCAGCACCAATACAGAGCCAAGCAAGACGAAGCATGATGTGATGGCATGGCAGAGCCATCCTAGTCCCACCCCACCTGAGTCCTTCCCGGCCGGGATCGGTCTCATAGCAGTCTCCTTTATGGATACGAGCGGACATGGTGCCCCATGCATGTCTCAGCTATTGCATCGTAGGGAGGCACAAGCAATTACTCGGTGCGCTCTCGCACACTGGTCGGGTTCGCCGCCATGGGTGGAAAGCGGGCAGGCTGCATTTGGGCGTCTGATCGGAGGACTCATCCCTGAGGATGAGAGCGCAGTGGGCGAGGCACCGTCCATGCGCTTTTCCTCGGGCGCGCAGCATCGCATTCAGCCTTTAGAACGACAGCCATAGCGCGGCGTCGTTGCCAGACCCCAGCGGTCGGCTGCGGCCGAGTTTGGCAGCTTCGTCTCAAGTTGTGCTGCCGGCCAATTGTCCTTGCTGCCCGGCCCGGGAATGTGCGGGCGGCAACGGTGCTGAAGAAGAACCCTGGGCCAGTATTTCCCCAATCCACTGAAACAGCCCGAGCTGCGCAATGTATCCACAGATTTCCGATTCGCCCGGTCCGATTGAAGGCGCGGCGCGCCCGCTATCCATCCGGTCTTCTGTACGCCAAGGCACGAAGCCCCGCGCACAGAGCGCTGCCCGCCCCGGATAATCCTTCAAAAGTCCGCTCTTCCATGCCGGCCCCGTCAGGCTCACTCACCCAGGAGATCACGGCCATGGACCTCAGTAATGCACAAATCGCCATCATCGGCCTGGGTTACGTCGGCCTGCCGCTCGCGGTGGAGTTCGGCAAGCAGCGGCCCGTCGTGGGCTTCGACATCAATGCCGCGCGCATCGATGAGCTGCGCAGCGGCCGGGATGCCACGCTGGAGGTCAGCCCGGATGACCTGCGCAGCGCACGCCACCTGAGTTACAGCAGCGACCCCGCGGCCCTGAGGGACTGCAAGGTCTTTGTCGTTACCGTACCCACGCCGGTGGACAAGGCCAAGCGTCCGGACCTGACACCGCTGATCCTGGCGAGCGAGACAGTGGGCCGCGCAATGGCGCCAGGCGCCGTAGTGATCTACGAATCGACCGTCTACCCAGGCGCCACCGAGGAGATCTGCGTGCCGGTGCTGGAACGGCATAGCGGCCTGAAATTCAACGCGGACTTCTTCTGCGGATACAGCCCGGAACGCATCAACCCGGGCGACAGGGAGCACCGGCTGCCGGATATCCGTAAGGTTACCAGCGGCAGTACGTCCGAGGTCAGCGAGGCCATCGACGAGCTCTACCGGAAGATCATTGTGGCCGGCACGCACCGCGCGAGCAGCATTCGTGTGGCCGAGGCCGCGAAGGTCATCGAGAACACCCAGCGGGACGTGAACATTGCGCTGATGAACGAACTCAGCCTGCTCTTCCATAAATTGGGAATCGACACGCTCGAAGTGCTGAGGGCTGCCGGCACGAAGTGGAACTTCCTGCCATTCCGCCCGGGCCTGGTTGGCGGGCACTGCATCGGCGTCGATCCCTACTATCTCACGCATAAGGCGCAGGAGGTCGGCTATCACCCGCAGGTGATCCTGGCCGGAAGGCGCATCAACGACAAGATGGCCTTCCACGTTGCCGACGAGGTGGTGAAGCTCATGTTGCGTCGGGGTATTCCCGTGCTCGGCAGCCGCATCCTCGTGCTTGGCCTGACCTTCAAGGAGAACTGTCCGGACGTGCGCAATACCAAGGCCGTGGACATCGTGACGACGCTGCGGGGCTACAACGCCGAGATCGACGTCTATGACCCCTGGATCAACGTCGAGGAAGCCGAGGAGGAATATGGCCTGGCGTGCCTGCGCGAGCCTCCGCGGTGCGATCAGTACGACGCGATCGTGCTGGCCGTGCCCCATCACCAGTTCGTCACCATGGGCGTGAGAGCAATCAAGGCCTTCGGCAAGCCCCATGCGGTGCTGTTCGACGTGAAAGGAATCTTGCCGAGGAGCGAAGTTGACGCACGCCTGTAGGAATGCCCGGAAAGCAGCCGGAACCGGCACGGCACAAGAGCAAGCCATGGAAGCCAACAGCTACGCGCCTCTCAAGGTCCGCCTGGCCGCTACGCCATGCACGTGGCTTGTCACCGGCGTCGCCGGATTCATCGGCAGCAATCTGCTGGAAACATTGTTGCGGCTAGACCAGCGCGTTGTAGGCCTGGACAACTTCTCCACTGGCCATCGCCGCAATCTCTGCGAGGTCGAGGCGCTGGTGTCGCCCAGGCAGTGGGCCAATTTCCAGTTCATCGAAGGGGATATCCGCAACTTCGAGCATTGCCGCAGCGCCATGGTATTTCGCGAGCCCCAGGCCAAGGGAGCAGCCGCCGACGTGTATCCGGTGGATTTCGTGCTGCATCAGGCGGCTCTCGGCTCCGTGCCCCGCAGCCTGGAAGACCCCATCTCGACTCACAGTGTCAACATCAGCGGCTTCCTGAACATGCTGGTCGCCGCCCGCGACGCCCAGGTCAAAACCTTCGTCTATGCGGCAAGCAGCAGCACCTACGGCGACCACCCGGGCCTGCCGAAGGTGGAAGAAAACATTGGCAAGCCCTTGAGCCCATATGCGGTCACCAAGTGCGCGAACGAGCTGTACGCAGACGTCTTCGCCCGCTGCTACGGCGTGCATGCCGTCGGACTGCGCTACTTCAATGTGTTCGGACCGCGCCAGGACCCCAACGGCGCCTATGCGGCCGTGATCCCGAGATGGATCGCGGCGCTGTTGCGACGTGAAACTGTCTACATCAATGGCGACGGGGAAACGAGCCGCGACTTCTGCTACGTCGCGAACGCCGTGCAGGCCAACCTGCTGGCCGCCGCCAGCGAAAGCCAGGAGGGCGACAGCCAGGTCTACAACATCGCCGTCGGCGACCGCACCACGCTGAGCACGCTGTTCCAGCTTCTTCGCGATGGGCTCGGCCCCTACGGCATCGCCGCCGACACCGAACCGGTCCATCGCGCCTTCCGGGCGGGCGATGTGCGCCACAGCCAGGCGGACATCGGCAAGGCGAAACGGCTGCTGGGATACCGGCCCACTCACCGCATTCGCGACGGCTTGGCCGAGGCGATGCATTGGTATGTGCAGATGCATCAGGCGCTGGACGTCTGATCGTAACCGGAAGATAGGGGAAGACAACGATGTGCGGATTCGCAGGATTTCTTGGCGGCTTGCCTGCCGCTCCGCCCGACCGTGCGGCCATGCTGTCCGAGATGGCACGCCGGATCCGCCACCGTGGGCCGGACCACGGCGATCTCTGGTGCGATCCGCACGCGCCGTTCGGCTTCGCGCACCGGCGCCTGGCGATTGTCGATCTCACCCCCGCCGGCCAGCAGCCGATGATGGCGGCCAGTGGCCGATACGTCATTGTGTTCAACGGCGAGATCTACAACCATCTCGAAATCCGCGCCGAGCTCGAAGGCGTCGGCGCCGCGCCTCAGTGGCGAGGGCATTCGGACACGGAGACGCTGCTCGCCAGTATCGATGCCTGGGGCGCCGATGCCACCGTCCGGCGCGCCATAGGGATGTTCGCCTTTGCATTGTGGGACCGGCAGACGCGCACGCTGACGCTGGCGCGCGACCGGATCGGAGAAAAGCCGCTCTACTACGGCTGGCAAGGGGCAGGCAGAGGCCGTACCTTTCTCTTCGGGTCGGAACTCAAGGCACTGCGCCCGCATCCGGCATTCGAGGGCCGCATCGACCGCGACGCGTTGAGCCTGTACATGCGCTACAACAACGTGAGCGGTGCCCATTCTATCTACCACGGCATTGCCAAACTGCCACCGGCGCACCTGTTGACCGTCTCCATGCAGGCGCCCGATCCTGTGCCGCGCGCCTACTGGTCTGGCGCCGCGGCGGCGCTGAATGGCAAGCAAGACCCCTTCTCAGGTGATCCCGAACAAGCGGTGGACAGGCTGGAGGCGCTGTTGCGCGAGGCGGTGCGCCGCCAGATGATGTCGGACGTGCCACTGGGCGCCTTTCTTTCCGGCGGCGTCGACTCCTCGACCGTAGTGGCGCTGATGCAGTCCCAGTCGTCCCAGCCGATCCGCACATTCTCCATCGGCTTCCATGACTCGGACTACAACGAAGCCGCGCACGCGAAGGCCGTCGCCCGGCATCTGGGCACGAGCCATACCGAGCTGTACGTCACGCCGGAGCATGCGATGGCGGTCATCCCGGAGCTGCCCGAAATCTACGACGAGCCGTTCTCCGACTCCTCGCAGATCCCGACGCTGCTTGTCAGCGAACTGGCCAGGCAGCACGTTAAGGTGTCGCTCTCGGGCGACGCGGGCGATGAGTTGTTCGGCGGGTATAACCGCTACCAGATCACGGCCGAACTGTGGCATCGACTTGCTCACATTCCCCGCCCAGTGCGCGCCGCAGCGGCATGGGGGCTGACCCGCCTCTCTCCGCGCCGGATCAATCAGATCGCAGCATCGCTTCCCATGGCTTCGCGCTGGGCCAACGTGGGCGAAAAGGTCCACAAAGGTGCCGGCGTCATGGCCGCGCGCTCTGCAAACGAGCTCTACCTTGGCATGGTTTCCCAGTGGCAATTCCCGAAGGCAATCGTCGTGGGTGGGGCGGAGCTGGCCTCTGTGCTGGACAGCGCCATGGGTTCGCTCGAGACGCTGAGCGACGTAGAACGCATGATGGCGTCCGATATGCTGACCTATCTGCCCGACGACATCCTCACCAAAGTCGACCGCGCGGCTATGGCGCGAAGCCTGGAGACGCGCGTGCCGTTCCTCGATCACCACGTGGTCGAGTTTGCCTGGCGCCTGCCCCTGGCTTACAAGATCCGCCGGGAAGGCGTCGGCTACACCACAAAGTGGGCGCTCAGACGCGTCCTTGACCGCTACGTGCCCAGTGAACTGATCGAGCGGCCGAAGATGGGTTTTGGCGTCCCGATCGACGCCTGGTTGCGAGGGCCGCTGCGTGACTGGGCTGAGGATCTTCTTGACGCGCAGCGCTTGCGACGCGAGGGCTATCTGAATCCGGAACCGGTTCGCAGGCGGTGGGCAGAACATCTTTCCGGGCAGCGCAATTGGCAGCATCCGCTGTGGTGTGTGCTCATGTTCCAGGCTTGGTTAGCACACGAAACCGCACAGCAGACTTCCCCCGAACAGGCCTGCCGGGTTGAATTCAATTGGAGGCCGGCATGCGCTTTCTGATGATCGCGAGCTTTGCCGAGTCGCTGATCGCGTTTCGCGGCCCGCTCATGGAGGCATTGCAGGAAAAGGGACTGGAGATGCATGTCGCCGCGCCGGACATGCCGGTGGGACACTCCATCCGCACCGCGCTGGAGTCGCGCGGCGTGGTCGTGCATCACGTTCCCCTCGAACGTAACGGCAAGAACCCGCTGGCCGACGCGCGCACGCTGCTCGCTTTGCATCGCCTGATGCGGCGGGTCAGGCCTGACTGCGTAATGTGCTATACGATCAAGCCCGTCATCTACGGCATGCTGGCGGCCTGGCTGGCCCGTGTGCCACGCCGCTTCGCGTTGATCACGGGGCTGGGCTACGCCTTTGGCGAGGACAGGGGCAGGAACGGCCTGCGTGCCGTGGTGCAGCGGCTGTATGCGCTGGCACTCAGCCGGACAGATACCACCTTTTTCCAGAATCCGGATGACGAGGCGCTGTTCCGCCGGTCCGAGATCCTGCCACCCGACAGGCGTTCGTGTATCGTCAACGGCTCCGGCGTCGACGTCGCCAGCTTCCAAGTCGCGCCCTTGCCGGACGACAGCCCCCGCTTCCTGCTGATCGCCCGCCTGCTGGGCGACAAAGGCGTGCGCGAGTATGCCGAGGCGGCTCGGCGCATCCGGGCGCGGGGCGCCAGAGCGCGCTTCAGCCTGGTCGGCTGGATCGACAACGGCCCCGACGCCATCGCGCAGCAGGAACTTGACGCATGGGTGGCCGATGGAACCATCGACTACCTCGGTCGCCTGTCCGACGTCCGCCCGGCTATTGCTGGCTGCAACATCTACGTGCTGCCTTCCTACGGAGAGGGCACACCGCGTTCCGTGCTCGAAGCCATGGCGATGGGGCGCCCCATCATCACCACCGATGCACCGGGCTGCCGCGAGACGGTGGTTGATGGAGACAACGGCCTGCTGGTGCCGGTCAGGTCAGTCGGCGCGCTGGAGCAGGCCATGATGCAGCTGATAGAGGACTGGGAAAAGGTCGTAAACATGGGCCAGCGCTCGCGCCAGATCGCCGAAAGCAAGTACGACGTGCGCAAGGTCAACGCGGCGATGCTGCGCGAGATGGGGTTCGAGTAGGCGCCGGCAGACGCAGGGCGCGTGGAGCATCGCTTGCCCGGATCGCACATCCATGGATTGGGCCTTGAGTCGTCCGGCCTGACGTGCAGAGGATCATGAGGTCCGCTGCCCGTGACGTCGTTGCCGGAAATCTGGATACCCACAGGGTGGAGCCCGTCTAACCATGAGCGAACCGAGGCGCAGTTTCCTGGCGGGGCTAGCCGTCTTCCCTTTCGTATCCGGCCGGAGTGTCAGGTTTGAGTTTGGATGTCATCGTGTTGATGTTGCGGCCTGCGAGAACATGGTCGCCATTTTCGGGGCTATCTTTTGCACGCAGTAGAGGTTTTCGACGAGCCCGCGTCCAGCTCTCCCCATGGTGTCTCGAAGCTCGGCGCTAGTGAGCAATAGCGACAGTCTCGAGATCCAGTCCGCCTCGCCCCGCGCCAGAAAGCCATTAAAGGTATCCCGCACAATCTCCTGGTTGACCCCTATTGGCGAGGCGATCACTGGCAGGCCGCATGCCATGTACTGGATCAGCTTGTACCCGCATTTGCCTCGTTCCCATGGAGAATCGACGAGCGGCATGATACCGACGTCGCAATCCGCAATGGAGGCAGCCTCCGTGTCTTCGGTCCAGGGGATGCATTCCACGTCCACGCCCGGGGCGCTGAACTGGCTGCCTATCACGCGCAGGGTGAATTCATGGTGGTCGGCCAGGGAAGCTAGGGCTGATTTCAGAACACCCAGGTACTTGACAGTGGAGGGCGAGCCGATCCAGACAATACGCAAAGGCGTGGCAGGATTCTCGCTCAGTCGACGCTGGACGGTGTAGCGGCCCAGTTCGACGACTGTCGGGACAATCTCGACCCAACTCGCGCCTGCGCGCCTTGCGCGCTCCGCCAGGTACTCGTTCCCGGCGATGACCAGGCGGGCGCCCGACATCAGGGTGTCCAAACGACGACCGTACAAGGATCGCACCAGTGCGGAACGATGGAGATCATAGACATGGAACTGCGCGTCATCGTAGTCCAGAATATATGGCACCCCCTTCAACAGGCCACTTTCCAGCCAGACCGGGAACCAAGGGAGCGCCTCTTTCTCGATCCAGATGAGGTCAAAGTCTCGCCGCCTGACCAGCGCGAGCAAACGTCGCGCATAGGACTGAAGCAGCGACGTGATGACGTAACCGGCACGGCTGTAGCGCTGTCTGAGAACCGCATCAGATAGCAGCGGCTGCACCGTCACCGACAGGCCGGCGCGTTCCAGCCATGGCAGAAATTGCAGGCCGCGCAGACGAGACGATGCGCCAAGCCGTCCGTACCTTGTAAGCACCAGGATGCGAGGTCCTTTCATTGCCGATTCCCCTTGGCAGGGAACTGCCGGTTCACGAGATGGGCCACGGGAAGGATGTAAATCCATTGGAAGGTGACAGCTTCGATATAGCGTCCGGCGTTATCCGTCTTCAACGCCGGTTCGTGGGTCAGGGCACATCGCCACGACTCACGGCACTTGCCGGTTTGAGCTCATCCGGACTGTCGCCAAGCAGGCCACGTGCCGTGATTTTCCGGATCGTCGCGTGTAACGGCTCGCGGGCCTCTTCCGCTGATTTCGGCCTTCGTTCGCCAGAGCGGGTTGCATCCAGCGAGCTGTAGGGAGCGTATTCCGGCACGATCAACTGCACCGCCGTCTGGATCGCGATTTCGTCGCGCATTTCGCAGGCGGCGAATAGCCGGTCCAGCCTGCTGTGCAGATCGGCCTCTTCCAAGCATGGCTCATGCGAGCACATGATGCGTTCGTGCACACTGGGCGTGACGTCACCGCCGATCAGCAGTTCCTCGTAAAGCTTTTCGCCCGGTCGCAGCCCGACGAACTTGATCTCAATGTCGCCACTTGGATTCTTGCGTGTACGCTCGACCAGCCCGGACATCTCGATCATCGTGCGCGCCAGATCAACAATGCGTACCGGCTTGCCCATGTCCAGCACGAAAACCTCACCGCCCTTGGCGATGGCGCCGGCCTGGATGACGAGCTGGGCCGCCTCCGGGATCAGCATGAAGAAGCGGATCACATCCGGATGCGTGATCGTGATGGGCCCGCCCTCGCGGATCTGCTTGCGGAACAGCGGTACCACGGAGCCGGATGAGCCCAGCACATTGCCGAAGCGAACCATCGAGAAGGTAGTGCGCGTGCTCGGGCGCGCGGCCGCGGCCTGGAACACGAGCTCGGCAATGCGCTTGCTGGCCCCCATCACGTTGGTGGGCCGTACAGCCTTGTCGGTGGACACCAGCACGCAGGTTTGCACGCCGAAATGGTCCGAAAGATTGGCGACTGTGCACGACCCTAGCACGTTGTTGCGTATGCCTTCCGGCATGTTCGCTTCCACCAGCGGCACATGCTTGTAGGCCGCGGCGTGGTAGATCGTGTCCACACGCTGGCCGCGCAGCGCGGCGGAGACTGCCGTGGCATCGCAGACGGAGCCGATCCGTGCGGTGATCTCCAACTCGGGGTAACGCAGCCTGAGTTCTTGCTCGATCGCGTAGAGCGCGTACTCCGAGTGTTCGAACAGGATCAGGCGCTGGGGATCCTGGGTCGCGATCTGGCGGCACAGCTCCTTGCCGATGGACCCGCCTGCGCCGGTGACCATGACCGTCTTGCGATGGATGCATTTGGCGAACAGTTCTTCGCGAGGTCGGACACTGTCGCGGCCCAGCAGGTCCTCGATGCTGACGTCGCGGATGGACTGCACGCTGATTTTTCGATCTACCAGTTCCAACAGGCTGGGCAGCGTGCGCACGCTGACTGAATAGCGGTGCAGTCTGTCGATAATCTGCCGGCGGCGCTCGACAGACAGTGACGGCACCGCCAGTACGACCTCATGGATGCCGTGCTGCTGAATCTGCTCGCGCATTTGGTTGCTGTGATAGACCGGCAGGTCGGCGAAGATATTGCGGTTGAGCGTAATATCGTCGTCGAAGAAGCATACCGCCTTGTGGCCAACGCTTGATCGCATGGCAATGGCTAACTGGAATCCTGCTTCGCCAGCACCGAAGATGCCAACACGCAACGCCGAGCGATCGCGCTGAGCCTGGCGATTTTTTTCTTGGGAGAACGTCAGCAACGAGCGTGCGACGAAGCGTGACGTCACAAGATAGGCAAATGCAATGAACCAGTAGATGAGCAGACCGCTACGAGGCAGCCGGTCGAGATGCACAAGGAACGAGAGTGCATAGGTGAGTCCGACCAGGCAGGCCAGGCTGATGCCGGTGGTCCAGAGAACCTTCAGATCAAAATATCTGATCACAGTCCGATACAGCCCGCTCAGCGAGAAGACGGGGATCGTACATGCGGCAATGATGAGCGGCGGCGCCATGCCGTACTGCACCAGCAGTTCGGGATTGCCCGCGCGCAGGAACAACGCCAGCGCGAAGCACAGGGGCAACGCCAGCAGGTCCGCCGACAACATGAGTGCCACCTTATGGCGTCTTGGTAGCGCTATAAGCCACTGCGACAGGAGATTTTTCATTTGCCAAGGCCTCACGTCATCACAGCTGAGGTCCGGCTGCGACCAGACCATAACCCAGGTGCGCCCAATGGCGGGACACACAACAGCGGTTTCGCGGCGTTCTCCATTGTTTTGAGTTTTCTTAGGGAAAGGCTGTGGCGGCAACCGGCATCTTGCTGCCGGCATTGACGCCCGACTTGCCTTTAATGCCGTCCGGGCGACGGAATGCCTTCGACACTGGTGCAGATGGAAGCCATTATGGGTTTTGCCCGGCGACGCGTAATGTCGCAAGGTGCGTTCGCGTACGAAAGTGCATAAGTCCGGGAGAGCGCACATGAGTCTCAACTGTGCGAACTAGTCCATCTGGCCGGCTTCACGCCCGAGGTCAGGTCTGATTAGATAAACGCAGCTTCCATGAGCAAAGCGGGCGGCATCGTGCAACGAGTCCCCCATATGTTTGTTCGGCTTTGTGGCGGATGCCATGGAGACTGCGACGCCCGTGCCGACTTCGATTGCTGAGGTGGATGACCATGTTAGACAGCGGTTTTTCTCCCTGGCCGAGCTTTACTACCGAGGAGGCAGCCGCCGTGCAGCGGGTACTGCTTTCGAACCGGGTGAACTATTGGACCGGCGCCGAATGCAGGGCGTTCGAGAAGGAGTTTGCCGAGTGGACCGGCTCGTCCTACGCGGTCGCGCTGGCAAACGGTACGCTCGCGCTGGACCTTGCCCTCAAGGCGCTGGACGTCGGCCCCGGGGATGAGGTGGTGGTCACGCCGCGGACATTCATCGCCAGCATTTCGTGCGTGGTCAATGCCGGTGCGATTCCGGTGTTTGCCGATGTCGATGCCGATAGCGGCAATCTGACGGCGAATACCATTGCGCGCGTGCTGACGCCAAGAACGCGTGCGATCATCTGCGTGCATCTCGCGGGCTATCCGTGCGACATGGACCCGATCATGGAACTGGCGCGATCGAGAGGGTTGAAGGTCATCGAAGATTGTGCGCAGGCGCATGGGGCTCGTTATCGCGGGCGTGCTGTTGGCACAGTCGGACATGTCGGTGCCTGGTCTTTCTGTCAGGACAAGATCATGACCACCGGCGGCGAAGGTGGCATGGTGACCACCAACGACGAGGCGCTTTGGTCGCGCATGTGGTCTTACAAGGATCACGGAAAGAGCTGGGAGGCCGTGTACCAGCGCCCCCATCCGCCTGGATTCCGTTGGCTGCACGAGTCTTTCGGCACCAACTGGCGCATGCTGGAGCTGCAGGCCACGATCGGCCGCCTGCAGCTCAGGCGCATGGAGCATTGGACTCGCCAGCGCACTGCCAACGCGATGGCGCTGATCCAGGCGCTCGCTTGCTGTCCTGCGTTGCACGTGCCGCTGCCACCTGCCGACTGCCAGCACGCCTGGTACAAGCTTTACGCCTACGTCCGGCCGCATGCGCTGAACGCTGGCTGGGACCGCGACCGCATCATGGCCGAAATCAACGCCGGCGGCGTGCCCTGCTACGCGGGAACGTGCTCAGAGGTCTACTTGGAGAAGGCCTTCGAGGATACCGGCTGGCGCCCGGCTGAGCGGCTGTCTGTGGCGCGCATGCTGGGTGCGACCAGCCTGATGTTTCTGGTGCACCCGACCCTGACCGCGGCCGAGATCGAGAAGACTGGCGCGATGGCGTGTGCTGTGATGCGGTCTGCCACGCGAGCGGTTGCATGATCGGATGGATATGTCATAGCCGCGCCGGCCGGCGGCGGGGGCAACGATGAGTCCCTGGATGCCACTAATCCTGCTTGGGGACAGCAGGTTGGTTTTGCCGCTGGCGGCCGCTATTGCGCTATGGCTGACCGGCGCTGGGCAATGGCGCCACGCCTTGCGTTGGCTGGTCTGGTTCGGATCGGGGGCGGCCCTGGTTGCCGCGGACAAGCTCGCGTTCGCGTCCAGTGGCTGGTCCTGGCCCGCGATTGACTTGTACGTTGTCAGCGGCCATGCCATGCTGACAACAGCGACCTACCCGGTATTGCTGATGTTGATGGGCGCGCGAATCAGCGTACGTGGGGCGCGCTGTGGGTGGTTGGCGGGGCTTGGGATGTCGGCCCTGATGTGCGTCGTGCTGGTGGCGGGACACTACCATACCATTGCGGAGACCCTGACAGGTGCCGTCATCGGGCTGGCAATTTGCACGTTCAATGCCGGTATGCCGACGCGCCTGCAAAGCAGGTGCACTCCGATAATGTTGGCATTGCTATTATTTTTGGCCTGTGCGGCCGCGATTCCGGCCGGGCGCAAGACAGCCAGGCACGCTGTCCAGTTGCTCGGTACGGAGCGGCAGGGCATATCACTGCAGTACTTGCGGCACATTCATGTGAACCCTGATACGGGAAAGACCGTAGTGACCGTCTTGCGGTGCTGGGGGTAATGCGACGTGACGGTCGACCAAAATAATGACTCTTTGGGAAGACCTGGTGCATGCCAATCTGTTTAGATCGGATGATGCCGAATGGCGCGATCTTCTGAAGCGTTGCTGGCACGACTGCCACCAAAAGCCGGGCTGGCTGCGAGCCGCTGAGCATGCTGATGGCGGGATTGCACTGGCGGTGCATGTGAGTGATGGCAAACACGAGTTGCTGGTGCCGATCTTGCGTCGTGAGCTCGGTGCAGGCATCTGGGATGCAACGTCGCCCTATGGCTATGCCGGCCCTGTTGTTACCGGGGCGGCGCGGGATGGCTTTGCCGACGAGGCCATGCAGGCTGCAGTTTCATTCCTGCGCGAGCAAGGCTGCGTGTCATGGTTTATCCGGCTGCATCCGATCCTCAACGCGGACTGGCGGAGCAGACTTGGCCTGGTGGTAGTGCACGGTCCAACGGTTTCGATCGATCTCTGCAAAACGCCGGAGGAACACTGGCGCGAAACCCAGTCTCGTCATAGGCGCGGCATCGACCGTGCTCGGCGCGCCGGTGTCACCGTACGGCTGGACACGAAATTCGAGAGCATTCCGTGTTTTGTCGATGTCTACAACCGCGCCATGGACAGGCTTGGTGCATCGAGTTACTACTATTTCGGGCAGTCCTACTATGAGGCCCTGATCGAGCAACTCGGCGACGAGTTGCTACTGTTCGTCGCCGAGGAAGAAGGGCGCATCATCGGTGGCGCGACGTTCACAGTGGCACCACAGGCCGGCATTATGCAATATCACCTGTCCGCGGCCGAAGACAAATTCCGCCACCGTCAGCCGGCCAAGCTGATTATCCACACGGCCCGAGAATGGGGGCGCCAGAATGGTTACAAGCGCCTTCATTTGGGTGGAGGCCTGGGCTCGCAGCAGGATTCGCTGTTCGAGTTCAAGGCCGGCTTTTCAGCTGATACCCATGTGTTTCGCACCCAACGGGTGGTGGTCGATCCGCAACGGTATGTGGCGCTGGCGGGCAATACGGCATCGGTACTGGACGACCTGAGTGGCTTCTTCCCCGCCTACCGGAGCGATGCGCAGAGGCCCACCCGCCCGCCTGCTGACCAGCCTGACACGAAGGCTCGTCTCTAGGGGCAGCTTCGGTTCGGCGTTGCCAATGCCTTCGCCGCATGGAGTGAAAAGCCACCATGATGCGGACATACGTTGTTCACCACGGTTCGCAGAAACGGGTACGCGATAGCGCTATTCGCGCGGCACAGGCGTGCGCAGGCCAGCAGCGGGCCCAGTTCCCAAGCGCTCATCGGCATAACGGTTGCGCAGCAGCCACCACAGGTAGCTCGCTGTAGCGTAGAAGAGGCGGATTCCGTGCGGACCTGCTGCGCGCAGATTGCGCCCAAGGTCATGAGGAAGCGCCATCAGCAGGAACAGGGCTTTGGACGGACGTTGCCTGCCGTGGCCATTGCGACGGCACGCCACAAACAGGCGAGAGGCTTCACTGGCGGGGCAAGACCGGCCTCCAGACAGCGACGGCAAGCGTTGGTTGACAGCAGTCGCGACCATCTCGATGCGGTAGCCGTGTTCCTGTACTGCGCAGCCAGACAGTTCGAGCTCGTCATATCCTCCGGCCAATTGCTCGTCAAACACCACACTCGCGAACAGTTCCCGCGGGAACACGGCGCTGCGCAGCAGCACTGTGCACAACCGCTCGCCATGGCGATAGTTCTGCGTCGGATACCCGAGGAAGGCCGGCTTGCGTGGATCGCAGCGCTGCCCCTGGCAGAGTTCGGCCCCGGTCAGGATGAGCGGCGTCGCACAGCCGGCGGTGGCCCGGCGGATATGGTCGTCGGCAATACACTCGGCCATCTGCTGCAGAAAGGTCGCACCCAGCAGCGTCTGATCATCCAGGAACAGCACATGCGAGCCGGTGGCCGCGCACAGAGCGCGGTTGCGGTTGGCCGCCGGGGTACGGCGCGGGCCTTCCAGGTAGGTGATGTCCGGATAGTCCCGGCGCATCATCTCGCGCGTGTCGTAGCCGCTGCTGTCGTCGGTGACGATGAGCTGGTGCGGCGGCATGGTGGAATCAGCGACCGATTGCAGCGTGTGCCGCAGCTGCTCGGGATGGTCGCACGTGTAGATGCACACCGAAACGGTGGGCAGGAACGAGCTTGCCGGCATGGTGACCCCTCCAATGTTCGGCAGATGGCAGACACCTGCGCCGGCCCGTCTGGTGCGGGCGCGGCGCAAGGTCCTGAACTACAGCACCGGGCTGGCGGCCTGGAACGCGGCTTCGCCGGTGCGGGACGCAACCACAGGGCGCGCGGTGCTGCCGCGCGTGAAGCGTTCATCGCCGCTGACCCACTCGAGCGTCGCGCCACGTTGCAGCGCGGCATAGACGGCCTCGCCCTTGTTGCGTACCTTCAGGCGCTGGTACAGCGTGCAGGCGTGACTCTTGACCGTTGCCACCGAGATATTGAGCATGCGGCTGACGGTCTTGATCGGGTAGCCGCGTGCCAGCAGCACCAGCACCTCGTACTGGCGCGGCGTGATCTTCAGCATTTCGGCTTCGTCGTAGCTGGGCTCTTCCTCGACCAGCGGCGCTGCATTGGTGGCAGCCGGGGCCGACAGCGGCTGCCCCGGCCGCAGGCCGGTGAGGTCGCGCACCGCCACGGTGGTGCGTGCGGCACCGGGCGTGCCGGCGCATGCCACCAGCGACAGTTGCTCGCCTGTGAGCGCGTGCGCAGGGTTCAGCGGAAGCGGCGCGGCCGAGGCCAGCGACTGCACGGCCGGCATGGCCGAACGCGACGCCGACGGCATCGAGCCGGTTTCGGCCGAGAACAGCAGCCCCTGCACGCCTGACACCGCCAGCCGGATGGCCGCCTCGATCACCGCCAGCGAAGCGGATTTCGGCAGGCAGCCGCAGACGCCGCGGGCGCTGTCCGCGTTGGGCACATGCAATGGCAAGATGTCTGCCAGGATCAGGATGCGTTGCGGCGACAGTGCTTCGCGGGCCTGTTCGAGCTGCGGCCAGCCAGACCCCACATCGGCGGGCATGCCGAATACCAGCAGGTCTGCGTTGTGGTGCCGGGTGTCCAGCCTGGCGATGTCCGCGGGCGCAATGGCGGCAACCTGGGCAGACTCCTGGATGTTCTCGAGCATCTGCAACAGCCCGAGCCGGAGCAGTGGATGCTCCTCGATCAGCAACGCGTTCATTGACTTCACTCCCCGTTACTCGAGGGCGGAATGCGGGGCGCTTTGCGTATGGAGGGCATTGCAGGACAGCAGTCACCTGCGGCGACTGGCTGCTTGTCTGACCCCCATGCTTCCATGCTCCGGCAGTCCCGTTCTTCTGGATGGAACTTGTCGGTGGCTGGAAGGTTGACCCGAACCCGAACCCGAAAGATTCTCGCTCCTAAATCGGCTTAAATTCATCTTATGGGCTGGTTGAATGGAATGCAAGCGGGCCGGTCTGGGACGAGTGGGGGTGGGAATGAAAGGACATACATAATCCTTTCAAAAATCATCCGAACGCACCGGTCCAGGTTCCGCAAACGCCGCGCTGACGCGGGGTCCAGGAGGTTTCACGGATGTGACATCCGGATTTAATTTGGTTGCAGCATTGAAACAGATAGCATTATCTACACCCCCTGTAAGTAGTGTTCTTAACCCCATGGTGGGGTATCGGTAATATATCTGCGGCGGATTGCTCCAATCATGAAACGCCGCTTTCATATGTGTTTTCGAAATAGGCCTGCCTGATTTTCAGGCAGGTCGGGCGCATGGCCTAGTGCTTCTGGATGAGAGACGTCTCCCACCTCGGGATGAGCCCTGCGGCGCCGGCTGCGCCGGCCTGCACCGGACTTGCCACCGCCTGCC
This sequence comes from Cupriavidus sp. CPT47-8839-RL05A, assembly GCF_058792255.1. NCBI lineage: Bacteria > Pseudomonadati > Pseudomonadota > Betaproteobacteria > Burkholderiales > Burkholderiaceae > Cupriavidus > Cupriavidus sp. CPT47-8839-RL05A. The sequence continues at coordinate 111,932 of NZ_JBYTEG010000011.1, read as the reverse complement.
GGGAGGACAGCGTGGCGGGCCCGGGGCCGGCCGGCAGGTCCGCCCGCGGCGGCGTCAGCGGGCCCAGTGGCCGGGGCGCATGACCCAGCCGTGCGGGCCGCGCACCCAGCGCTCGGGCACATAACGGTAGCCTGGACGCTGCGCCTTCCAGTAGCCGGCGCGCCAGTCGTAGCGCCCGCCGCTGGCGGTCCAGTGGCCCGGCACCCAGACCTGGCCGCGGCGCGCGGCGGGGTGCGGTTCATAGCGCGGCGGCGGGGGCGGATGGCCATAGCCGTGGGCGACCGCCACCGCATGGGCCTCGGCGGGGGCGGTCAGTCCGAAGGCGCCGCCCGTGGCGAGGACGGCTGCGGCAAGCAGGAGCTGGCGTTTCATGTGGATTCTCCTTGGGGCGGTTGGAAGCAGTTGGAAGCGGCTGGATCGGTCAATAGCGGTCGTAGTGGTGGTGGCGCGGCGGCGGGCCGCCCCGCGGTGGCACTACGATGCAGGCGGACAGCAGTGCGGCCGTGGTGGACAGCAGCACCAGCAGCGAGAGGGCGCGTTTCATATGGGCTCCTGGCGGGTTCGCGTTGGACATGGCTTCAATGTAGCGAGCCGACCCCGCAGCGCGTGCTTGCACTTGTAAGGCTGTCTCACAAGGGCTTGTGCTGCTGGCGCAGGCCCGCCCCGGGCGCGCGGCATCCCGGAAGCCCTTGCGTATCAAGGCGTTGCGCGCATGGCGGCAGGCCCATGGCGTGGCCTGCGCGTGCCGGGGCGGAGGTAATGTGACGTTACACGGGAAATAATTCTCGCAACGCAACGGGCCCCGGAGCGGGCGCCGCACCCTTTGTGGGCGGCCTGGCCGGGCACGCAGAAACGGGTACGCCGCGATGGTGCGCGATGCCTCGGCATGGACCGGCGGGGGGCACTGGCAGCATCACGGCGCCATCACGGTGCGTTCAGTCGCGCAAATCGGTGGGGCGGAAATGGCATGAAGCTTGCGCCATGGGCTATACCAGTCGGAAGTGGCCTCGTGTGCTTGAAGGAGGCGTCATGCCGGTCATGCTCATCGTGCTTGCCCTGCAATGGCTGCAGGGGCTGTCGCCGCCCGCCGCGGCGTTGTTCGCGCTGCCGCAGGAGATGGCGCCTGCGGATGCCGCGGCCATCGTCGAACCCGCGCTGACACGCTGACATGGGCTGACGCCGGGGTGGTATGACTACCCTGCCGCCGCGGCAGTCCGAGTGGTTCCATCCAACCTACCACTGTCATGGAGTCAGCATGAACCGCAGCGACGTCACCGACCTCATCATCGAAGCCAAGGTCACCCGCGGCATTGCCTGGGCGCAGGTGGCCGAACGCGTCGGCCGCAGCAAGGAATGGACAACCGCGGCGTGCCTGGGCCAGATGGCATTCGACGCCGCCGGCGCGCGCGCGGTGATGGAGCTGTTCGGGCTGCCGCCCGAGGCCGAACCCTGGCTGCGCGAGGTGCCGTACAAGGGCTCGCTGCCGACGCAGGTGCCGGCCGATCCGCTGATCTACCGCTTCTACGAACTCATCAGCGTGTACGGCACCACGTTCAAGGCGCTGATCCATGAAGAGTTTGGCGACGGCATCATGAGCGCGATCGACTTCCGCATGGACCTGCAGCGCGAGCCCGATCCCAACGGGGACCGGGTGCGCATCGAGATGTCGGGCAAGTTCCTGCCCTACAAGACCTACTGAGCAGCGACTGCGCGCATCGGCGGCAGCGCAAGCGACACGCCATAGCGCGTCGGGTCCAGGCGCATGGTCAGCACGCCCACCAGCGCGGCGCAGGCCAGGTGGTACCACCAGCCCGCGGCGAAGCCGCCGGTGCGTTCGTGCAGTATGGCGGTGATCCAGGGCGCCAGCGACGCCAGCAGGAAGCCGCCGCCTTGCATCAGGGCGCTCAGCGCGCCGGCGCTGTCGGGGTCCGGCAGGTGGTCCAGTGCCACCACCAGGTACAAGGCAAAGCAGCCACCGAGGCCGGCGCCGCCGATCACGGCCCACGCGTGCGGCGCGGCATCGGGCCACAGCGCCAGTCCGCCGAAGCCCGCCACCTGCATGGCCAGCGCCAGCGCCATCCAGGCGCGGCGGTCCAGGCTGCGCGCGGCCAGCAGCGGCAGCAGCAGCGCCGCGGCGGCCTGCGCCACCGCCATCAGCGCCACCAGCGACCCGCTCGCCGAAGCGCTCCAGCCGTGGTCCTGGTAGAACGGCGCGAGCCACGCCACCAGCGACGCATAGCCGCCGTTCATCACGCCAAAGCAGGCCATCAGCAGCCAGGTGCGCGGACGCCGCAACAGCGCGCGCGTTGCCCTCGCCGGGCGGCTTGCCGGCACCCCGGGGCCGCGCGCCGCGGCGCGCGGCAGTGCCACCCAGGCCAGCGCCAATGCTGCCAGCGCAGGCACGGCCCACAGCGCCAGCGCATCGCGCCAGCTGCCGGCCAGTGCCGTCACGTCGGGCGACAGCTGCGCGCCGAGCGCGCCGCCGCCCATCAGCGCGGCGGAGTACAGCCCCATCACCGGCGCCACGCGCCCCGGGAATTCCTGCTTGACCAGGCCCGGGCAGGCGGCCTGCACCACGGCCACGCCCAGCCCGCACAGCGCGGCCGAGGCGATCAGCCAGGTGCCGTCCGCCACGCCCAGCCGCAGCGCGCAGCCGGCACCGAGCAAGGCCAGCGCGCCAAGCACCGCGGTGCGCGCACCCAGCCGCTCGCGGATGGCCGGCCCGAAGAACGCGCCCACGCCCATCAGCAGCATCGGCAGCAAGGTCAGCCAGGCCATGCCCTGGTAGCTGAGGCCGGTGCCGCTGCGGATGGCCGGGGCCAGCGGCCCCACCGCGGTCAGGAACGGCCGCAGGTTCAGGCCGATGCCGGCGACCGCGGCCAGCACCAGCCAGCGCGGGGTGGCGCCGCGCGCGCCCTCAGCCACGGGGCGCGCGCGGGCCGTAGAGCTGCGCCGCAGAGAGATCGACCGCCACCCGCGTGAGCGGCAGCGGCGGCGGGTTCAGCGACAGGCGCAGCGCCTGGTAGGCGGCCTCGCTCGACATGCCGTAGGGCGCGGCATCGTGGTTGTCGAAGGCGTAGTAGACCGCCTGCACGCCGGCCATGGTCATCGCCGCCAGGCACATCGGGCAGGGGTGGCCGCTGGCGTAGACCACGCTGCCGCGCAGATCGGGGCGGCCCAGCTTGCGCGCGGCGGCGCGCACCGCCTCCATCTCGGCATGGGTGGTGGGGTCGTGGCTGTGGACGATGTCGTTGACGCCGGTGGCGACGGCCTCGCCGTCGAGCACCAGCACGGCGCCGAAGGGGCGCGCGCCACGGTCACGGTTGGCCGCGGCAAGGCGAACCGCCTCGCGCATGAATTCCTGGTGAGTGGTCATGGTTGGCAAAAAAGTGAGTGCATGCTCGCGAGCAGGGCGGCATGGGTCTTTTGAGGGGCGTTCCCGGTGGCCGCAGGGCGCGGGCCGGGGCAGCGTGCCAACTGTACGCCGGGGCTTGGTAATTGGGAAATTAAATGATGAAATCGCCGGCAGTGGAAAAACCAATGGATAACCGGCCATGCAGGACCCTCGCCTCGATCCCGTGCTGCTGCAGAGCTTTGTCGCCGTGGCGGAAAGCGGCAGCTTTACCCGCGCCGCGCAGCGCGTGCACCTGACCCAGTCAACGGTCAGCCAGCAGGTGCGCCGGCTGGAAGACCAGCTCGGCTGCGTGCTGCTGGACCGCGGCGGCCGCTACGTCACCACCACGCCCGAGGGCGAGCGCCTGCTGGGCTACGCGCGCCGCCTGCAGCAGCTGATGGCCGAGGCGGTGGGGCAGCTGCGCCAGAGCGCCGGCCAGGGCGAGATCCGCATCGGCGTGCCCGAGGACTTTGCCGCGCGGCCGCTGACGCCGGTGCTGGCCGGGTTTGCCGATGACTGGCCTGGCATGCGGCTGGAGGTGACCAGTGGCATGAGCCATGAGCTGTGGCAGCGCTTCCAGGACCGGGAACTGGACCTGGTGCTGGTCAAGCAGCGGGTCGGGCAGGCGCCGGGGCTGGCCAGCTGGCCCGAGCCGCTGTGCTGGATCGACAGCCGCAGCCGTCCGGCGGTGGCGCGCGACCCGGTGCCGCTAGTGGCGTTTCCGGTGGGCGGGCTGTACCGCGGCGAGATGACGCACGCGCTCGACGCCGGCGGACGGCGCTGGCGTGTGGCCTTTGTCAGTGCCAGCCTGGCCAGCATCCTGGCCGCGGTGGCCGACGGCCTGGGCGTTACCCTGCTGCCGCGGCGCCTGGCCACGGCTCAGCACCAGGTGCTGGAGGACGGCGGCTGGCCCGCCGCGGTGCCCGACGTCGAGCTCAGCCTGCACGCGCAGCCGGACCTGCCGGCCGCGGCGCGCGACATGGCCGCGCGGCTGGCCGCGCTATGCGAGACCGTGATGGGGTCGGGCGCGCCGCCCGCGGATCAGCCGAAGAACTCGTTGTAGTAGCGGGTGCAGGTGCCGGCCGGGCGGAAGGTGTAGGGCAGCTCGGCCATCGCCGCGGCTTCCAGTGAGCCGAACGGGATGTCGGGCGCGGCCAGGGGGCCGGCTTCGGGGGCGGACTGGTGGTCGGAGCGCGCAAGCTCGGCGCGGGTGTTGGATGGCGAAGTCATGTCAGGCTCATTCTCAAGGGCCGGGCACTGCACCCGGCAACTGCGGATCGGCGTTGTCAACGCGTGCAGCCATCCTAATGCTGCAGCGCGGCGCAGTCAGCCGCCCCAGCCTGAACACACTGTTGCGCAATCGCGCCCAATCGGGGCGACTTGCCCGGCGTTGCGCGCGCCCGGCTGCCGCCGGCGACTTGCGCCAACGCCGTCCGCGGCAGGGTCTATATTGGCTGAGGGTTGCCTGCGCCGCTTGCTTTGCGGGCAGTGCGGGCCTGAGTGCCGCTGACCTTCCGGAGCGTGCCATGTCGTTGCCTCCATGCTTTACCGATCGCCGCGAGGCTGGCCAGTACCTGGGCCGCCGCCTGGCCGAACTGGGTTTTGGCGCCGCACAACTGGGCCAGCCCGCGCTGGTGCTGGCGCTGCCGCGCGGCGGGGTGCCGGTGGCGTTCGAGGTGGCGCGCGCGCTCGACGCGCAGCTGGACGTGCTGCTGGTGCGCAAGATCGGCGCTGCCGGCTATCCCGAGCTGGCGCTGGGCGCGGTGGTGGAGGGCGATGCCGGCGGCGGCGGCCCGCACACCGTGGTCAATGACGATCCCTGGGCGCGCCGCGCCGTGGAAAGCGGCAGCTTCGATGCCGAGCGCGGCCGCCAGCTCGACGAGATCGCGCGGCGCCAGCGGCGCTATCGCGGCGGTGCGCCGGTGCCAGAGCGCGCCGGGCGCACGGTGATCGTGGTCGATGACGGCGTGGCCACCGGCGCCACCATGCGCGCCGCGCTTGAAGGCGTGCGCATGGCCGGGGCGGCGCGGGTGGTGGCGGCCACGCCGGTGGGGTCGGAGCAGGGGCTGGCCAGCCTGTCGGCCGCGGCCGACGAGGTGATCTGCCTGAACACGCCCCCCAGCTTCGGCGCGGTTGGCGCCTTCTACCTGGATTTCTCCCAGACCAGCGATGAAGAGGCGCTGGCCCTGCTGCGCGCGGCGGCGCCGCCGCCTGCGCGCTGAGGTTCGCTCAGCCCTTGCCCAGGCGCGCCTTCAGGTGCGGCACCAGCCCGCCGGCGGCCAGGATCGCCCGCAGGAAGTCGGGGATGGGCTCGCACGCGACCAGGCTGCCGTCGTCCAGGCGCAGCTGTGCCGTCGCCAGGTCCAGCACCGCGTGCGCGCCGTCGGCCAGGCGGCTGGTGTCGGCGCAGACCAGCACCGGCAGGCCCAGGTTGATGGCATTGCGATAGAACAGCCCGCCGAAGGACTGCGCCACCACGGCGCCCACGCCCAGCGCGCGCAGCGCCTGCGGCGCCTGCTCGCGCGAGGAGCCGATGCCGAAGTTGGCACCCGCCACCAGCACGTCGCCGGCTTGCACGCTGCCGGGGAACTCCGGGCGCAGCGAGGCCAGGCAATGCCGGGCCAGCACGGGCAGCGGCGATTTCATCAGCACGGCGGGGGCCATGGCATCGGTGTCGATGTTGTCGCCGAAGCGCCAGAGGCGGCCAGTGGGATCGGGGGCGATAGCAGAGGTCATGCAAGAAGTCTGTCCCGCCAGGCGGGTACGAAGTCAGGCCCGCAGCGTTACTCCAGCAGGGTGCGCGGATCGGTAATGCGGCCGGTGACGGCGCTGGCGGCCACGGTCATCGGCGAGCCCAGCCACACCGCGCTGCCGGCGTCGCCCATGCGCCCGGAGAAGTTGCGCGCCGTCGACGCAATCGCGCGGCTGCCGTCCGGGAAGCGCGCCGCGCCATAGCCGGCGCAGGCGCCGCAGGCGTTGGGCAGCAGCGTGGCGCCGGCGTCGGTCAGGATGCCAAGCGTGCCCTCCTGCTCGGCCAGCAGCTGGTCGCGGCGCGAGGCCGGCGCCACCTGCAGTGTCACGCCCGCCGCCACGCGGCGCCCGCGCAGCACGCGCGCGGCCATGCGCAGGTCTTCCAGCTTGGCGCCGGTGCAGGCACCCAGGTAGGCGATCTGCACGGGCTCGCCGGCGGCCTGGTCTACCGGCGCGCTGTTGGCCGGAGAGTGCGGCGCCGCCACCTGCGGCACCAGTGCCGCGGCGTCGAAGCGGTGGGTGGCCAGCACCGGCGCATCGGGGTCCGTGCGCCAGTGGGCCAGGTCGATCGCGGCCAGCGTCTGCGCCGGCACGCCGGCCTCGGCCAGCCAGCCGAGCGTGACCGCGTCGGGCGCCACCAGGCCTGTCTGCGCGCCCAGCTCGGCGCTCATGTTGGCCAGCGTCATGCGCTCCTGCATCGGCAGCGCGGCGACGGCGCTGCCGGTGTACTCCAGCGCCTCATAGCGGCCGCCGCCCATGCCGAGCGTGGCGCACAGGAACAGCATCATGTCCTTGGCGCAGACGCCCGCTGCAAGCTGGCCGTCCCATTGCAGCCGGATGGTATGGGGCACGCGCAGCCAGATCTCGCCGGTGGCCAGCACGCCGGCCATCTCGGTCGCGCCCACGCCGAACATATAGGCGCCGAAGGCGCCGCCGGTGGGGCTGTGGCTGTCGCCGCCGACAATCAGGCGGCCCGGCAGCACATGGCCGCGCTCCGGCAGCACCACATGGCAGATGCCTTCGGCGTCGATGAAATGGGCGCCGGACTGGCGCGTCCAGTCGCGCGTGAAGCGCAGGATCGACTCGGCCTGGGCATCGCCGCCCGGCACGAAATGGTCGGTCACCACCACGTAGCGCGACGGGTCCCAGACCCCGGTGCCAAGCTCTTCCAATAGCGGGGCCACGCGGCGCGGGCCGCTGGAGTCGTGCGACATCGCCAGGTCGACCCGGCAGATCACGATCGTGCCGATCTCCGCATGCGCCAGCCCGGCGGCGCGCGCCACCAGCTTCTGCGCCAGCGTGGCGGGGGTGTGGCTCATTCCGGCGAGGCTCCCGAATACTTGACCACGGCGGCCCAGCGCCTGACGTCCTGCTTCACGAACGCGGCGAAGGCGTCGGGCGGCGTGCCCATCGGCTGCGCGCCGTCGTTCTCCAGGCGCTTGCGCACCGCGGGCGTTTCCAGCCCCTTGCGCGCGGCGTGATACAGCGCCTGCGTGACTTCGTGCGGCATGCCGGCCGGACCGAACAGGCCGAACCATGCGCTCGACTCGAAGCCCTTCACGGTGGCGCCGATCGGCGCCGCGCCCGGGAACTGCGGCAGCGGCGCGGGGCTGGTCACGCCCAGCACCTTGAGCTTGCCCGCGCGCACATGCGGCAGCACGTTGATGGTGCTGGCGAACATCAGGTCGCACTGGCCCGCCAGCACGTCGGTGAGCGCGGGCGAGGTGCCCTTGTACGGAATGTTGACGATGTAGGTGCCGGTCATCATCTTGAACATGTCGCCGGCCATGTGCAGCGACGAGCCCACCGAGCCGATGGCAAAGTTCAGCTTGCCCGGTTCGGAACGCGCCAGGCGGATCAGCTCGGGCACATTGCTGGCCGACAGCTTTGGCGTGGCCACCAGCACGCTCGGCACGGTGGCCACCAGCGTGATCGGGGTGAAGTCCTGCACCGGGTCGAACGGCAGCTTCTTGTACAGGGTGGCGTTGATGGTGTGGCTGGTGAAGCTCATCAGCAGCGTGCTGCCGTCCGGCGAACTCTTGGCGACCAGGTCGGCGGCGATATTGCCGCCGGCGCCAGGGCGGTTCTCGACCACCACCGGCTGGCCGAGCTCCTGGGACATTTCCTGGGCGATGGTGCGCGCCAGCGTGTCGGTGGTGCCGCCGGCGGGCGCGCCCACCAGGATCCGGATCGGCTTGCCGCCGGCCACCTGGGGTTGCCCCTGGGCCGCGGCGGACAGCGGCAGGGCCAGCGCGCACGCGGCCAGGCTGCCCATGGCCAGGCGCTGCACCGCGGCGCGGCGGGGGATCGAAGGCAGACGGGTCGGGCTGGACGGGACCAGGCGGAACACTGGCATGGCGACGGCTCCTCGCTTGATGTGATCAGAGATGCGCAGTATCGCTCGGAACGTTACCTGGCGCATCCCTTGTAGCGCCGCCTGCGGGAAGTCGGCGGCGGTCCGCGGGGTCAGTCGCGCAGGCCCGGGCGGGTTTCGCTTTCCACCCAGACGTTGGCGCTGTCGACGCCGGCCGGCGACAACTCCATGCGGTACTCATAGCGGTCCGGTCGGTACTGGCCGAGCAGCAACTGGACCGGGCGCCCGGCCGCGTCCTTGACCACGCGGCGCACCGCCAGCAGCGCGCCGCCTACCGGCACGTCCAGCAGCGGCGCCACCACCACGTCGGCCAGGCGCGCGGACAGCACCTGGCTGGCACGGCCCAGCTTCACGCCGCCGGCCTCCAGCAGCCGCAGCACCGGCTGCTCTTCCAGGGACTGGCGCGTGATCGGCCGGCCCAGGTCGGCGGGCAGGTAGACCGTGATATGCGACAGCGGGCGGTTGCGGTAGTGGCGCACGCGCACGATCTTCACCACCGGATCGCCCGGCTCGATCTGCAGCGATTCGGCCACATCGGGCGTGGCATGGACTTCGTCGATCGAGATCACCTTCACCGACGTCTTCTGGCCCATGTCGATGATGTTGTCGAGCAGGCTGGTGCCGCGTTCCTCGCCGGCCGCCGTCGCCGGGCGCACCGGATGCGGATTGACGAAGGTGCCAAGCCCGCGGTGGCGGCGCACCAGGCCTTCTTGCACCAGGCGGTCGAATACGCGCCGCATGGTCACGCGCGAGGCATGGAACTGCTTGGCCAGGTCGATCTCGCCCGGCAAAGGGCCCTGGCCGAAGCGGCCTTCCACGATCTGCTGGCGCAATACCACGTAAATCTGGTGATACAGGGGAACGACGGCTTCACTCATGGTTTCCCTTGCGGAGAGATGACAAGTCTGTAATGCCTCTAATGTACTTTAAATCAGACATAGAGCCTAGCATGGATAGCCGCAGTGGCGCTTGCGGGACAACTGCGCCGGCGCAGTGTTGCAGCGATGCATCTCGTCTGCGCCGAGACCCCTTGGCGGGTTGCGCCAGCACGGGTGAAGTCGGTCCGGCGCCGCTGCATGCCTTGCCGGGAAGGACAACGCCGGTGCGGTGGAGCGGGTTGTGCCGTGCGGCGAGAACAGGACATCGGGGCGCCGCCGCGGCAATGGGGAGATACCTCACACGGGCGGCGACGACGGCACCCTCGATGCCGTGTTTCAGTCCCGATACGTAAGGCCGCGCCTCGGGCAAATCCTGGCTGCCTGCATAAGACCCTGAAAAGTAAAGCGTTTTCCGACCACCCCGGAGCCCCCTCAGGTAGGCCGGGAGTGGCCGTGTCACAGCGGTGTGACATGTCGTCTGCCGTGCACAGGGGCGAGGCCGGCAGGCGTCGCGCAAAGCCGCGGAAAGTTCCCGCCAGAGTGCCGGGCAGGCCTTGTAATACAAGGAGTTGGCACCGCAGGTGGCGCAGCTGGCACCGATTATGCGCAGGGGGAGTCTGGTTTGGCTGGGTGCCGGACCTGAACCTCCAGCCGTCGTTCCTCGCAAGAGCGCCGGCCGGAGGCTGAGCCGCTGTGACACTGTGCAATTCTCCTGGGAGCTTCGTATGAAAAAGACCTTACTGGCGTCGGCTATCGCCATGGCATTTGCGGGACAGGCCTGGGCAAATCCGACCAATAACAACGACGTGGTAAGAGGTGGCGGCGACAACACGCAAACCGCCACAGCGACCTCGACGCAGGGTGGCAGCGGCGCGGCGGCAAACGAATATTCGACCGCAGTCCAGGCCAATGACAGCAGCACCAACACCAGGACCACCACGGTTGGCGTCAACAAGACCAAGACCACGACCAACTCGAACAACAGGAGCAGGATCGACTTTGACCATGGCGTAGGCAACGCGGGCTCCAACGGTGGCAGCGCAACCTCCAGCGTCAGCAACGCCTTCAACACCAGCAAGGCACTGGCGATCAGCAAGCTGAATGGGACGGTTTCCAACAACAGCATTGGCCCGATCGGCAATTACGCCACCAACTGGGGTAACGCGAATGGTGCAGCCGGTGGCCGGGGCGGCAATGGCTTTGGCGGTACCGGCGAAGGCGGGCGCGGCGGCAATGGCGGCAACGGCGGTAACGGCGGCAGCGGCGGCTCCGGTGGCAGCGCTACCAACGGTAGCGCCACCAATGGCGACGCCACCAACGGCAGCGCCACGGCTGGTAATGGCGGTGCCGGCGGCAAGGCGATTGGCTGGGCCGGCAGTGGCGGTGACGGCAAGGCATATGGCGGCAGCGCGCTCTCCGCAGCGGGCAGCAAGGGCGGCAGCGGCGGCGATGCTTATGGCAAGGGCGGCGGCGCTCTGAGCGCATCGCTCGGCGCCGGCGGCCGCGGCGGCAGTGCCGGCGCGATCGGCGGTGGTGGCCTGGGTGCCAGCGGCGCCCTGGGCGGCTTGGCAGGTTCGGCCGGCGGCTCGGGTGGCAGCAGCGGCAATGCCAATGGTGCGGGTGGCGACACTACCACTGGCGGCGCGGGCGGCGCAGGCGGCGCAGCGGCCGGTACCAACACGGCTGGCGCAGGCACCGGTTCGGGCGGCGCAGGTACCGCGAGTGGCGGTGCGGGCGGTGCCGGAACGGCAGCTGCAGGCGCGAACGGCGGTGCCGGCAGCGGCACCGGCGGTGCCGGTGGCGCCGGCGGCGCGGCGACCTCGACGGCAACGGCGGGCGCGGCAAGCGGCACCGGCGGCGCGGGCGGCACGCAAGCCAGCGTTGGCGGCGCGGGCGGTGCTGGCGGTTCGGCTACGAACGGCAGCGCAACGAGCTCGGCCTCCAATGGCAGCTCCACGGCTGGCAACGGTGCGGTGGGTGCTACCGGCGGCGCCGGCGGCGCGGGCGGCACTGGCAATGGCGGCACTGGCGGCACCGGCAACGGCGCAGTCGGCGGCGCTGGCGGTAATGGCGGCTACAACATTGTTGACGCGGGCACCTTCAATATGTCCAACACCATGACCAGCGTTGGTCAGACGGCGGCGGGCATCATGATGGCCAACCAGAACAGCGGCGCTGCCTCGCTCGTGCAGCAAAGCGTGAACGTTCAGGCCAACCTGCAGGTCGGCGGCAACCGGTAAGGCGTGCAGCCACGGTCCGGCCCGGGACTTGTGCCCGGGCCAGACCGGCAGCTCGCACTCATGCCGGCAGGACCGGCGCCCGCATCCTGTGTGCGGGCGCGCGGGCCCTGTCATGCCCCAAGCAAGCCTGATTGCCTTGCAGCCGCCCGGATGGGGGCGGCCGGCAGGCAAGGGGAGACGACATCATGCAATCGGTCCGCTTCGCCGTCGGCGCATTCGCGACGGTCTTACTCGCCTGGCCAGTGCTGCAGGCGCACGCTGAGCCGCCAGGGCTGGACGCCGCCATGGCAGCGGCGCGCGCTGCCTCTGGCACAGCCCCGGACACGGCTGCAACCACCGCGCAGCCGGCGGCCGCAACTTCCTTGTTCGGAGGGGTGGCGAAAGCCGTACCCGTGTCTAAACTGGATGACATTCGTGGCGGCGCCGAAGTCACGGTCAACGATATGCGCCTGCACGGTACCGTGGCCGACAACGCCGCGGTCAATATTCTGTCCGGCACCAACAACATCGCGGACGGGGCCTTCTCGAATGCGGCAGGGATTCCCACCGCGATCCAGAACTCGGGCTCCAACGTACTGATCCAGAACGCCACTATCGTCAACGTCCAGTTCAAGCAATGAAGCCGCTGCGAAACCTGTTGGCGTCTGTACCGTTCTTGCTGGCCGCGGGGGGCGTTCCATGTGCCCAGGCTGCCGACACCCTGATATACGGGCCGGTCGGCGAGCCCTACAGCGTCCGGGTCACGAGCGTGCGCGAGGCGCGCTTCAAGTCCACGATCCGGCAGCAGTTCGACTTCAGCTGCGGCTCGGCCGCGGTGGCCACGCTGCTGAGCTACCAGTACGGCCATCCGATGAACGAGGCCACGGTCTTCCAGAACATGTACCTCAACGGCGACCAGCAGAAGATCCGCGCCGAGGGGTTCTCGCTGCTCGACATGAAGCGCTTCCTGGCCGCGCTCGGCTATGAGGCCGACGGCTACGAGCTGCCACTGTCCAAGCTGGAAGAGACGCAGGTGCCGGCCATCGTGCTGATTGTGGAGAACGGCTACCACCATTTCGTGGTGGTCAAGGGCGTGAAGGGCGACCGCGTGCTGATCGGCGATCCCGCACGCGGCACGCGCGCGATGTCACGCGAGCATTTCGAGCAGATCTGGGACAGCCAGCTGCTGTTCGTGATCCATAACCGCACCGAACGGGCGCGGTTCAACCTTGCAGCCGACTGGCGCGTTGCGCCGAGCGGTCCTTACTGGATGGGAGTCAACCGGGATAGCCTGTTCTTCACCGTCATGCCCAAGCATGGCGCGGGCGATTTTTGAGGAACGCATCATGTTGCAGACTTCCTTCCCGACCCCAGCAGCCCCTCGCAGCGCCGGTCATGCGGCCGCGGCGATGCTGCTCGGCGCCGGTTTGGCCTGTGCCGGCACGGCACAGGCCACCATGCTGCCACAGCCCGACGCGGTCGACGCGTCGGCGCTTCCATCGCAGGGGGCCATGCCCTCGAGCGACGGGCAGGACCAAAACCCTCTGGCTGCCGCACGCGGCAGCATGGCCGGCTGGAAACCGGTTGCACACGAAAAGCTCGACGACATGCGGGGCGGCTTCGAGATGCCGGGCCTGCAGGTTTCGTTCGGTATCGAACGCGCGGTGTACATCAACGGCGCCCTGGTGGTTGCCACCAGCATTAACATCCCCGATGTCAGCCGCATCACTGCCGACCAGGCCGCGCGGCTTGCCTCGACGCTGGGCCCGGCCATCGTTGCCAGCACCAATACGGCGGTCGCCAACGCGCTGGCGGCGGCGGGCGCGGCCGGTTCGGATGGGAGCGCCACCTCGGCGGCCAATGGCGCCTCGGCCAGCAGCACCGGCACGCCCGGGGTCGGTTCGGGCGCCAGCGGTGCGGCCGGCTTGCCGGCGGCGGTGGTGAATACGGCCACCGGTCAGGTCGTGAGCAACGGGCTGCTGAACGTGATCCAGAACGGCCCGGGCAATGCGGCATCGGTGGGATCGCTGGCGGGGACGCCAACGACCGTGATCCAGAACACCTTGAACAACCAGAGCATCCGGAGCCTGATGACAATCGACGCAAGCGTAAATACGCTGCAGGCATTCCGGTCGCAGTTGGCCAACACCACGCTGAACAACGCGCTGATGCGGGCCGCAAGCATGAGGTAGTCGTAGCGAGGCATCGGGCAGTACAGGTCGCAGGCTCCTGCAAGAACAGTCTGCCGTCCCGGGGGAGGAAGACGTCATGAAGAAGCGGTCGATGCAGGGCATTCGCAATGCGGGATGCTCGACGTTACTGTTGCTCGGCGGCCTGGCGCAGGCCCAAACGCCGCCGGATGCGGGACCACCCGCAGCCGGACTGGAAGCACTGCAGAAGGAGCTTGCCGAACAGGCCAGCCAGCTCGACGCCATGAAGCGGGCTCTGGCCGAACAGGAGGCGGTGATCCGCGAACTGCGCAACGTGATCGGCACCGAGGTGCTGGCCAACAAGCGCGGCGGCCAGCGCGCGGGGCCCGGCGTGTCGCCGTCCGACAACGCCACCAACGCCGCCACCGCGGCGGCCGCTGCCAGCGCCACCCAGCCAGCGCCCAACGCGGTCAACAACCCGCAGCAGATCATTCTCCAGCCACCGCAGGACATGGCCCAGGGTCCGCAGGCGGGCGAGTCCGCCGACCGGCAGACCGTGGCCCTGGAAGAACCCGTGGGCCGCCCGCCGGAGGAAGACCGCCGTCCGCCCGAGATCGCGCCGATCATCGACCAGCCCGGTGTGCTGACCGCCCAGGGCAAGCTGGTGATCGAGCCCGGCTTCCAGTACGGCTATTCGTCCAATAACCGCGTCGCGCTGGTCGGCTACACGGTCATCCCGGCCATCCTGATCGGCCTGGTCGATGTCCGCGAGGTCAAGACCTCGACCTACATTCCGTCGGTCGCGTTTCGCTACGGCCTGACCAAGCGGCTGGAAATCGAAGCCAAGGTGCCTTACGTGCACTCATCGGGCCAGACCGTCAGCCGCGAGGTCTTCACCGGCACGGCCGTCGACCGCGTGTTCAATGCGAGCGGCAGCGGCATCGGCGACGTCGAGGCGACGGTGCGCTACCAGCTCAACTACGGCAACGAGAAGATTCCGTACTTCGTCGGCTGGCTGCGCTACAAGTCCAATACCGGCAAGGACCCGTTCGAAGTCGTGACCGATTGCGTGACGCGCTGCGTGGGCAATGCCACCGGCACCGGCCTGCCGCTCGGGCTGCCCACCGGCACCGGCTTCCAGGCGCTCCAGCCCGGCATCACCTGGCTGCTGCCGACCGACCCGGCGGTGTTCTTCGGCACCTTCAGCTACCTGCACAACTTTGCGCGCGACAATGTGAGCCGTACCGTGCTGAACGGCGAGAAGGAGAATCTCGGCAAGATCGCCCCGGGCGACATCTTCGAGTTCAGCTTCGGCATGGGCCTGTCGCTCAATGAGAAGGCGTCGTTCAGCATCGGCTATGACCAGGCCATCATCTGGCCGACCAAGCAAAACGGCCAGACCGTGCCGGGCTCGGTGCGCGTGACCCAGGGCACCTTGCTGGTGGGCTATTCGTACCGCTTCAACAACCGCTACACGGTGAACCTTTCAGTGGGTGCGGGGCTGACGCGCGACACCCCCGACCTGCAGGTGAACCTGCGCCTGCCGATCACTTTCTGACGCGCTTTTCTGCGCATTTCCGCCTGACGTGACGCGTGCCCCGCATGTGCGGGGGCACGTGCGCATCACATCCGCGGCGAGGGTGCGCAGGCACGGAAACGCGCCTTGCGCTGGCCCCTTGAACGGCGTACAAAGAAATAACCCCGCGCCGCCAGCGGTACTTTCTGACCAGGTTCAAACTCACCGGCGGTGCGGCCTGAAAAAGGAGAGAGACATGCGCAAACGCATCTTCTGGTTGTTGCCCGACCTGGCGAGTGCCCGTCGCACCATGGACGACCTGCTGCTTGCCCGGCTCGAGAACCGCCACATCCACTTCGTGGCGCGCGACGGCTCCGACATGACCGGCCTGCATGAGGCCAACCTGTTCCAGACTTCCGACATCGTGCATGCCGCCGAGATGGGCCTGATGGTCGGCGGCGGCGTGGGCGTCGTGGCCGGCGTGGTGGTGGCGATGTTCCCGATCGTCAGCGACACCCCGCAGTGGGGCCTCGTCGGCGTGCTGGCGGTGCTGGGCGCGGTGTTTGGCGCGTGGGCTTCGAGCATGATCGGCAGCTCGGCACCCAACAGCCGCCTGCGTGCGTTCGAAAAGGACATCGAGGCCGGCAAGATCCTGCTGATGGTCGACGTGCCGCGCGGCCGTGTCGAGGAAATCGAAACCCTGCTCGCGAACGCGCATCCGGAAGCCAGCTTTGCGGGGATGGACCCGGCTGTACCGGCTTTCCCCTAAGCCACCGGCTTATCGCCGCTGGTTGTCGTCCAGCGCTGTCGCATCTCTTTGCGCGCGCCCTTGCGGCGCGCCTTGACGCGCATCCTTTGGCGCGCCCCGGCTCGCACCGGAACTGCCTGCGCGGTTCCGGTGTGAGGCTGCTGCAACACCCCGAACTTTCCCGGTTTGCCCCCATGAGACGCATGCGGTAACTTGCGTGACGGCGCACGGCCGTGCATACCGTGCCGCAATAAAACGATGAAGCCAGCCGGACAGGCGCAAGGGGTCGAGACAATGAAAGCGAAATGGATCGCGTGCGGCATGCTGGCCGCCACGCTGGGATGGGCCGCGCAGACGGCCCTGGCGGAACCGGGCGTGACCCGCAACACCATCCGCATCGGCCAGTCGGCCGGCGTCACCGGTCCGGTGGCCGGTTCGGTCAAGGAGCAGATCGCCGGCGCGCAGGTGTACCTGCGCACCATCAACGCCAGCGGCGGCGTGGCCGGGCGGCGCATCGAGCTGGTGACCCACGATGACGGCTTCGATGCCAAGCGCACCCCCGACAATGTGCGCAAGCTGATCGACGAGGACAAGGTGTTCGCGCTCTTCATGGTGCGCGGCACGCCGCAGAACGAAAGCATCCTGCCCATCATCGCCGCGCAGAAGGTGCCGCTGGTGGCGCCGCTGACAGGCGCCATCACGCTGCACCGGCCGGTCAACCGCTACGTGTTCAACGTGCGCGCCAAGTACCAGGACGAGGTGGCGCGCGCGATCAACCACCTGGCCACCTCGGGCATGAGCCGCATCGGCATCTTCTACGCCAACGACGGCTTTGGCCGGGACGTGCTCGAAGGCTACAGCGCCGCGCTGCAGGCGCGTGGGGTGCAGCCGGCGGCGACGGCGAGCTTCGCACGGCCCATGGGCGATATCACCCAGAGCGTGGCCGCCATGAACAAGGCCAACCCTCAGGCGGTACTGGTGATCGGCTCGGGCTCCGAGGCGGCGCGCATCATCCGCGAACTGCGCCGCGCGGGCAGCGAGGCACAGTTCGTCACGCTGTCCAACAACGCGGCCGATTCCTTTATCCGTGAACTGGGCGACGATGCGCGCGGGCTGATCATCACGCAGGTGGTGCCGGGCACCAACTCCAGCCAGATGACGCTGGCCAGCGAATACCGCAGCCTGGCCAAGCAGCAGGGTGTGGAGCCGTCCAACGCCGGCATGGAGGGCTTCATGTCGGCCAAGGTGCTGGTCGAAGGGCTGCGCCGCGCCGGCCCCGACCTGACGCGCGAGCGCCTGGTCACGGCGCTGGAAGGCATGCGCGACTACGACCTTGGCGGCATCCTGATCAGCTACAGCGCCGAGCGCCATACCGGCTCGTCGTTCGTGGAAATGTCGATCGTCTCGTCCACCGGCAAGCTGATCCGCTGAAAGCCGCGGGCAGGGGGGCTGCGGTATAGTCCCCCGCATGGCTACTCCTACCCCCTCCCCCGATTCCCGTACCCCGTTCTCGCTGCACGGCCGCGTGGCGCTGGTGACCGGCGGCGCGCAGGGCCTGGGCCTGGCGATTGCCGCCGGGCTGGCCGACGCCGGCGCCCATGTGCTGGTGGTGGCGCGCAATGCGCAGCGCGTGCAAGCGGCCGTCGCCGCGCTGGCCGCGCGCGGCGGCAGCGCCGAGGCGCTGGTGCTCGATATCACCGATGAAGCCGCCGTGGCGGCCGCGTTCGACCGCATCGACGCCGCCCATGGCCGGCTCGACATCCTCGTCAACAACGCCGGCGCGCGCAACCGCAGCACCATGGCGCAGCTCGATGCCGGCGACCTGCGCGCCATGCTCGAGACCAACCTGGTGGCGCCCTACGCGCTGTGCCGGCTCGCCGCGCAGCGCATGCGCGGCGGCGATTACGGGCGCATCGTCAATGTGAGCTCGATCGCGGGCCAGGTCGCGCGTGCCGGCGACGTGCTCTACCCCGCCACCAAGGGCGGCCTGGATGCGCTCACGCGCGCCATGGCGGCCGACCTGGGGCGGCACGGCGTCACCGTCAATGCGATCGCCCCGGGCTACTTCGCTACCGAGCCCAACCAGCCCATGGTCGAGGACGAGAGCGTGGCCGAGTGGCTGCGCCAGCGCACCTCGCTGGGCCGCTGGGGCCAGCCGGAGGAAGTGGCGGGGGCGGTGGTGTTCCTGGCGTCGCCGGCCGCATCCTATGTCACCGGGCAGGTGCTGGCCGTGGACGGCGGCTATCTCGGGCACTTCTGAGGCGCCATCGGCAGCAAAGCGTACCCAATTCTGCGTGCCGCTCCTGCCGGGTTTTCAGCGCCGCGCGGGCGGCTTGCCGCCGCGGTAGAACGCCTGCAGGCAGTCGATCATCGCGGCTGCCGCGGCCGAGTCGCCGCGGTCCTTGAGCCGCACCAGGCAGATATCGCGCACCAGCGACGGCAGCTGCAGCGGCCGGATCGCCAGCCCCTCGCGCCGGAACTGAAACAGCGCCAGCGACGGCACCGCGCTCACGCCCAGCCCCGCCTGCACCAGCGCCGCCACCGTTGCCAGGTGCTCCACCTCCATCACGCTGGTCAGGCGCAACGGATGCAGCGCGGCGTCCAGGTGCTGGCGCACGCTGGTCGTGCGCGACAGCTGGATAAACGGCAGGCCCGCCAGCATCTGCGGCGTGATGCGGCGCTTGCGCGCCAGCGCATGGTCCGCCGGGCACACCAGGTGGAAGGTGTCGCGCACCAGCGGCTCCACGCGCAGGTCTTCGTCCTCGGCCGGTGCCGGGGCCAGTGCAAAGTCGGCGCGGCCCTGGCGGACCAGTTCGATGCAGCCGTCGGCGAGCTGGTCGAACAGCTCCAGCGCGATGCCCGGATAAAGCGCGCGGAACTGCGCCAGCAGCGGCGGCAAGTCGCCGCCGGCCAGCGACGGCAGCGCCGCGATCGACACCCGCCCCTTGCGCCGCTCGGCGTGCGCGCGCAGGTCCTCGAACGCGGTTTCGAAATCAGCCAGCAGCCGGCGCGCGGTCTGCTCGAAGCGCACGCCGTCGCTGCTCAGCTCCACATGCCGCGTGGTGCGTTCGAACAGCCGGCTGCCGGCCTGTTCCTCCAGCGTCTGCACCAGCGCGCTGAAGGCCGATTGCGACAGGTGGCAGGCGCGCGCCGCGCGCGTGAAGTTGCGGTAGGTGGCCAGCGCCACGAAGGCGCGCAGGTGCTTGACCGAGAGGTTCATGGGCCGGGCGGATTTATCCACTAAATCGATAGATTAATCCAAATAATCCGTTTTTTGGCTGAACGTACCCGCCCTAGAATGGGGGCGACCCCACCAACAACCTGCCCCCGACCATGACTGCTCCCTTGCTGATCGGCTCCGGCGCCGGCTTCTCCGGCGACCGCACCGATGCCGCGCTGCCGGTGGTGCGCACGCTGATTGCCTCCGGCCAGCCGGCCGCGCTGATCTTCGAGACCCTGGCCGAGCGCACGCTGGCGCTGGCGCAGCTGGCGCGGCGCAACGATCCCGCACAGGGCTACGAGCCGCTGCTCGATGCGCTGCTGGAGCCGGTGCTGGGCCTGTGCCTGCAACACCGCATTCCCATCGTCGGCAATTTCGGCGCCGCCAATCCGCGCGCCGCGGCGCGGCGCGTGCTGCAGCTGGCGCAGGAACTGGGCCTGCCCGCGCCGCGCGTTGCAGTCGTGGAGGGCGATGACTTGTCCGACGATACGGGGCGCGCGCGCTTGCAGGGCATTCTTGGCGATGCATTTGACGCCGATCGCTTCGTCTGCGCCAACGCCTATATCGGAGCACAGGGCATCGCCGAGGCGATCACTGCCGGCGCCCAGGTGGTGGTGTGCGGACGCGTGGCCGATCCGGCGCTGGCAGTGGGGCCGGCGATGGCGCACTTTGGCTGGTCGTGGGACGACTGGGACCGGCTGGCCGCCGCGACCATGGCCGGCCACCTGCTCGAATGCGGGGCGCAGGTCTGCGGCGGCTACTTTGCCGATCCCGGCATGAAGGACGTACCCGATGTGCATGCGGTGGGCTTCCCGATCGCGCAGCTGGCCGAGGACGGCGGCATCGAGATCTTCAAGGCCGCCGGCACCGGCGGCTGCGTCGACCTGCGCACGGTCAAGGAGCAGCTGCTGTACGAGGTCCACGATCCGGCCGCTTACCTGACGCCCGACGTGGTCGCAGATATTGGTACGGTCACGGTCACGCAACTGGCCCCCGACCGCGTGGCGGTGCGCAATGTGCGCGGCCATCCCCGCCCGGCGCAGCTCAAGGCCAATGTGTTCAGCCACGGCGGCTGGCTGGCCGAGGGCGAGATCTCGTACGCCGGCCCCAATGCCGCCGCCCGCGCGCGGCTGGCCGCCGACATCCTGCGCCGGCGCATGCAGTTGCTGGGCCATGAGGCACCCATCCGCTTCGACCTGATCGGCGTGCTCAGCGTGCTGGCCGACGATGGCGGCGCCATGTTCGCCCAGCGCCAGCCGCATGAGCAAGCGGCGCAGGACGTGCGCCTGCGCGCCGCGTTGGCGCATCACGACCTGGCGGTGGCGCAGGCCCTGCAGCGCGAGGTCAATGCGCTCTATACCTGCGGCCCGGCCGGCGGCGGCGGCGTGCGCACCGCGCAGCGCGCGCGCCTGAATGCGGTGTCGTGCCTGGTGCCGCGCGAGGCCGTGACGGCCACGCATTCCTTCATTGCCTGAAGAGGTCCGACCATGACTGACACTGCCGCGCTCTACCAGTTCGCCCACGGCCGCACCGGCGACAAGGGCAACCGTTCCAACATCAGCGTGATCGCCTACGACGCGCGCGACTACGACCACCTGGTCGAGCACGTGACCGAGGACGCCGTGCGCGCGCTGTTCCGCGAGCGCCGGCCCACGGCTGTCACGCGCTACCTGGTGCCGTCGCTGCAGGCGATGAACTTCGTCCTCGACGGCGTGCTCGATGGCGGCGTCAACGACGCGCTCAACCTCGACACGCACGGCAAGGCGCTGTCGTTCCGCCTGCTGCAGCTTGAGATCCCGGTGCCGCCTCGGCTCGCGTCCGGCACCGCGGATAGCCACTGATCCATCGCTTCACACCAACAACGATTTCACCAGGAGACCATGATGTACCCATTTCTCAAGCCACTGGCCGTTGCCGCGGTTGCGCTGGTCCTGCCCGCGGGGCAGGCCTGGGCCGAGTTCCCGGACAAGCCGATCCGCTTCGTGGTGCCGTTCGCCGCCGGCAGCGCCACCGACCAGCTGGCGCGTGCCATCGGCCAGGCCATTACCGTGGACAGCAAGGTCACCGTGGTGGTCGACAACAAGCCGGGCGCCAATGGCTTCATCGCCGCGTCGGACGTGGCCAAGGCCGCGCCGGACGGCTACACCGTGCTGATCAGCACCAACACCACGCATGCGGCCAACGAGCACCTGTTCAAGAAGCTGCCCTACGACCCGGTCAAGGACTACGCGCCGATCACCGCGCTGGGCCGCGGCGGCCAGATCATGGTGGTCAACCCGCAGGTGCCGGCCAAGACCGTGGGCGAGTTCATCGCGCTGGCAAAACAGCAGCCGGGCAAGCTCAGCTTCGGCAGCGGCAGCTCGTCGTCGCGCATTGCCGGCGAGCTGTTCCAGCAGATGGCGCATGTGGAGTTGCTGCACGTGCCGTACAAGAGCAACCCGCTGGCCATCACCGACCTGCTCGGCAACCAGATCCAGATGATGATCACGGACACGGCCACCGGCCTGCCGCAGGTCAAGAGCGGCAAGCTGCGCGCGCTGGGGGTGTCGGGCAAGGCGCGCTCGCCGCTGGCGCCGGACGTGCCCACCATCGACGAGGCCGGCGTCAAGGGCTACGAGATGAGCTACTGGTTCGCGGCCTATGCGCCCGCCGGCACGCCGCAGCCGGTGGTGGCGAAGCTCAATGCGATGATGGTCAAGGCCGCGCGCGGCGATACCGCGGCCGGCTTCTACAAGTCGACCGGCACCGAGGTGTTCACCAGCACGCCCGCGGAGCTGGCGAAGTTCCAGTTGCAAGAGTCCGGCAAGTGGGGGCGCATCATCAAGGCGGCGAATATCCAGCCGGAGTGAACGCAGGGCAGCGCAAGCTCCCATGCATGGAAGACGGGGCCAAACGGCCCCGTTTTTTACGCAGAAGTAGGTACGCTTTGGTGCTTGCGGCCTTGATGGGCAAGGGCCGGCTAAGATATGCCTGGCCGCGCGGCCTTGCCGCTCCGGCCTACTCCTCGACAATACCAACCAGAACAGGAACAGGATATGAAGCAGCAGTCCGTGGTGTGCCATGCAACCTTACAGCCGGGCCGTCGCCCGGGGCTGCGCCAGGCCGTATTGCGTGCCGCCATCGCCGTCACCATGGGGGCCGCCGTGCTTCCCGCCATCGCCACTGCGCAGACCGCCACGCCGCCGGCGCAGCAGAAGACCCAGGTGCCGGGCTACTACCGCATGATGGTCGGCCAGCTCGAGGTCACGGCGCTCTATGACGGCTACATCGACCTGGACCCGAAGATCCTCAAGTACACCAGCGCGCGCGAGGTGCAGAGCCTGCTGGCGCGGATGTTCGTCGAATCGACGCCGGGCATGCAGACCGCGGTCAACGCCTACCTGATCCATACCGGCAGCCACCTGGTGCTGGTCGATACGGGCGCGGCTGCCTGCTTCGGGCCCACGCTCGGGCGCATCGGCGAAAACCTGCGCGCGGCGGGCTACGCGCCGGAACAGATCGACACCGTGCTGCTGACCCACCTGCACGGCGACCACGCCTGCGGCCTGGCCGCCAACGGCAAGGCGGCGTTCCCGAACGCAACCGTCTATGTCGACAAGGCCGATGCCGACTACTGGCTCAGCGAAGCCAATGCCGCCGCCGCGCCGAAGGAGGCGCAGGGCCTGTTCGCCATGGCGCGCGCCGCGGTCGCGCCGTATCAGGCGGCGCAGCGCTTCCGGCCCTTCAACGGCGGCGCCGGTGTCGAGCCCGTTCCCGGTGTGCGCGCGGTGCCGGCCAATGGCCATACTCCGGGCCACAGTGGCTACCTGTTCACCTCGGGCAAGGACAGCCTGCTGCTGTGGGGCGACATCGTGCACAGCCATGCGGTGCAGTTCCGCCGCCCGCAAGTGGCGATCGAGTTTGACGTGGACAGCAAACAGGCCGTGATCACGCGCCAGCGCATCCTGGCCGATGCCGCCAAGGGCCGGCTGTGGGTGGGGGGCGCGCATATGCCCTTCCCGGGCCTTGGCCATGTGCGCCGCGATGCGGCCGGGTATGCATGGGTGCCGGCCGAATTCGGTCCGATCCGCAACGACCGCTAGCCGTCCACGCACGGCCATCGCTTTTCGCCTAGAGTCATCCCAGCGGCCCGTATGACGTACGGGACGGATGGTCGTGCCCACTGCGGAGGATTTGCGATGAACGCCAAGGCATCCCGCTTCGATCCTGCCCGCCGCCGCTGGCTTGGCGCCGGCGCCGCGGCCCTGGTGCTGGCCGTGCCCCTGCCGCGCGCCGCGCGCGCCCAGCCTGGCCCGGCGGCCAGCCGCGAGGCCGCCGCGCAGCGTATCGGCGTGATCGGCTCGGGCCGCATCGGCGGCACCGTGGGCGGGCTGTGGGTCAAGGCCGGACACCCGGTCCTGTTCTCGTCGCGGCACCCGGAGGCACTCAAGCCGCTGGTCGAAGAATTGGGTACGCTGGCGCGCGCCGGCACCGTGGCCGAGGCCATTGCGTTCTCTGACGTACTGTTCCTGGCCACGCCCTACGGCGCGTTGCCGCAGCTCAGCCGCGACCATGCCGATGCCTGGCGCGGCAAGATCGTGCTCGATGCCACCAACGCCTATGAGCACCGCGATGGCCCGATCACCGAAGAGGTCAGGCGTGACGGCATCGGCATCACCACCGCGCGCTACCTGCGGGGCGCGCGCGTGGTGCGGGCCTTTAACTTCATGGGGGCGGCACAGTTTGCCAGCGAGCACCACCGGGCGGGCGGCCTGGTGGCGGTGCCCATCGCCGGCGACGACAAGGCCGCGCTCGATGTGGCCGCGCAGCTGGTGCGCGATGCGGGATTCGAACCGGTGGTGGTGGGGCCGCTGGCCAGCGCGGATCGCTTCGCTCCGGGCGGGCCGCTGTTCCGGCAGGTGGGTACGGCCGAGGAGTTCCGGCACAAGATGGGCGCCCGCTGACGCTGCGCCGGGCGCGCTGGCGGATCAGGGCCTGCGCCGCTCCATTGCCACCATCGACGGCGTAAAGCCGAGCTGGCCGAAGAATGCGGCTTCGGAGGAACGCGCCGCGCGCAGCATCCAGGTGATGTCGGGGTCGTTGCCCACGATGTGCCGCACCAGGGCGCGGCCGATGCCGCGCCGGCGGTGGCTGGGCGCGACGGCAACCATCGACAGGAAGCCGTCGCAGACGTCGTCGCACAGCGCGCGGGCAAAACCGACGATCTCGCCGTGCTCCACCGCGACGACCACGCGTTGGGAGTTGGCCACCAGCCGTGCGAATTTCTCCGGGCCGCCAACCCGGTGGGCCCAGCCGTTGGCGATCAGTAGTTGTCTGGCTGCCTCGATGTCGTCGGGCAACAGGTTACGGATTTCCATCGGCGGCTCTCCCAGTAAAGCGTGTACGGCCCCTCGCCGCCCCTTGCCACCAGGGGCGCCGCGAGTCGAGAACGGCACGGGAACCCGTGCCGCGCAATTGGCGGAGTGTAGCGAGCGGGCGCGGGCGCGTCAATTTGGCTTCCGGCGGGGTCGGGTGCTGCTCACGCCGGCGCGCCGGCGCGGTATCATGGCCTCCATGAACGCCCCCGTCTTTTCCTCCGCACATCCGGCCGACCAGCTTGCCGAGTTCACCGACGCGGATGCGGCGATCGCGCGCATCCGCGACATCTACGAAGCTTCTGTCGGCGCCGTGCGCGCGCGCTTCGATGCCTTCGCCAGCGGCAAGCCGCTGCCCTCGGCCGCGCATGCGTGCTATCCGTACCTGGGCATCTCGGTCAACATCGAGACCATGGTCACCGACAGCCGGCCGTCCTGGGGCACGGTGGCCTACCCGGGCGTTTATGGCACCACCGTGACTCGCCCCGACCTGCTGGCGGACTACTACCGCGACCAGATCGAGCGGCTGATGCGCTATCACCGCGTGCCGGTGGTGGTGGGGCTGAGCCGGCGCCCGATCCCGCTGCCGTTCGTGATCGAGGCTTCGACCACCGACATCAGCTACACCCAGGCGCGCGAGCTGGAGGCATCGTTCGTGCTGCCCGAGCTGAGCCGCATCGACGACGGCATCGCCAACGGCACCTATGAGCCGATCCCGGGCGAGGCCTGGCCGCTGTCGCTGTTCCCGGCCGAGCGCGTGGACCTGGCCCTGCAGCGGCTGTACCACTACACCGGCACGGCACCGCAGCATTTCCAGCGCTTCGTGCTGTTCACCAACTACCAGCGCTATGTCGACGAGTTTGTCGAGCTGGGCCGGGGCCTGATGGCCAGCAGCGACGGCGGCGGCTACACCCGCTTTGTCGAACCCGGCGACGTGATGCAGGAACTGGGCGGCGCGGAACCCGACGACGCCTCGCGCCCGCGCGCGCTGCCGCAGATGCCGGCCTATCACCTGGTGCGCGAAGACAAGCTGGGGGTGACGCTGGTCAATATCGGCGTGGGACCGTCCAACGCCAAGACTATGACCGACCACCTGGCCGTGCTGCGCCCGCATTGCTGGCTGATGGTGGGCCACTGCGGCGGCCTGCGCCGCTCGCAGCAGCTCGGCGACTACGTGCTGGCGCACGCCTATGTGCGCGACGACCACGTGCTCGACCACGACCTGCCGCCGTGGGTGCCGGTGCCGCCAATCGCCGAGATCCAGGTGGCCCTGCAGGAGGCCGTTGCGCGCGTGACCGGGCTGTCCGGCAACGAGATGAAGACCCGCATGCGCACCGGCACGGTGGTCTCGACCGATGACCGCAACTGGGAGCTGAAGTCCAAGTCGCTGTATGCGCGCTTCAACCAGTCGCGCGCGATTGCCATCGATATGGAAAGCGCGGCGGTGGCGGCCAACGGCTTCCGGCTGCGCGTGCCCTATGGCACGTTGCTGTGCGTGTCGGACAAGCCGCTGCATGGCGAGCTCAAGCTGCGCGGCATGGCCAACGCCTTCTATCGCCAGCGTGTCAGCCAGCATATGACCATCGGGCTGGAGGCGATCCGCATCCTGCGTGAGAACGGAGTCGAGCAGCTGCATTCGCGCAAGCTGCGCAGCTTTGATGAGCCGGCGTTCCGGTAGGTCGGCACCCGCGCTCATCCGGAAAAGCAGAAGGCCGGCGCCTGATTGGCGCCGGCCTTTTGCATGGCACTGCAGGATCAGAAGCGATACCCCACCCCGATGCTGAACAGCCACGGATCCAGGTTCACCTTGGACACCTTGACATCGCCGGCCTTCACATCGCTCGACAGCCAGATCTTCTTGATGTCGGCGTTGAGGAACCAGTTCTTGGTCAGCTTGTAGTCCATGCCGATCTGCAGGGCCGGGCCCACGCTCCAGCTATCGAGCTGCAGCGCGTTGTTGGCAATGTTCTCGCCCCAGATGCGGGTGAAGTTCAGGCCCGCGCCGACATACGGGCGGAAGGTGCCGTTGGGGATGAAGTGGTACTGCACCAGCAGCGTCGGCGGCAGATGCTTGAAGGTGCCGACCTTGTTGCCGTCCAGGTAGACGTTCTGCTTCTGCGGCACGGTCAGGACCAGTTCGGCGGCGATGTTCGGCGTGAAGAAGTAGGTGACGTCGAACTCGGGAATCCACTTGTTGTTGACCGTGATGCGGTCCGAGGGGCCGACGCCGCCGACAGGGTCGGAGCTGTTGGCCATGTCGAGATAGGTGCCGCGCAGGCGCACCATCCAGTTGCCCTGCGCATCGTCCGCGGCGGCGGCAGGGGTGGCGAAGGCGCCCAGCATGGCGCAGGCGGCGATGGCGGAACAGGTGACCCGGGTGCGAAGAGAGAGTGTTTTCATGAGGTTCTGCTTGGTCTGGTATCAAATCCGGACCCAGTTTGGCCGAGCAGGTCGGGCTGGGCTTTGACCCAAAACAAGTAGCAGGGAACGGGGCCGGCGCGCGTGGCGCAGGCGCTACAGCGAGGAAGGCGCCGCGGTGCCAGTTGCGCCGGCGCTTCTAAACACATGCGGAATTATTCGTGGCGCGGTGCGATGCTGCCCCTTACGCTGTGCGAAAGATCCGAGCACGCATGCAGCGTGTGCGGATCGGCACCGAGCATGTCGTGGGCGTCCGCAAGGGCGTCTTTCCGGGTGTGCCCCGTGGGGGCGGGGCACACCGGTTTTCTTGCGGCGGCTTGCGGTGTCAGGCCTCGGCGGCCTCGGCGGACTGCGGGGCCTGCGCCGCGCCAAAGCCGGCCTGCAGGTGCCGGTTCACGCCCGAGATCACCGCGCGCAGCGACGCCGTGACCAGGTTGGCGTCGATGCCGGCGCCGAACCCTGTCGGCGAATCGCCCACGCGCACTTCCACATAGCAGGCCGCGCGCGCATCCGCGCCGGCGGTCATCGCATGCTCGTGGTAATCCATCACGCGCACCGGCAAGTCCAGCGCATTGACGAAGGCATCGATGGGCCCGTTGCCGGTGCCGCGCACGCTGCACGGCTTGCCGTCGCGCACCATCTGCACTTCGATCTCCGTGGCGCCGCCGCTGTCAGATACCAGCTGGTGCGATACATAGCGCAGCGGTGTCTGCTGCGCGAGGTACTTGCGCTGGAACAAACCATAAAGATCCTCGGCACTCGCCTCGAGCCCGGTGTCGTCGGTCATGGCCTGCACCGCGCGGCTGAATTCGATCTGCAGGCGGCGCGGCATGTAGATGCCATGCACCTGCTCCAGCAGGTAGGCCATGCCGCCCTTGCCGGACTGGCTGTTGACGCGGATCACCGCGTCATAGCTGCGGCCCAGGTCGGCCGGGTCGATCGGCAGGTAGGGCACTTCCCAGATGCCGTCCGGCTGCTGCTGTGCAAAGCCCTTGCGGATCGCATCCTGGTGCGAGCCCGAGAACGCGGTGAACACCAGGTCGCCCACATACGGGTGGCGCGGATGCACCGGCAGCTGGTTGCAGTGCTCAACGCACTGGCGCACTGCGTCGATATCGGAGAAGTCCAACCCGGGTGCCACGCCCTGCGTATAGAGGTTGAGCGCCAGCGTCACCAGGTCGACATTGCCGGTGCGCTCGCCGTTGCCGAACAGGCAGCCTTCGACGCGGTCCGCGCCCGCCATCAGCGCCAGCTCCGCGGCGGCCACCGCGGTGCCGCGGTCGTTGTGCGGGTGCACTGACAGCGCGATGTGTTCGCGCCGTTCCAGGCGGCGGTGCATCCATTCGACCTGGTCGGCGAACACGTTGGGCGTGCTGCATTCGACCGTGGTCGGCAGGTTCAGGATCATCGGCCGGTCCGGGCCGGCCTGCCAGGCGGCAGAGACGGCGTTGCTGACTTCCAGCGAGAAGTCGAGCTCGGCCAGGCTGAAAGTCTCGGGCGAGTACTCATAGGTCCATGCCGTGCCAGGCATGGCATCGGTCAGCGACCTGATCAGGCGCGTGCCCGAGACCGCGACCTCCTTGATCTCTTCACGCGAGGCATTGAAGACGATGCGCCGCCAGGCCGGCGCGATCGGGTTGTACAGGTGCACCGTGGCCCGCGCTGCGCCGCGCACGGACTCGACGGTGCGGCGGATCAGGTCTTCGCGCGATTGCGTCAGCACCACGATGTTGACGTCTTCGGGGATGCGCTGCTGCTCGATCAGCATGCGCACGAAGTCGAAATCGGTCTGCGAGGCGGCGGGGAACGCCACTTCAATTTCCTTCAGGCCGATTTTCACCAGCTGCTCGAAGAAGCGCAGCTTGCGCGCCGGGTTCATCGGCTCGATCAGGGCCTGGTTGCCGTCGCGCAGGTCGGTGCTCATCCAGCGCGGTGCGCGCGTGATGGTGCGGGCGGGCCAGGTGCGGTCAGGGATGTCGACGGTGGTGGCGGGCTGGTACTTGGTGGCGGGATTGCCGAGCATACGGGGTCTCCTTCCTCGCTAAGGGAAGTAAAGGAAAAACGGAAAAAACGGTGGCGAAAGGCTGCCGAACTGCCACGGGGCACTAGGCCCGGCAACCGGTCGATAGGCTTAGCAGTAGCGAGGAAGCGCGCAGGGCGCGGCCCGATGCCAGGGCAGCCAGCACGCGCGCGCGGGCAGCGATGCGGGACGCATCGGCAGCCTGGCTGAGTGTGCTGGTGTAACGGTTCATCGTGCCTGGAGGAGGAGGGCCGGGGCCGCTCGTGGTTGGTGCGCATCCGGCAGGAGCCGGATGACTGGCAAAGGTTAGTCGACAAGGCCGGCCCCGGTCAAGCGTGGGGAGCGCCGGGTGCGAACGTGGCCCGATCGGGGGACTGCCATGCGCGGGTTTGCGCCAAACGGCTGGGGCCAGGATGCGGCCGGGACCCTGCCGGTCATGTTTGCCTCGCCTGAATGGCGGTACCGCTGCGCTGAAAGGATGAACCACGCGCATGCTCTGTGCGCTACGCCTCAGTCCTCTGGCCGGTATTGCGCTGGCACCTTTGTGCTTAGGCTGGTAGCGCGGGAAAAAACACATGACTGGGGGGAACATCATGAGACTGAGAACGTGGGCATCCTGGCTGGCGGGCGCTGCCATGGCGATGCTGCTGGCAGCTTGCGGTGGCGGCGGCGGTTCGAGCACGCCCACCACGCCAAACGCAGGCGGTTCCACGCCGCTGACCTATACGGTGAAGATGAGCGTGACCTCGGGCGAGGTCGGCGTCGGCCGCACGATCACCATCAGCGCGCTGGCAGTGGACAGCAACGGCGTCGACGTCTCCGGCAACACC
This sequence comes from Cupriavidus sp. CPT47-8839-RL05A, assembly GCF_058792255.1. Taxonomy (NCBI): domain Bacteria; kingdom Pseudomonadati; phylum Pseudomonadota; class Betaproteobacteria; order Burkholderiales; family Burkholderiaceae; genus Cupriavidus; species Cupriavidus sp. CPT47-8839-RL05A. The sequence continues at coordinate 82,060 of NZ_JBYTEG010000011.1, read as the reverse complement.
ACCTTCAACTGGACCAGTGCCGACAGCGGCATTGCCACCGTGGAGCCGAGTGCCACCACGCCGGCCAGCGCCGTGGTCAAGGGTATTGCAACCGGGACGACCACTGTCCAGGTGGTGGCGAGCGTCAAGGGCGCCGACAACACCACGGTGCAGCTGCCCGCGCAATCCGCCACCATCACCGTGGTGCCGGCCTCGGCGCTGAGCTACAGCCTGTCGATCCCGAACAGCAGCCTGTCGATGAGCGACGGGCAGGAGCTGCCGGTCAAGGTATCGCTGGTCGATAGCAACGGCGCCGATGTATCTGCCAGCGTCAACAGCTGGGCATGGTCCAGCAGCGGCTCCGCGGTCCAGGTCACGGCCAGCCAGAACAGCGCCACGCTGAAGGCGAGCAACAGCTCACCCACCGCCGTGGCCACGGCCAGTGTCTCGGTATCGGTGACCGCACCGGACGGGCATGCCATTGCCGGGTTGATCGTGGTGACAGTGCAGAAGAACGGCGCCGCCGCCTATCGCGTGGTGACGACCAAGGGCGGCCGCGAGGTGAATGCGCTGCAGGTCTTCAGCAACCGTCCGGAAACCTTCAGCTCGCGTGTGCTGCGCCACGACGGCCAGGACGTGACCGCGGAGTTCGACGGCGCCTGGACCTACACGGCGACCTCGGCCACGCTGTCCGCATCGGAAGCGGCGGGTACGCATGACGCCACGGTCAGCACCAGCCTCGCCAACGACAAGGGTCCGGTCCAGAGCAGCCTGACGGTGACAGCTGTCAGCACCAGGCTGGGCGAACGCCGCAGCGCCACGCTGACGGTGACCGAGAACCCGGTCTGGGCGCTGGTTGGCGACAACCAGGATCCGATGACGCTGCTGCTGATGCCGCCGATGAGTATCCCGGTGACCGCGCGCATGAAGCACCTTGGCGACGATGCGCAGTACACCGCGTGCATCAACTGGGCGTGGACCAGCACCGGCCCGGTGGAGTTGTCGCCTGGCGTCGCGGATCATCAGAAGAACGTCACGGGCACAGCGCAGGGCGACTTCACTCTTACCGTGACCTGTAATGCCGTCGCCGACAATACGCCGCTGAAGCTGGTCTTCTACGGTACGGTCAAGTAAGCAGCAGGTTCCCGCGCCTGGCGAAACGCCCTCCATCCGGAGGGCGTTTCGCTTTGGCGGCAAATTGCAGGCTGCCGGTTTGCTCCCCCTCTCCCGCAAGCGGGAGAACAAGCGGCCGTCGGGAGGGATGCCGGCAAAGCGTACCCGTTTCTGCGTGATCGGCGCCAAGCGTTTCAGGTGCTGCCGGGGCAGGCCAGCAAAGGCGTCGGGACAAGGCTGAGCCTGCCTTTGCGGGACGTCCCCTATATGCGCACCAGGCAAGCCCAGTACGCAAAGCGTACCCGTTTCTGCGTGCAAAAATGCCAGCCCTTTCAGGCATGTTTTATCGCCGCAGGACAGCTCGCAGGCGAGCGCAAAGCGCTGCCTCCGCGCCGGGCGGAAGCAGCGGGCGTACCCGTTTCTGCGTGGATTTGTAGAGGAGGAAAGCGCGCCGTTTAGCGCTTGCGCACGAAGCGGATCACCTGTTCGGCAGGCTTGTCCTGCGTGCCGGAGGTGGTGCCGGCGGTGTTGGATCCGCAGGTATTGCAGCCGCCGTCGTCGCAGCCGCTGGCGCAGCCCGCGGCGGCTTGCGGGGCCAGCCAGCGCACCAGCCGGGCACGCCAGCCGGTGGCGGCGCCGCCGCCCAGGCGCGCGGCCAGCGCCGCCTTGACGCGCTCGCGCGTGCGCGGCGCGTAGCGCGCGATCACCGACACCGCGCATGCCAGCACGATCAGCGGGACCAGCAGCGTTTCGATGGCGTGGTAGAGGGTCATGGCGGCGCGGTGCCTCAGCTGAACATCAGCGCGACGCGGTAGGTCACGAAGGCCGCCAGGTAGGCCAGCCCGGTCAGGTAGGCCGCCGACAGCGCCATCACCTTCCACGAGTCGGTCTCGCGCCGGATCACTGCCAGCGTGGAGATGCACTGCGGTGCGAACACGTACCAGGCCAGCAGCGACAGCGCGGTGGCCAGCGACCATTGCGCGGCGATCATCGGCGCCAGCTGCGTGGCCACGGTCTCTTCGCTGCCCGACAGCGCATAGACGGTTGCCAGCGCGCCCACGGCCACCTCGCGCGCAGCCAGGCCCGGCACCAGCGCAATGCAGATCTGCCAGTTGAAGCCCACCGGTGCGAACACCTTCTGCAGCGCATGGCCGATCATGCCGGCAAAGCTGTAGTCGATGGCCGGCGCGGTCGCGCCCACGGGCGCGGACGGGAAGGACGACAGGAACCACAGCAGCACCGTCAGCGCCAGGATCACCTTGCCCACCCGCGACAGGAAGATGCGGGCACGCTCCCACAGGCCGATGGCCACATCGCGCGGATTGGGGATGCGGTACGACGGCAGCTCCATCAGCAGCGGATGGTCGGTGCGGTCGCGGCGGAAGAACTTGAGCGCGTAGGCCACCACCAGCGCGCTGACGATGCCCGCCACGTACAGCGCGAACAGCACCAGCCCCTGCAGGTTGAACAGGCCCATCACGGTGCGCTCGGGGATGAAGGCGCCGATCAGCAGCGCATACACCGGCAGCCGTGCCGAGCAGGTCATCAGCGGCGCCACCAGGATGGTGGTGAGCCGGTCGCGCGGGTCCTGGATGGTGCGCGTGGCCATGATGCCGGGGATGGCGCAGGCAAAGCTGGACAGCAGCGGGATGAACGAGCGCCCCGACAGCCCCGCGCCCATCATCAGGCGGTCCAGCAGGAAGGCCGCGCGCGGCAGGTAGCCGGATTCCTCCAGCGTCAGGATGAACAGAAACAGGATCAGGATCTGCGGCAGGAACACCACCACGCTGCCCAGGCCCGCGACCAGGCCGTCGACCAGCAGGCTCTTGAGCATGCCGTCGGGCAGGTAGGCGCCCAGCATCTCGCCGGCCCAGTGCACGCCGCCCTCGATGCCGTCCATCAACGGCTCGGCCCACGAGAACACCGCCTGGAACATCAGGAACAGCAGCACCGCCAGCAGCAGCAGGCCGATCACCGGATGCAGCACGATGCGGTCGAGGCGGTCATCGAGCGCGGCGGTGCGCGCCGGCATGCTGACCGCGGCCGCCAGCAGGCGGTTGACCTCGGCATGCACGTCAATGTCGTTGGCGGGTTCCGGCGTGACCGGCGGGGCCGGCGGCAGGGTGTCGTCAAGCAGGCTGACCAGTGTCGCGGCGCCGTCGTGCTTCACCGCCACGGTGCTGACCACCGGCACGCCCAGCGCGGCCGACAGCTTGTCGCGATCGATCTGGATGCCGCGCCGCGCTGCGGCGTCGCTCATATTGAGCACGACCACCATGGGCAGGCCCAGGCGGCGCAGTTCCAGCACGAAGCGCAGGTGCAGGCGCAGGTTGGTCGCATCGACCACCGACACCAGCAGGTCCGGGCGCTGCTCGCCGGCGCGCCTGCCCAGGCAGACATCACGCGTGATGGCTTCATCGAGGCTGGCCGCGTGCAGGCTGTAGGCGCCCGGCAGGTCCAGGATGCGCACCTGGCGCCCGGCCGGCGACACGAAGTAGCCTTCCTTGCGCTCGACGGTCACGCCCGCATAGTTGGCCACCTTCTGGCGGCTGCCGGTCAGGCGGTTGAACAGTGCGGTCTTGCCGCAATTGGGATTGCCGACCAGCGCAATGCGCAGGGCAGAAGTGGAAGGAGCTGCAGACATAATCCGGGGGAAGGCTCAGGCAGTCCGTTTTGCGGACGGTTTGGCGGTCTGGTCGCCGCCCTGCGTGGCGGGGGCGATGCTGGTGACCGAGGCGCTGGCGACCTCTACGCCGATGCGTGCCGCTTCCGAGCGGCGCAGCGCAAAGCGGGTGAAGCCTACCTGTGCCACCAGCGGGTCCATGCCGAAGGGGCCGTAGGCGATGATCTGCACGGCTTCACCGGGGACGAAGCCCAGTTCGCGCAGGCGGCGCGCGACCGGGTCTCCCGGGGTGGCGTCGTCCACCGATTGCACAACGGCGGGCGTGCGCCGTGGAAGTTCAGACAACCGCATCATGCTTCCAGTCCGTGGCGCGGTCTGCCGCCAAGCGGTCAGCGCGACCACGCCGGGGTGTGTAAATGAAAATCGTTTTCATTGTATCGTAATTGAGGCATGGCGTTGCCCCCTCAAAGGGCGGGCACGCCGGCCTGCTGCCGCCGTCATTGCGCCGCAGGAGGCAAATGATAACCGTTCGGGGTGTGGGGGCTGAGGGTGCGCGGGGCGGGTCATGCTGCCTCGGCAACGTTTCCCGGGCCTAGCGTCACGCGCGAGCGGTGCCGCAGGGGGCTGGTAGAAGTGTAGAAGGCTGCGCATGAATTCAGCCCGATGCAGCGCAGTTCGGCTTTGCGAAGCCGAATGCAACCAGCTTCATGCAGTGCCGGTCAATTACTGCATTTGCGTTATTGGATGCCGTAAGCGGCCAGGGTTAAGCTTCAGGCACGCTGAACACCCCGTTCCACGCGTACTTCACAAGCCATCGGTCTATGGACCGGTGGCTTTTTCTTTGGGGCTGCCTTGGGCGGCGGCTGTCATCTCCCGCACCATGCCGACGAAATGGTCGCGCGCCGGATGGTCCGGCGCCGTCTTCCACGCGCAGTAGACCTCCGAGCGCACCGACGCGTCGGCCAGTGGCCGGAACGCGGCCCCGGCCATGCCGGAGCGCGCCAGCGCCGCCGGCACCACCGCCACGCCCATCCCCTGCGACACCAGCGACACCACCGACAGCCAGTGCCGGACTTCATGCCGGATCTGCGGGTAGAAGCCCTGCGCGGCGCACATGTCGAAGATGCGGCTGTAGTAGTCCGGCGACGCCTTGCGCGAGAACAGCACGAATGGCTCGCCGCGCAATGCCGCCAGCGGCAACTCCGGCAGCGCGGCCAGCGCATGGTCGGCCGGCAGGCAGCAGACAAAGGGCTCGCTGTGCACCAGCGTTGCCTGCAGCGTGTCCGGCACGCGGCCGCTGTGGATAAAGGCGGCGTCGAGCTCGTCATGCAGCAGCGCGTCGATCTGCTCCTGTGAGTTGAGCTCGGTCAGCGCCACCTGGATGCCGGGATAGGCCGCCTGGAACGCGCGCAGCGTCTGCGGCAGCCCGCGATACAGCATCGAGCCGACAAAGCCCACCCGCAGCCGCCCGACCGCGCCCGCCTCGATCTCGCGTGCCAGCACCCGCGCCGCCTCGGCCTGCGCCAGCAGCGCCGTGGCCGATTCGCGGAAGGCGCGCCCGGCCGCGGTCAGCCGCACGCCGCGACTGTCGCGGTCGAACAGCCGCGCCCCGACCGAGGCCTCCAGCTGCTGGATATTGAGCGACAGCGGCGGCTGGGAAATGGCAAGCCGGCGCGCGGCCCGGCCGAAGTGCAGTTCCTCGGCCAGCACGAGGAAGTAACGCAGGTGGCGGAATTCCATGGCGATACAGAAATTATATTGATCAAGCCAATTTTAGAATTAGACGCGAATCTTTGGGGTTCCAATAATGGAGGCCAAAGGGGCCGCAAGTCGGCACCAGCCAATTCCAGGAGACCAGCCATGCCGTCCAGCGCCGTGCGCGACACCACACTTCAAGCCCAATCCGCCGCACCGGCCGCTGCCCACCCGGTACCGGACCGCCAGGGCGGCAGCCTGTTTGCCGCCGACCCGGACCTGCGCGCGCTGCTGCCGCTCTACCTGCCGTCCGACCTGTTCAAGCACCTGCTGCCGCACCTGGAACGCATGGGTGCGCTGGCCGGCGGCGTGCTCGACGAACTGGCCGGCGTGGCCGACCGCCATCCCCCCGAACTCAGCTACCGCACCCGCGCGGGCGTGGACGCGCAGCGCATCGACAAGCATCCGGCCTATGTGGAGATGGAGCGCGTGGCCTTTGCCGAATTCGGCCTGGCGGCGGCGTCGCACCGCAGTGGCGTGCTGGGCTGGGACAAGCCCATGCCGCCTGCGGCTAAGTACGCACTCACATATCTGTTTGTGCAGGCCGAGTTCGGCCTGTGCTGCCCGCTTTCGATGACCGATTCGCTGACGCGCACGCTGCGCAAGTTCGGCGACCCGGCGCTGGTCGGGCGCTACCTGCCCAACCTGACCACCCAGGTGTTCGATGATCTGTACCAGGGCGCGATGTTCATGACCGAGCAGGGCGCCGGCTCCGACGTCGCCGCCACCGCCACCCGCGCGGTGCGCGACGCTTCGGCCGAGGGCGGCTGGCGCCTGCTGGGCGACAAGTGGTTCTGCTCCAACCCCGACGCCGCGCTGGCGATGGTGCTGGCGCGCGTGGAGGATGAGGCCGGCATCGCCGTGCCGGGCCACAAGGGCGTGTCGCTGTTCCTGCTGCCGCGCAAGCTGGCCGACGGCAGCGACAACCACTACCGCATCATCCGCCTGAAGGACAAGCTGGGCACGCGCTCGATGGCCAGCGGCGAAATCCGGCTGGAAGGTGCGCATGCCTGGCTGGTCGGCGAACCCGGCCGCGGCTTCGTGCAGATGGCCGACATGATCAACAACTCGCGCCTGTCCAACGGCGTGCGCGCCGCCGGCCTGATGCGCCGCGCGCTGACCGAGGGCCTGTTCATTGCACGCGAGCGCCAGGCGTTCGGCAAGCGCCTGCAGGACATGCCGCTGATGCGCCGCCAGCTGCTCAAGCTGACCCTGCCCACCGAGCAGGCGCGCACCATGGTGTTCCAGACCGCCGAAGCACTGCGCCGCGCCGATGCCGGCGAAGCCGACGCCTACCCGCTGATGCGCATCCTGACGCCGCTGATCAAGTTCCGCGCCTGCCGCGACGCGCGCAAGGTCACCGGCGACGCCATGGAGATCCGCGGCGGCTGCGGCTATATCGAGGAATGGAGCGATCCGCGCCTGGTGCGCGATGCCCATCTCGGCTCGATCTGGGAAGGCACCAGCAATATCGTCGCGCTTGACGTGCTGCGCGCGGTCCGCCGTGAAGGCGCGCTGCCGGTACTGCAGGCACACCTGGCCGGCCTGCTGGCCGATACGCCGATGCATGCGGCGGCGCGTGCCGTGTTCGAAGGCGCCATCGCCGCTGCGGCGAAGCTGGCCGCGCAAGCCGCTGATGCCGGCGCCGACGGCGAACTGCTGGCGCGCCAGGCGGCCTCGGCGCTGTACCACGTCACCAGCGCGGTGGCGATGGCCTGGGAGGCCGGGCGCATCGGCTCGGTGCGCCGCATGCGGCTGGCGCAGCTGGTGTTGCGCCACCGCGTGCTGCCGCAGGACCCGCTGGCCGCACAGGCCGAGCCCGAGTGGCTGGCCGAGACCGTCGCGCCGGCTGACGGCACCGTGCGCGCCGCCGGCGCGGTCGACCAGGTCAACGTGTTCTGACCGGATCCACATCCGGCACCAATCCCCCCGCAACACCATCCCGCCACCAGCGGGAGACGTCCTATACCCAGGAGACAACGCCATGAAACTCTGGCACCGCGTAGCGGCCATCGCCGCCTGCTCGCTCTGTATTGCCCCCGCCTTCGCGCAGAAGGACTTTCCGTCCAAGCCGATCATGATGGTCGTCACCTACCCGCCGGGCGGCCCCACCGATGCCATGGCGCGCACGCTTGCCGCCGCGCTCAAGACCAGCCTGGGCCAGCCGGTGGTGGTGGAAAACCGCGCCGGCGCCGGCGGCAACATCGGCGCCGAGGTGGTGGCGCGCGCCGAGCCCGACGGCTACACGCTGATGTTCGGCACTTCGGCGCCGCTGGCGATCAACGTCAGCCTGTACCGCAAGATCAACTACGACCCGGTCAAGAGCTTCGCGCCGGTGATCCAGATCGGCCAGCTGCCCAATGTGCTGGTGGTCAACCCGTCCGTGCCGGCGAAGAACGTCACGGAGCTGATCGCCTATGGCAAGGCGCACCCGGGCAAGCTGACCTATGCCTCGTCCGGCAACGGCGCCTCATCGCACCTGGCCGGGGTGCTGTTCAACAACGTCACCGGCACCGATTTCCAGCACATCCCGTACAAGGGCACCGGCCCCGCGCTGAACGACCTGCTGGGCGGGCAGGTCAGCATGACCTTCACCGACGTGCTGACCGCGATGCCCTTCATCAAGAGTGGCAAGGTGCGCGCGCTGGGCGTCACCACCAAGGCGCGCTCGCAGGCGCTGCCGGACGTGCCGACCGTGGCCGAGCAGGGCGTGCCAGGTTTCGATGTATCGGTGTTCTTCGGCGTGGTCGCACCCGCCGGCACGCCGCCCGAAGTGATCGGCAAGCTCAACCGCGCCTTTGCCGATGCGCTCAAGCAGCCCGAGGTGCGCAAGACCCTGCAGGCGCAGGGCCTCGAGTTCGCGCCGTCGACCACGCCCGAGCAGCTTGGCGGCTTCGTCAAGGCCGAGGTCGGCAAGTGGCGCGCCGTGGTGCAGAAGTCCGGCGCCCAGCTCGACTGAACCGCACAGGAAAACCAGCCATGACCCAAACCAGTCCCGGCGCGCTCGCCGGCATCCGCGTGGTCGACCTGTCGCGCATCCTGGGCGGCCCATACTGCGGCCAGATCCTGGGCGACCACGGCGCCGACGTGCTCAAGATCGAACCGCCGCAGGGCGACGACACCCGCACCTGGGGGCCGCCGTTCAAGGACGGCGTGGCCTCTTACTACTTCGGCCTGAACCGCAACAAGCGCGTGATGCGGCTGGACCTGACCGCCGAGGCCGATCGTGAGGTCCTGCTTGCGCTGCTGGCCGAGGCCGACGTGCTGGTCGAGAACTTCAAGACCGGCACCATGGAGAAGTGGGGGCTGGGCTACGACACGCTGTCCGCGCGCTTCCCGCGGCTGGTCCATTGCCGCGTGTCCGGCTTCGGCGCCGATGGCCCGCTGGGCGGCCTGCCCGGCTACGACGCCGCCATCCAGGCCATGTCCGGCATCATGAGCATCAACGGCGAGGCCGATGGCGATCCGCTGCGAGTGGGTTTGCCGGTGGTGGACATGGTGACCGGCCTGAACGCCGTGATCGGCGTGCTGCTGGCACTGCAGGAGCGCGCGCGCAGCGGGCGCGGCCAGTTCGTCGAGGCCGCGCTCTATGACTCCGGCCTGTCGCTGCTGCATCCGCATGCGGCCAACTGGTTCATGAGCGGCAAGACGCCGCAGCGCACCGGCAATGCGCATCCCAACATCTACCCGTACGACACGGTGGCGACCGCCACCGACCCGATCTTCCTGGCGGTGGGCAACGACCGGCAGTTTCGCATCCTGTGCGAGCACCTGCGGCTGCCTGCGCTGGCCGATGACGAGCGCTATGCCACCGCGGGCGCGCGCTCGGTGAATCGCGTGGCGCTGAAGGCGGAACTGGAAGCCAGGCTGTGCGAGTTCGATGGCAAGGTGCTCGCCGACGAGCTGGTGGCCGCGGGCGTGCCCTGCGCGCCGGTGCTGTCCGTGGCTGATGCCTTGCAGCATCCGCATACGCAGCACTGCGAGATGGTGGTGGAGATGGAGGGTGGCTACCAAGGGCTGGGTGCGCCGGTCAAGCTGAGCCGGACGCCGGCGACGTACAGGTATGCGCCGCTCACCGAAGGGGACGAGTTCCTGGATTAGACGCGACGTTGCCGCGCGGCAAACGAAAAGGCGGCCATATGGCCGCCGTTCTTCATTGATTCCTGCTACCCCATCACCCCGGGATCATCCCCGGCAACAGGTAAGCCTGCACCACCGTCATGATGCCGATGATCACGGCAAACAGCAGGCTGTGCTTGACCGTGAAGCGGAACAGCTCCGACTCCTTGCCCACCAGCCCGGTCGCCGCGCAGGCCACGGCGATCGATTGCGGCGAGATCATCTTGGCCGTGACGCCGCCGGTGGTGTTGGCGGCGACCAGCAGCGTGTCCGACACGCCGATCTGGTGCGCCGTGGTGTTCTGCAGCGCGCAGAACAGTGCATTGGACGAAGTGTCCGAACCGGTCAGGAACACCCCCAGCCAGCCCAGGAACGGCGAGAAGAACGGGAAGGCCGCGCCGGTGCCGGCCAGCAGCAGCGCCAGTGTCGACGACATGCCGGAGTAGTTGGCGACAAAGGCGAACGCCAGCACCAGGCCGATCGACAGCACTGGGCGCGCCAGTTCCACCAGGGTCTCGGCAAAGGTGGCCAGCAGCGTGCGCGGCTTCATGCGCAGCAGCACCGCCGAGATCAGCGCGGTCAGCAGGATGGCGGTGCCGACGGCGGAGAGCAGGTCGAGCTTCAGCACCGCGTCATAGGCCTTGGGCGTGGCCACGATCGGCGCGGCCTTGATCACCATCTGGTCCAGGCCCGGGATCTTGAACTTCAGCACCGTGCCCGCCAGCGCGCCATTGGCGGCAAACAGCGCCTTGAACGGCTGCAGGCTCCACACCGTGACGATCGCGGTCAGGATGCCGAACGGCGCCCACGCGCGCAGCGTCTGCGCCAGGGTGTAGGGCGAAGCCTTGCGGCTGGACATCGCACCGCCGAAACCGCCGCCGAAACCGCCGCCGAAGCCCGCCAGCGCGACGGTGCCGCCGCTGACATTGCCGGCACGCTGCGACGCGTTGCGCGGTTGCCATACCTTCAGGAACGCGGCCAGCGACACCAGGCTGACCAGCGCCGAGGTGATGTCCGGCAGCTCGGGCCCGATATGGTTGGAGGTGAAGTACTGCGTCACGGCAAAGCTGCCGCCGCACACCAGCGCCGCCGGCCAGGTTTCGCGCACGCCCTTGGCGCCGTCCATCATGAACACCAGCCAGAACGGCACCAGCAGCGACAGCAGCGGCAGCTGGCGTCCGGCCATGGCGCCGATATGGAAAGGATCGATGCCCGTCACCTGTCCGGCCACGATGATGGGGATGCCCATCGCGCCGAATGCCACCGGCGCGGTATTGGCGATCAGGCACAGGCCCGCCGCATACAGCGGGTTGAAGCCCAGGCCCACCAGCAGCGCAGCGGTGATCGCCACCGGCGCGCCGAAGCCCGCCGCGCCTTCCAGGAAGGCGCCGAAGGCAAAGCCGATCAGCAGCATCTGCAGGCGCTGGTCGTCGGTGATCGACAGCACCGAGGCGCGGATCACGTCGAACTGGCCGGTCTTGACCACGATCTTGTAGAGGAACACCGCGGTCACGATGATCCACGCGATCGGCCACAGCCCATAGGCAAAGCCGAAGCCGGCCGAGGCCAGCGCCTGCTGCGCGGGCATGCCGTAGGCGAAGATCGCCACGGCCAGCGCCAATAGCAGCGTCACGGCCGCGGCGACATGGCCCTTCATGCGCCAGACGGCCAGCGCAATGAAGAAGAACAGGATGGGAATGGCTGCCGCCAGCGACGACAGCCACAGGCTGCCCAGCGGTGTATAGATTTGGGTCCAGGGTTGCACGGTTAGTCTCCTGCTTTGGTGGTGTTTCGGGAAATCTTTGTTTTGTTGGTGAGGACTGCGGGCATCGCAATATCGCGGGCCTTGAAACTCCCGCTTGTTCGCTCCCTCTCCCGCTTGCGGGAGAGGGAGCACGCCGGCGGTACGGGAAGGGGTTTGTGGTGCTGGCCGGCGCTCTTACTCCGGCTGCCCCTTCTCTTTCAGCAAATCCGCCAGGCTCTTCGCCGCCGGCTTCAGCGGCGTGCGGTGCTGCGTCCAGCCCATCTGCTTCGACGGCGTCAGCGCGCGCAGCCGCGTGGCGGCCCAGCGGAACAGCCGGTACGTCGCCGGGTGCGAATACGCGCCGCTCCAGAAGCGCCACACCAGGTGCTCGCCGCGGCTGTACTTGGCGCCCTGGCCGCGCAGCGGGTTGGCGACCTGCTCTTCCGGATCGCGGTTGGCCTCGGTGCGCAGGCGCACCAGCAATTGCGGAATCGGGATGCGCACCGGGCACACTTCGCCGCAGGCGCCGCACAGGCTCGACGCGGTGGCCAGGTCGGCGGTGGCATCCAGCCCCAGCAGGTGCGGCGAGATGATCTTGCCGATGGGGCCGGGATAGGTCGTGCCATAGGCATGGCCACCGATGCGCGTGTAGACCGGGCAATGGTTCATGCATGCGCCGCAGCGGATGCATTGCAGCGTCGCGCGCAGCTGCGTGTCGGCATAGGCCTGGGTGCGGCCGTTGTCGAGCAGCACCAGGTGGACCTCGCGCGGGCCGTCGCGCTCGCCCGCGCGGCGCGGCCCGGAGATCAGGTTGAAGTAGGTGGTGATGGCCTGCCCGGTGGCCGAGCGCGTCAGCAGCGTGGACAGCGGCACGATGTGTTCCAGCCGGGCCACGACCTTCTCCATGCCCATGATGGCGATATGCACGTCGGGCACGGTGGTGGAAAGCCGGCCGTTGCCTTCGTTCTCCACCAGCCACAGCGTGCCGGTGTCCGCGGCGGCGAAGTTCACGCCGGACAAGCCGATATCCGCTTCGACAAAGGCCTGGCGCAGCGCACGGCGGCCGGTCTGGATCAGCGCATCGACATCCTCGGTATAGGGCGTGTCGGGGATATGCGCCTGGAACAGCTGCGCGATATCGCCCTTGGTCTTGTGGATCGCCGGCATCACGATATGCGAGGGCTTTTCGCCGGCCAGCTGGACGATGTACTCGCCCATGTCCGACTCGATACAGTCCACCCCGCGCTCGGCCAAGTAATGGTTCAGCTCGATCTCCTCGCTGGCCATCGACTTGCCCTTGATCACGCGCTGCGCCTGCTTCGATGCCGCGATGCGGTGGATGATCGCGTTGGCTTCGTCGGCGTTCTCGGCCCAGTGCACCTGCACCCCGGCGGCGGTGAGCTTTGCCTCCAGCTGCACCAGCAGGTCCGGCAGGTTGGCCAGCGCGTGCTGGCGCACCGCCTCGCCCAGGTCGCGCAGGCGCTCCAGCTCATCCGCGTCGGGGAACTGCGCCAGGCGCTTGCCTTGCAGGAAGTCCATCGCGCCGCGAAAGCTCTGGCGCAGCTTGGGATCGTCCAGCGCTTCGCGGGCGCGTGCCTTGAAGTCCTGCGGCGGAACAAAATTCAGTGTGTGCTGGCTCATTGCCCGGCCTCCGCAGTGTCGGTCTCGATCACGACCCACAGCCGGCGCGGACCATGCGCGCCGTAGGCCAGCGTCTGCTGGATGTCGGAGGTCTTGGACGGGCCGGAGATCAGCACCAGGTTGGTCGGCATGCCGTCGGACCAGCGCTCGGTGCGCGCGGCCATATGCAGGTCGGCGTGCAGCGTCGAGGCGCGCACCAGCGCGACATGCAGCGGCGGCACCAGCGACACCGTGCGTGGCGAGCCCGCATCTGGCGCGACCACCAGCGTGCCGGTGGCGGCAATGCCGGAGCGCGACACGGTGAAGCCGGCATCGATGGTGTCGAACAGCTCCGCCTTCCAGGCTTCGATCGGGCGGTCGTAGCCGATGGCTTCGATATGGGCCGGCAAGGCGGCCGCCAGCGCGGCACCGGCCGTGCTGGCGGGATCAAGCAGCAGGCGCTTCACGCCGGCATTGGCCAGCTCAGTGGCCAGCAATGCCGGCCAGGCCGCTTCGCTGGCGCACCAGACCTCGGCATGCAGGCCTTGCAGTGCCGCCTGCATCGCGTCGACCAGTTCGCCAACGGCTGGCGTGCCGTGGCGGCGTGCCTCGAAATGGCCGTCGATGCGGCGGTCGAGTTCCGCTGTGCCTTGGGAAGGCGCAGGCGCGGCGGCGCGCAGCCGGCCGAGCATGCGTTCGCGGGCGCCGGGCGTGCTCATGCGGCACCTCCGCTACGGCGCCACAGGAAGGTGGCCAGGTGCTCCACCTGCAGCGGGGCGCGGTCATGTGCCGCGGTATGGCCGATATTGAGCAGGCAGCCGCAGTCGGCCGAGACCAGCCGGTCGCAGCCGGTGGCGCAGGCCGAGGCCACCTTGTCGCGCACCATGGCGCCGGAGATATCGGGATGCTTGAGCGAGAAGGTGCCGCCGAAGCCGCAGCATTCTGATTCGCGTTCATGCTCCACGCGGGTCACGCCCGGCAGCGCGTCGACCAGGGCCACGCCGTGCTGGCGCGTACCCATTTCTCGACGGGCGCCGCACGAGGTATGCAGCACGATGCGCTCCTGCGGCTGGCCCGCCGCTGCGGCATCGCCAAAGTCCACCTTCAGCACATGCAGCAGGAATTCGCCCAGTTCATAGATGCGTCCGGCCAGTTCCAGTGCCTTGGGGCCGGCCACCGGATCGTCGGCAAAGAGCTGCGGCCAGTGGTGGCGCATCATGCCCGCGCACGAGCCCGATGGCACGATCACCGGCCAGGGCTGGCTGAACAGGTCGAGTTGGGCGCGCGCCACCGCACGGGCCGCGTCGGGGTTGCCGCTGCTGTAGGCGGGCTGGCCGCAGCAACTCTGGCCGCGCGGGAAGTGCACGGTGAGCCCTTCGCGTTCAAGCAGCCGCACGGCGTCGAGGCCGGCCTGCGGCACGAACATGTCGACCAGGCAGGTGGCAAACAGGTAGGCCTGCGTGGGGGCAGGGCCGGTGGGGTACTGACGATCCTTCATGTCTCGCTCCGGACGTGCTGGGGTCGCACGTTTCGGCGCATAATTCCCGCTTCCGCGCGGCGGTACAAATTGGTTGGACCAATCTGCGCAACGACGCGCGCAAGCTCAGGAGCGAGGACACACGGCATGACGGCAGCGGCAGCAAGGCACGGGCGCACCCGTGGGCGCGTGGAGTCGGTCATGCGCCGGATCGAGACCGCGCTGCTCGACGGCACCTGGCCGCCCGGCACGCGGCTGCCGGCCGAGCGGGTGCTGGCCGGGCAATACGAGGTCGCGCGCAACACCGTGCGCGAGGCGATCCAGCGCCTCGCCGCGCGCGGCCTGCTGCAGAGCCGGCGCGGTGCCGGGGTCTACGCCACCGACCAGCTGCGCGCCGGCATTGCCTCGCCCTGGGGCCAGCTGGTGGCCGACCACCCCGCACTGCGCGACGACATCCTGGAGTTCCGCCGCGTGCTGGAGGGCGCGACCGCGTATTTTGCGGCGCTGCGCGCGGATGCCGCTGACGTGAAGCGGATCCGCGCCCTGATGGCCGAGCTGGAACGCGCGCGCGCCGCCGACGACAAGCAGGCAGAGGCCGATGCCGATGCGCAGCTGCACGACGCCATTGCCCAGGCCTCGCACAACACCATGTTCCTGCACCTGCATACCAGCGTGATCGGCATGCTGCGCGAGCACATCACCATCAATGGCACCGGCCTGCGCGAACAGGACGACGGCGCGTCAGACCTGCTGCTGCTGCAGCACCGCACGCTGTGCGATGCGATTTGCGCGCGGCGCCCGGAAGAGGCGCGCACCGCCATGCAGACCCATATCGACTTCGTGCGCAGCCGGGTGGAGCAGGACGGCGCCTGAGCAGGTATTGGTCCTACCAGCGCCGCGGCGAGCCGGCTGCGGCACTCAGATCAGTCCGGCGCCGGCCAGTTCCCGCTTCAGGTAGGCATAGAAGATCGGTCCGGCGATCACGCCCGGGATGCCGAACAGCGTTTCCATCAGCAGCATCACCATCAGCAGTTCCCACGCCGCGGCCTGGATGCGCGCACCGATGATGCGCGCGTTCAGGAAGTACTCCAGCTTGTGGATCACCACCAGGAACACCAGCGACGCCACCGCGATCGGCAGCGACACCGACAGGGAGGCCACCACGATGGCGGTATTGGAAATCAGGTTGCCCAGCACCGGCAGCAGCCCGGCAACGAAGGTGATCACCACCAGCGTCTTGGTCAGCGGCAGGTGCACGCCAAAGAGCGGCAGCACCAGCAGCAGGTAGATCGCCGTCAGCACGGTGTTGATGGTGGAGATCTGGATCTGCGCGAAGATGAACTGCGAGAACGCCTGCTGCAGCGCGCGTGCGCGCGCCACCAGCGCCGCGGCCAGCGGACGGCGATTGGGCCGAACCACCGCGCGATACAGCGCCACCATCGCGCCGATCACCAGCCCGATCAGGATATGCACCAGCGTGCGCAGCACCTCGGCGCCCAGCTTCTGCGCCATCGCGGCATGCTCGCGCAGCGTCTCGATCAGCGTGTTGGCCAGCTCGTCCACGCCCTTGGGCAGCGCATCGCTAAGCCACGGCGGCATCTGCCCGCGCGAGCGGTCGATGATGTCGGCCACATGGTTGAGCAGCCCGTCCAGGGTATTGCCCTCGCCACTGACAAAGCGCACCAGCAGCCAGCCCGCCAGCGTCAGCCCCAGCAGGATCAGCGCCGACAGGATGGCCACGGCCAGGGCGTCGTGGCGCTGGTGCAGGCGCTGCAGGCGCGGCGCCAGCACGTCCACCAGCGAGTACAGCAGCAGCCCGGACAGCAATGCCGCCACCAGGTTGGCGTGGAGCACGGTCCACAGCGCCAGGGCGGTCAGCAGGTAGGCGACGGTGCCGACGCTGTACCACGCGGCCGGCAGCAAGCGCGGGGTGGTGGTCGGGTCGGGGTCTTTCATCGAGGTCTCCGGCATGCAAATTGCTCAAAATTTATTCTGAATTCTCGCCGATCCAGATGTTGTTCCTGAGTCAGGCCGTGTGCGCTGAGGCGATGTTGGCATCACGGCACACGCAAAGGCTGTCTATATTAGGGGGAATCGCGCCCGGCAAGGCGCCCGGCGCACCGCTGTCATCGTTTTCCCCAGAGTCCAGGAACGGAACGCATGGCCTACACCCACACCATCGGCACCCACCGCCACGTCTTTGCCGACCTGCGCACGCTGCTGGCCCGGGCCAGCCCGGCGCGCTCCGGCGACGCGCTGGCGGGCGTTGCCGCGGCCAGCGAGCAGGAGCGGATGGCCGCGCGGCTGGCGCTGGCTGAGGTGCCGCTCAAGCAGTTCCTGACCGAGGCGCTGGTGCCGTACGAGGACGACGAGGTCACGCGCCTGATCCTGGACCGGCATGATGGCGCGGCCTTTGCCGCCATCGGCGCCACTACCGTGGGCGACCTGCGCAACTGGCTGCTGCTGCATGAAACCGACAGCGCCACGCTGGCGCGGGTGGCGCCGGGCATCACCCCGGAGATGGCCGCCGCGGTCAGCAAGCTGATGCGCAACCAGGACCTGGTGGCGGTGGCGCGCAAATGCCAGGTGGTGACGCGCTTTCGCAGCACGGTGGGGCTGCCGGGCCGGCTCTCGGTGCGGCTGCAGCCCAACCACCCGACCGACGATCCCAAGGGCATTGCCGCGTCGATCATCGACGGGCTGCTCTATGGCTGCGGCGATGCCACCATCGGCGTCAACCCGGCTTCGGACAACCTGGGCGCCATCGTCTCGCTGCTGCGCATGATCGACGAGCTGCGCAGCCGCTTCGACATCCCCACGCAATCCTGCGTGCTGACCCACGTCACCAATACCCTGCGCGCGATCGGGCAGGGCGCGCCGGTGGATCTGGTGTTCCAGTCGGTGGCCGGCAGCGAGCGCGCCAACGCGGCCTTCGGCATCAGCCTGGCGCTGCTGGCCGAGGCGCACGACGCCGCGCAGGCGCTGGCGCGCGGCACCGTTGGCGACAACCTGATGTACTTCGAGACCGGGCAGGGCAGCGCACTGTCGGCCAATGCGCACCACGGCGTCGACCAGCAGACCATGGAGGCGCGCGCCTACGCGGTGGCGCGCGCGTTCGCGCCGCTGCTGGTCAATACGGTGGTGGGCTTTATCGGTCCCGAATACCTGTACGACGGCAAGCAGATCATTCGCGCCGGTCTGGAAGACCACTTCTGCGGCAAGCTGATGGGGGTGCCGATGGGCTGCGACGTCTGCTACACCAACCATGCCGAGGCCGACCAGGACGACATGGACACGCTGCTGACGCTGTTCGGCGTGGCCGGCATCAATTTCATCATGGGCGTGCCCGGCGCCGACGACATCATGCTGAACTACCAGAGCACCTCGTTCCACGATGCGCTGTACCTGCGCGAGGTGCTGGGGCTGCGCCCCGCGCCGGAGTTCGAGGCCTGGCTGCAGCGCATGGGCATTGCCGATGCCAGCGGCAGGCTGCTCGAGCCCGCCGCGCGCCAGCCGCTGCTGCAGATGGCCCACAGCCTGTAAGGTGCAGCCGATGACGGACAGACGCCCGCCACCCGCCGATCCCGCCAACGCCGATGCCGACCCGTGGCAACGCCTGCGCCAGTTCACGCGCGCGCGTGTAGCGCTGGGCCGTACCGGCCACAGCCAGACCACCGATGCGGTGCTGGCCTTCGGGCTGGCCCATGCGCAGGCGCGCGATGCGGTGCACCTGCCGCTGGACGTGGGCGCGGTCACCGCGGCGCTGGATGCGGCGGGGGTACAGAACCTCGCCGTGCACAGCGCGGCGCCGGACCGCGCGCACTACCTGCGGCGCCCCGACCTGGGCCGGCGCCTGGACGATGCCAGCCGCGCGCGGCTGGCCGCAGCACGGCCTGGCGAGGCGCCCGATGTGGTGTTCGTGGTTGCCGACGGCCTGTCAGCGCTGGCCACGCAGACGCACGCGCTGCCATTGCTCGATGCCACCCGCCCGCGCCTGCCGCCGACATGGCGCATCGGCCCGGTGGTGGTGGCCGAGCAGTCGCGCGTGGCGCTGGGCGACGAGATCGGCGAGCTGCTGGGCGCGCGCCAGGTGGTGATGCTGATCGGCGAACGGCCGGGCCTGAGTTCGCCCGACAGCCTTGGCATCTACCTGACCCATGCGCCGCGCACGGGCCGCACCGATGCCGAGCGCAACTGCATCTCCAACGTGCGCCCCGAAGGCCTGCCGTATGCGCAGGCCGCCGACCGGCTGGCCTTCCTGCTGCGCGGCGCGGCGGCATTGGGCCGCTCGGGCGTGGACCTGAAGGACGACAGCGTGCCGGCGTTGCCTGCAGGCTGAAACGTCTGCCTCACTCACCCGCCCGCCAGCATGCAAAACAGCCGCCACGCGGGTTCGCAACCGCGTGGCGGCCGTTCAGTGGCCAATAAAATGCGCCGCTTACATCATGCGGCGCGAAAACTGCCCGTGCCCAGCGTCCGACATCAACTTCGAGAACTGCTCGCCGCTCATGTGCACCAGTTCCTGGTGGTCACCGCCTTCGAAATACACGTCGGGCTGCGCCATCAGGCTGTCGTCCACATAGGTCTGCATGCCGTAGGCCATCGCCACCGGCGGGATCGCGCCGAGGTCGCAATCCTTGAAGATCTCGCGGATCTCGTCCTCATGCGCCAGCACCAGGTTGCGCCCGGTCTGTTCGCAGATGGCGGCCATGTGCAGATGGTGGCTTGAAGGAATCACGGCAGCGACATAGCCGCGGTCATCCTCCAGCAACAGCGTCTTGGCCAGCCGGTCCCCGGGAACATGCGCTGCCTCGGCAGTGGCCATGCTGCTGAGGGTGTAGGGGTGGCGGATGATGTCGTACTGGGTGTTCTTGCTGCTCAGGCAGCTTGCAAGCGTGCTAGCCAGGGCCATGGTAGCTCCTCAGGTGCGGATGCGCCGACGGTTATCCTTGTGCTCCTACTATAGTCCGTGGCGACCACTGCCGAAGGCACCGCTAGCGGTGCAGCCGCGGCCACACTGCCTGCAGCTCGGTTTTCAGGAAGTTCAGCAGGTAGCGCGTGGCCAGCGTCTGGTAGCGGTTGGGCATGGTCAGCATGTAGAGCTTGCTGCCGAACACGCTGATGCGGTAGTCGCACAGCAGCGGCACCAGGGCGCCGCTGTCCAGTTCCGCGCCGATCGCATAGATCGGGAAGATGCCGATGCCGAGGCCCGCCAGCACCGCCTCTTTCAGGAAGGCAAAGTTCTCGGAGGTGAGCGTTGGCTCCAGCACCACCTGCTCACGGATCTCACCGCCGTCGCCGCCGCCACTGTGCCGGATGCCCGTTGCCTTGAGCTTCTGCCCCTCGGGCGACGCGCACACGAACGCATGCCCCTGCAGCTCGGCCAGCGCTTGCGGCGCCAGGTGGCCGGCGAGGTAGGCTGGCGACGCGCACACGATCCAGTCGACTTCGCCGATCTCGGTGGCGACCACTGAATCCGGCGGGGTGGAGATGATGCGCAGGGCCACTTCGACGTCCTCGGACACCAGGTTGTGCACACGGTTGTCGAAGACCACGTCGAGCGTGATGTCGGGATAGCGCTGCTTGAACAGCACCAGCAGCGGCGACAGCAGTGAATGGCCCAGCCCGGTAGGCACCGAGAGCCGCACATGGCCCTTCAGGCTTTTGCCCATATTACTGATCAGTGCATTGGCGGCGGCCACCTCGCCGAGGATGTTGCGGCCGTGCTCGTACAGGCCGGCACCGACCGGAGTCGGCTCGACATGGCGCGTGGTCCGGCGCAGCAGCTGCACACCCAGCTCTTCTTCGAGCGCCTTGAGCCGGTAGCTGACATTGGCGCGCGTCATCTTGAGCTTGCGCGCGGCCGCGCTCAGGTTGCCCGCATCGACGATGTCGACGAACAGGCGCAGGGCGTTCAGGTCCATGGGGTGATCAATGAAAGAGGGGGCGATTACGGCCCCGTATATTGCCATGCTCTTGGCGGCGTCCCGCGGCATTGCACCGCGGGGTGCGCATCAATGCTCGTGATGCAGGTATCTGGCCTGGCGCGGCAGGCGCAGGCTGACGAAGAAGGCAATCACCATCATCGCCGTCACGTACCAGTAGAACGCGGTCTCGTGGCCTAGCGTCTTCATGCCCAGCGCCACATACTCGGCCGAGCCGCCGAAGATCGCGTTGGCGATGGCATAGGCCAGGCCCACGCCCAGCGCGCGCACCTCGGGCGGGAACATCTCGGCCTTCACGATGCCGCTGATCGAGGTGTAGAAGCTGACGATGGCCAGCGCCACGGCAATCAGCACAAAGGCAAGCTCAGGGCTGCTGACCGTGCCCAGCGCGGTCAGGATCGGCACCGTGCAGAGCGCACCCAGCGCGCCGAACAGCAGCATGTTGGTGCGCCGGCCGATGCGGTCGGAGAGCGCGCCGAACACCGGCTGGATGCACATGTACAGGAACAGGCATCCCGTCATCACATAGCTGGCGGTCTTGATCGACATGCCGGCAGTGTTGACCAGGTACTTCTGCATATACGTGGTGAAGGTGTAGAAGATCAGCGAGCCGCCCGCGGTATAGCCCAGCACGGTGAAGAAGGCGGCCTTGTGGTGGCGGAACAGCGCGGCCACGCTGCCGGCTTCCTTGTTGCCGCGGGTGGCTGCCGACGAGGTCTCGTGCAGCGTGCGGCGCAGGAACAGCGCCACCACCGCGGTGACCGCGCCGACCACGAACGGGATGCGCCAGCCCCAGGCCTTCAGTTCGGACTCGTCCAGCAGCTGCTGCAGGATCACCACCACCAGCACTGCCAGCAACTGGCCGCCGATCAGCGTCACATACTGGAACGACGAGAAGAAGCCGCGCCGGCCGCGCAGCGCCACCTCGCTCATATAGGTGGCGGTGGTGCCGTATTCGCCGCCGACCGACAGGCCCTGCATCAGGCGCGCGAGCAGCAACAGCGCCGGCGCCCAGTTGCCGATGCTGTCATAGGTGGGCAAGCAGGCAATCAGCAGCGAGCCGGCACACATCATGATCACCGAGATCAGCATCGAGTTCTTGCGGCCATGGCGGTCGGCGATGGTGCCGAACAGCCAGCCGCCAATGGGCCGCATCAGGAAGCCGGCGGCAAAAACGCCGGCGGTGTTCAGCAGCTGCGCGGTGGGATCGGACTTGGGGAAGAACGACGGCGCGAAGTAGATCGCGCAGAAGGCGTAGACGTAGAAGTCGAACCATTCGACCAGGTTGCCCGACGAGGCGGCGACGATGGCGTAGACGCGCTTGCGCACTTCTTCGCGGCTCGGGGCGGCCGTTTGGGCTGGAGTAGCGGTGAGATCGGTCATGTTGTTGTGTGCAGTCAGGGGCGGCGCAGGGCAGCCGCGGGTCAGGTCGCGCTGCGCAGTGCTGGCGGCAGATGCCGGAAGACATGGCGGCCGCAGGGCACCGGAACGGTGGGGGCGGCAAGGGGAACACGGGGGAAGGCCGGGCGGAAGCCCGTCGGTCTGGGGCGTGAACTGGCGCGCACTGCGGCGCATTTGCCATCGAAGCGTAGCCCGATCCGCCAGACCTGCCCACCCCTTGATATGCTGCAGTGCAGCATGGATCGACCGGGTCGACGCAGCCATCAGGGTTTGCGGGCGATTGTCCATGTGGCTGGACACTGAATCTGGCTGCGGCCCGTCTGGCGCCCAACCGCAACAGGGTATTGCTTGCGCTGCGGCTTGCAGTGTGCGCGGGGATGGGCAATGATGCGAGCCGGACCTTCAACTGGCCTACTGCGCCCCCCGTTTGCCATGCACCGCTCGTTGCGTCGATGGCTGTGCCTGCCTTTGCTCTTTGCCGGCGCCAGCGCCCCTGCCCAGGACCTGGTCGAATGCAAGCGGATCGAGCACGACCAGCTGATCACCGCCTCGCAGGAAACGCTGCTGTTCCTGCGCTGCCGTGCGCGCCAGGTCGCGTATGAAGCGCCGCGCCTGAAGGGTGTTTCGCAGCGCGTAAAGGACGACCTGGTGTTCGCCTGCCTGGACCAGGCCGACGCCGTGGAGCACCAGCTGCGCGTGCGCCACGGCTACTCGCGCGACACGCTGGCGCGCCAGCGCTGCGAACTGTCCTTGCCGGCGCCCGGGGGCTGACTTCTGGCCCGGCGGGCAACGGCTCAGGCAAAGCCCCCGTTCACCCGCACCACCTGCGCATTGACCCACGCCCCATCCGGCCCGGCCAGGAACGACACTGCCGCGGCAATGTCCTCGGGCGTGCCCAGCCGCTCCAGCGGCGCCACTTTGGACAGCTGCGCCACCTGCTCTTCCGATTTGCCATCGAGGAACAGCTCGGTCGCGACCGGCCCCGGCGCCACCGCGTTGGCGGTGATGCCGCGCCCGCGCAGCTCGTTGGCCAGGACCCGCACCAGCCCTTCCACGCCTGCCTTGGCTGCGATATAGGGACCGTAACCGGGGAAAGAACGCGCGATCACGCTGGTCGACAGCGCGATGATGCGTCCGCCCTGGCCCAGCCGGGCGGCGGCCTCGCCCAGCACCAGGAAAGCGCCGCGCAGGTTGGTGGCGATGGTCTGGTCGAAGGCGTCCAGGCTGGCCGGCGCAACCGGCGCCATCTGCATGATGCCGGCGCTATTGACGACCACGTCGAGCCGGCCGAACGCCCGCTGCGCGGCATCGAACAGTCGTGCCACGTCTGGCGCGTGCGCCACATCGCCCTGGATGGCGATGGCATTGACGCCGGCCTCGCGCACCGCCGCCACTGTCTCTTGGGCCCGGGCGGCGCTGCCGGCGTAGCCAATGGCGACGTCGAAGCCGTCGGCGGCCAGCCGCAGCGCGATGGCGCGGCCGATGCCGCGGGAGGCGCCGGTGACGAGCGCGGCGCGGCGGGAAATAGCTGGGGTGGAGGTCATGGCAGTTTCCTTGGGGAGCAAAGGGAAGATGACCTCATGATGGATGTTGGCTGTCTTTGGATAAATGTGCTGAAATAAACTTTATTAGCTAAAATTTCTCAACAATATCTGGCGTGCCGCATGCGCCGCACCGCATTGCACATCCGGGAAATCCCGCGCTGGCGTTGCAGGCTCCGCCTGCGCCGCCCCCAAGCATGCGTTAAGATTCTTCCTTTCCAGCCGTCTTTGGCGCTGCATCCTGCCGCTGTATCCCGCGTTTCGCCATGAGCAACCTGAACCAGCAATCCATCCTCTCCGTCCATCACTGGACCGACACCCTTTTCAGCTTTACCTGCACGCGCGACCCTGGTTTTCGCTTTGAAAATGGCCAGTTCGCCATGGTCGGGCTGGAGGTGAACGGTCGCCCGCTGCTGCGCGCCTACAGCATTGCCAGCGCCAACTATGAGGAAACGCTGGAATTCTTCAGCATCAAGGTGCCCGACGGCCCGCTGACCTCGCGCCTGCAGCATCTGCGCGAGGGCGACCAGATCTTCGTCGGCAAGAAGCCGACCGGCACGCTGCTGGTGGACAACCTGCTGCCCGGCAAGACGCTGTGGCTGCTGGCCACCGGCACCGGCCTGGCGCCGTTCCTGTCGATCATCCGCGATCCGGAGGTCTATGAGCGCTACGACAAGGTCGTGCTGACCCACACCTGCCGCTTTGTCGAAGAACTGGCCTACCGCGAGCTGATCCAGGAACACCTGCCGCAGCACGAGCACCTGGGCGATCTGGTGCGCGAGAAGCTGGTGTACTTCCCGACCGTGACGCGCGAAGAGTTCGATAACCGCGGCCGCATCACCGACCTGATCGCCTCGGGCGAGCTGTTCGAGCGCCTGGGCGTGGAGCCGTTCTCGCTGGAGAACGACCGCATCATGCTGTGCGGCAGCCCTGACATGCTCAAGGACGTCCGCGCCATCCTGGAAGAGCGCGGCTTTGCCGAAGGCAATATGAGCCATCCTGGCCATTTCGTGCTGGAAAAGGCCTTCGTCGGCTAAGGCCGGCCTGCCCCGGCGCGGATCGGTTCCGTGCCGGGGCGCATCCCTGCTGTACCCCCCGCTGTACTCCCGCTATACCTCCCGCTATACCTCCCGCGTCATCCCCTTCAGGTCGATCCACTCGGCAAACTGCGCCTCGGTGACATGCCCGGACGCGATCGCCGCCTCGCGCAGCGACAGGTTGCGCTTGACCGCCAGCTTGGCGATCTCCGCGGCCTTGTCGTAGCCGATATGCGGGTTGAGCGCGGTCACCGGCATCAGCGAACGCTCCAGCAGTTCGGCGATGCGTTCGCGGTCGGCCTCGACGCCTTCGACCATATGCTCGGCAAAGCTCGACGCGGCGCCCGCCAGCAGGCTCACCGACTGCAGCAGGCTGTAGATGATCACCGGCTTGTAGGCGTTCAGCTCCAGCGTGCCCAGCCCGTTGGCCAGCGTCACCGTGGTGTGGTTGCCGATCACGCGGCAGCACACCATTGCCAGCGCCTCGGCCTGGGTCGGGTTGACCTTGCCCGGCATGATCGATGAGCCCGGCTCGTTGGCCGGCAGCACCAGCTCGGCAAAGCCGGCGCGTGGCCCTGAGCCCAGCAGCATGAAGTCGCGCGCGATCTTCAGGAACGACGAGGCCGTGGTGCTGAGCGCGCCGGACAGGTCGGCCAGCGCATCGTGCGAGGCCTGCAGCGCATAGCGGTTGGGCGCGGGCTCGAACGGCAGGCCGGTGTAGTCGGCCAGCGCGCGCGCGAAGGCCGCGGCGAAGCCGTGCGGGGCGTTCAGGCCGGTGCCCACCGCGGTGCCGCCCTGTGCCACCGGCATCGCGCGCAGCATGGCCTGCTGCAGGCGCGACTGCGCATCGGCCACCTGCGTCATGTAGCCCGAGAACTCCTGCCCCAGCGTCAGCGGCACCGCATCCTGCAGGTGGGTGCGGCCGACCTTGACGATATCGGCAAAGGCTTCCACCTTGCGCGCGAAGGTCTGCTGCAGCTGCTCCAGTGCCGGCAGCAGTTGCTGCTGGATCGCGCGCGTGGCGGCGATATGCATCGCGGTGGGGAAGCTGTCGTTGGAGGACTGGCTGGCGTTGACGTGGTCGTTGGGATGCACCGGCGTCTTGCTGCCGACCTTGCCGCCCAGCAATTGAATCGCGCGGTTCGCGATGACCTCGTTCAGGTTCATGTTGGTCTGCGTGCCGGACCCGGTCTGCCAGACCGACAGCGGGAACTCGTCGGGCCAGCGGCCTTCGATGACTTCGGTCGCGGCTTGTTCGATCGCGTGCGCCAGTTCGGGCTTGAGCACGCCAAGCTCGCCATTGGCGCGCGCCGCGCACAGCTTCAGGACGGCAAAGGCCTCGATCAGCGCCGGCGGCATTTTCTCGTTGCCGATGCGGAAATTCTGGCGCGAGCGCTCGGTCTGCGCCCCCCACAGGTGATCGGCGGGCACGGGCACGTCGCCCAGGCTGTCTTTCTCGATGCGGGTGGCGGCGGTGGACGGGTCAGACATGGGCAGACTCCTATGCAAGGCAGCGGACGGTTGGACCGGGTGGCTTGGTGCAGTCCATTAGAATACCGCTTCACCGCGGCCGGCGCCCACGCGCCCGCCGCCCTTGCCTTGCCCTTAGCGACATCCCTCGGCCGCATGCTCATCGCCCAGCTCAAGTCCTTCTTCATGGTGGCCCGCATCGGCAGCGTCACGCAGGCCGCCAAGCGCCTGGGCCTGTCGCAGCCCACCATCACCGCGCAGATCCGTGCGCTGGAAGAAGCCTACGGGGTCGAGCTGTTCCACCGCGGCGGGCGCCGCCTGGCGCTGTCAGACGCGGGGCTGGCATTGCTGCCGCGCGTCGAGGCGCTGGTGCAGCAGGAAACCGAGATCGACTTCTTCCTGCGCCATTCGGGCGACCTGCGCACCGGCAGCCTGCGCGTGGGCGCGACCGCGCCCTACTATGTGCTGGAGCTGATCCGCGGCTTCAGCGAGCGCTTTCCCGCCATCGATGTCAGCGTGGTGACGGGCAATTCGCAGGAGGTGCTGGAAGCGCTGCAGGAATACCGCGTCGATATCGCCACCTCGTCGCAGCGGGTGGACGACGCGCGCCTGTCGCGCGTGCTGCTGGGCGTGGACCCGCTGATGCTGGTGGTGCACCGCACCCATGCGCTGGCCGGGCACACCGAAGTGGCCGTCAGTGCGCTGGCGGGTTGCCGCCTGCTGATGCGCGAGCTCGGGTCGACCACGCGCATCGCCACCGAAGACATGCTGGCGCAGGCGCGCGTGAGCCCCGCCGCGCAGATGGAGATCGGCAGCCGGGAGTCGATCCGCGAGGCCGTTATCCGCAATCTGGGCGTATCGGTGATCGCCCGGCACGAGGTGCCGAGCCATCCGGACCTGCGCGTGCTGGGCTTCACCGATGCCTCGCCCTGCCTGCACGAGTATCTCTACTGCCTGCGCGAGCGGCGCGGCGCCAGGCTGATCGATGCCTTCGTCGCGCTGGCCGAGCCGCCGCAGGGGCGGCAGGAATCGGGCGCGGACCGCTAAGCCGTCATCTTCAGGCACTGCTCCATGCAGGCTGCGCAGGCGCGGGCGCATTCCTGGCAGTGCTCGTTGTCATGGTGCTCGCATTCCTCCTTGCACCACTTGCAGACTTCGGCGCAGTCTTCGCACACCAGCGTCGCGAACTCGCTGTTGCGCAGCATGTAGGACGCGGCCAGCTGGGCGATGCCGGCGCAATCCATGTCCAGCGCGATGCAGCGCGCCATCTTGCGCACGTCCTGTTCTTCCAGGCAGGCCGCGGCGCACTTGAGTGCGGCAGCGGATGCGGCATTGCAGGCGGCAATGCAGTCGGCGTAGCGGGCGGCGTTTTCCTGCACGGTGGGTCGGATCATGGAACGTCCTCCTTCGGGGGTAGGTGGATGGGACCAGCATGCCCACGGTGCCGGAAGCGGCGCATCCGCACGTGCACGGGGCATCGTTATCCACAATAGCAGGCGCTGCCGGTTCCTGTCGGCCCGGTATTTGCTGCGCCCCGCTGGTTACAATGCCAACTGAGCGCAGCAGATCGGCGACGGCGCGCACGCAGCGCCGCCGTCACCTGCGACCATGGCCGGGCACCACCGGCCCGCATTGCGCATCTAACAGGCACGGTCCGGCCGCACTGGCGGGGCCGATGCAAACACACACCGGCAGCACGGGGAAGGAAGGCACATCATGGGCGAGGCAAAACGGCGGGGAACCCCCGAGGAGCGTGCGGCACAGGCACGCGCAAAGATCGAGGCCTTGCGCCCCGCCCAGCTGGTCTGCGGGCACTGCAAGACCGCGTTCGCGCAATTCGACGCGCTCGACGTGCCGGGCCTGCCCGGCATCGATGCCGTATTCGGCGGCGAATGCCCCGGCTGCGGCAACGACGTGGTGGTGTTCAAGGGCGCGCCCGATGCGGTGGCCCAGGCCATGATCGCGTGGGAGAAGATGCTGGGCGCCGATGCGCAGCTGGGCTACCAGTCCAGCGATGGCCGCCACGTGCCGTTCGAGCCCGAGGGGGCCGGCGGCGCGGCGTCGGACAAGCCCGGCGGCACCATCCACTGAGCCCCCGGCCGGGGCCGCCTACTGCGGGCTGAGCTCGCCCGCCAGTTCCGGCGGGCCGATCTCATAGCGCCCGCGGCCCGCGCCCTTGGCGCGGTATAGCAGCACGTCCGCCAGCCGCATCAGTTCGCGGTCCTGCGCCGGGCCGCCGTTGTAGAGCGCCACGCCGATGCTGACGTCCACGTCGGCGGATACGCCCTCGAAGTCGAAGGGCTCGTCCATCGCCTGCAGGATGGCCTGCGCCACGCGGCGTGCCGCGGCGGGCTGGGTCATGTCTTCGAGCACCACCGCGAACTCGTCGCCACCCAGCCTGGCGACGGTGTCGCGCTCGCGCACGCAGCGGCGCACGCGCTGGGCAAAGGTCTGCAGCAGCTGGTCGCCGGCGGCGTGGCCGTGGATATCGTTGACGGCCTTGAAGCGGTCCATGTCCAGGTACAGCAGGGCCATCAGCGTGCCATGCTCGCGGCTGCGCACCATCGCCGCGTGCAGCTGGCCCTCGAAGGCGCTGCGGTTCATCAGCTGCGTCAGGTGGTCGGTGCGCGACATGCGCGCCAGGCGTTGCGTCTCCAGCTTGCGCTGCGTGATGTCCTGCACGTGGATATGCACGCCCACCACCTCGCCGCCGTCGGCGCTCCATTCCGGGCGCAGGCTGCTCTCCATGCAGTGGTATTCGGGGTCGCTGTCTTCGGTTTCGAAGGTCACCGCAGTGCCCGCCAGCGCGCGCTGCATGAAGGGCTGCACGCGCGCGTAGCGGGCCTCGCCCAGGATTTCGCGCACGTGCCTGCCGCGCAGTTCCTCCGGCTTCAGGCCGAAGACACGTTCGTAGGCCTGGTTGTTGAACACATAACGCTCATCGGTGTCGATAAAAGCCAGCAGCGACGGCAGCGTGTCGGTCACCGCGCGCAGGCGCCGTTCGCTGCGGTCCAGCGCCTGGCGGCGCTCGCGCACGTCGCGCATCAGCTTGATGAAGGCGCGCGTCAGGTCGCCGATCTCGTCGCGCTGCTGCCGTGTCGGCAGCCGCTCGAACGCGGACAGGTCGTTGGCGCTGGCCTGCACCACCTTGTGCAGGCGCGCCAGCGGCGCCAGCTGGCGCCGCACCGCCAGCCAGATCAGCAGGGCCACCGCCGCCATGGCCACCCCGGCCATGCCCAGGAAGCGCTGCTGCATCTGGTGCAGCGGTGCGTAGGCCTCGCGCGCGGGCAGCAGCGCCACCAGTTCCCAGCCGGTGCTCGACATCAGGTAGCGCGCGATCACCGGCCGAGCCGGCGTGAGGAATTCCAGCGGCGCGGGGCTGTCATCCTCGCCGCAGGTATCGGCCACGGCCAGCGCCGGCTGGCGCGCCTGCGCGGGATCGGGATGGCGGATATAGACCGGCTTGGGGCCGGCCGATACCAGGCAGTAGTAGCCGGTGGTGCCAAGGCGGTTGTGCAGGATCTCGACCAGGAAGTTGGCGCTGGACAGGTCCAGCCAGCCGCCCACCAGGCCGACGAAGGTCCGGTTCGGCGTCAGCACCGGCACCGCCACCATCACCCCCATCTGGCCGTTGGTGCGCGAGCGGATGGGCGGCGACACCACGGGCGCGAGCGAGCGGGCGGCCTCGCGGAAATAGCTGCGGTCGCCAACCTCCGCCCCGCTGCCGCGGTTGCTGACGATGTTGCCCTGCATGTCGGCAACCAGCAGCGCGTTGAACGCGGCCGGCACCGGGATCGCTGCGGACAGCGCATCCAGCGCCCGCTCGCGCACCGCGGCGGCCTGCGCGCCGTGCGCCTGCGCCAGCAGGCCGCTGAGTTGCGCAGCCTGGTGCGACAGCAGCACGATGCGGTCGTTCATGGCGGTGTCGAGCTGGCTGGCGGTCAGCTTGACGACGGAGTCCTGCTGGACCTGCAGCGCATCGTGCAGGTCGCGGTGGGCATCGTACAGGGCGGTCAGTACGATGCCGGTGCCGAACACCGCGGCCAGCACGGTGGTGATGATCGCAATGCGCGCTTTCAGCGTGGGTGTGTAGACGGGCATGTAGGGCGCAGTTGGGGCGCCAGTGGCGCGGACTGTCGCGTACTTGTGGGGCATCTCCGGTGCAACCCTAACATACCCTGCCGTAGTGGGGCATGCGGTCTTTCCCCCGAACGGGTTCATCCCCGGCGGGGGTGTGCGGGCTGCCTGTGCCACGGTATAGTCCCCGGTTAATGCGAAGGCACGTCCACGCAGACGGCATGCCCCTGCTGCATGCCGGAACCGATCGACCATGAGACTGACTTCGCTTTCCCCTGCCCTGTTGTCATTGCTGGTCGCGGCCGGCGGCGCGCTGTTGACGGCAGGGGCATGGCTGCAGGCGGAGCGGCTCGAGCGCCGCGAGGCGCAGCAGCATTTCGACGCGCTGCTGGGACAGGCCGGCAGCGCGCTGCGCGAGCGCATGCTCGAGAACGAACGCCTGCTGCGCGGCGTGGCCGCCGTGCTGAGCGCCAACCCCGACACCTCGCGCACGCAGTGGCGCGACTATCTCTATACCGCCCAGCTCGACGACCTGCCCGCGGGCACCCAGTCAATCGGCTACGCGCCGCTCACGCCGTTGCAGCGCGTGCCGCGGCTGGTGCAGGCCGCCCGTGCCGACGGCCTCGCCGACTATGACATTCATCCCGGCGGCAAGCGCGACCTGTACGCACCGATCTTCTATATCGAACCGCTGGACGGGCGCAACACGCGCGCCGCCGGCTTTGACATGCTGTCCGAGCCGACGCGCCGGGCGACGCTGGAAGCCGCCCGCGACAGCGGCGAACCGCGGCTCACGCCCGGCCTGGCACTGGTCCGCGAAACCGAGGCGGCGCAGCGCCAGCACGGCGCGCTGGTATTCCTGCCGGTCTACGCCGGCGAGGCGCCGGTCAGTACGGTGGCGCAGCGGCGCCAGGCGGTGCTCGGCTATGTCTACGTGTCGCTGCGCCTGGGCGACCTGATGCGCGCAGTCGGCGCCCCGGCGGCGGCGGAACTGGAGCTGTCGCTGTATGAGGGCTCCCCGGCCGCTCCCGGGCCGATGCTGTCCGGCGGGCCGACCGAAGGCGAGCGCCGCGAGGACGGCAGTGCCGCGCTGCTGCAGGGCGAGCGCCAGCTCCAGTATGGCGGGGTCACCTGGACGCTGCGCGGCGCCACGCGCCCCGCCTTCGAAGCCGCGCATGGCCCACGGCAGGCGTACCTGGTGCTGGCCGCGGGCACGCTGGCCACGCTGCTG
Source organism: Cupriavidus sp. CPT47-8839-RL05A (assembly GCF_058792255.1). Taxonomy (NCBI): domain Bacteria; kingdom Pseudomonadati; phylum Pseudomonadota; class Betaproteobacteria; order Burkholderiales; family Burkholderiaceae; genus Cupriavidus; species Cupriavidus sp. CPT47-8839-RL05A. The sequence goes on along the minus strand of NZ_JBYTEG010000011.1, from coordinate 50,928 downwards.
CTGGCGTGGCTCGCCCATGCACTGGCACGCCAGGGCCGCGCCGCGCGCCAGCGTGAAGCGCAGGCCGTCCATGCCTGGGAAGATGACAACGCCATGCTGCAGGCGTGCATGGCGCAGTCGAACGACGGCTTCCTGCTGGCCGATGCACAGGGCGTGGTGGTGCGAGCGAGCGAGCGGGCAGGGCAACTGTTCGGCGCCGATCCCGCGGCACTGGCCGGGCGCAGCCTGGACACCCTGGTTCCCGGCGCCACCGGCGTAGTCCCCAGCGGCGCTGCCGCAGGGGCCGAGGCCCACCGTGAACTGGCGGGCGTGCGCGCAGACGGCAGCCGCTTCGCGCTGCGCGCCAGCGCCGCGCGCCTGCCTGCGGCCAACGCCTGCACCGCGCACTGGCTGTGGGCGGTCACGGACCTGGAGCCGGAACGGCGCGCCCAGCAGTCTGCCGCGGTGCAGGCCGCACGCTATGCCGGGCTGCTCGACCATGCCGCCTTCTGCGTGATCACCTTCGATGAGGACGGGCTGATCACCGGCATCAACGCGGCTGGCCAGCGCATGCTCTGGTACAACGCCGCGGAACTGGTCGGCCGCATGCACATGACCGGCCTGCATGTTGCCGACGAACTGGCCGACCATGGCCGCGTGCTCAGCGGCGAGCTGGGCGAGCCGGTGCCGCCGGGACTGCCCGCCCTGGTGGCCAAGGCACGGCTTGGCCTGACCGACGAGCGCGAATGGACCTGGGTGCGCAAGGGCGGCTCGCGCATGCCGGTGCAACTGGCGGTGTTCGCCCTGCCGGCGCCCATCGAGGCTCCGGCCGCTGACGCTGCGCCAGCCGGGCCCGCCGATGGTGCCGATGGTGCCGATATGCCCCGCTCCGCGCCGTCGCCTGGCTACCAGGCCATCGGCTACGACCTGACCGAGCGCCGCCGCGTCGACGAATACATCCGCCACCTGGCGCTGCACGACCCGCTGACCGGCCTGCCCAACCGCGCCGAGCTGAGCGAGCGCGCGCAGGCGCTGCTGCTGCACGCGCGCACCCACGGCGAGCGCGTGGCCCTGCTGCTGCTCGACCTGGACCATTTCAAGCACATCAACGACTCGCTCGGCCACCCGGTCGGCGACGACGTGCTGCGCACCATGGCCGACCGCCTCAAGGGCGCGGTACGACAGGGCGACCTGGTGGCGCGCATGGGCGGCGATGAATTCGGCGTGGTGCTGGGCGGCCTGCGCCACGACAGCGAAGCCGAGCTGATTGCCGCCAAGATCCAGGCGCGCGTCAATGAAGAACTGCAGGCCGGCGGCCAGCGCCTGCGCGTGACGCCATCGATCGGCATGGCGATCTTTCCGGACGATGGCGATAGCCTGACCGAGCTGCTCAAGGCTGCCGATTCGGCTGTCTACGCGGCCAAGCACGACGGGCGCGCACAGTTGCGCCGCTTTGCCAGCGCCATGGCCGAGGCCTCGCTGGCGCGCTTCACCATCGAAGGGCTGCTGCGGCGCGCGCTCGCCGGCGATGAGTTCCGGCTGCGCTACCAGCCGATCGTCGATGCCGCGACCCTGGCTATAACCGGCGTCGAGGCGCTGATTACCTGGAACACCCCGGAACGCGGCGCCATGCAGCCGGCCGAGTTCATCCCCATCGCCGAGCAGAGCGGCCTGGTGGCGCCGCTGGGCGAATGGACCCTGGCCACCGCCTGCCGCGAAATCCAGGCCCTGCGCCAGGCGCTGGGCAGCGAGATCGAGGTCGCGGTCAATATCTCGCCACTGCAGCTGCGCCAGGCCAACTTCCCCGATACCGTGGCGCACTGCCTGCAGCAGGCCGGCCTGCCGCCGCAGGGACTGGTGATCGAGGTCACCGAAGGCATCCTGGTCGACGGCGGCGAGACCACCATCGAGACCTTCCGCCGGCTGCGCGAGCTGGGCGTGGGGCTGTCGATCGACGACTTCGGCACTGGCTACTCCGGGCTCAATTACCTGACCCGGCTGCCGATCAGCCGGCTCAAGATCGACAAGTCCTTTGTCGACGACGTGGCCACGCCCGGCCACGACCAGGCGGTGGCCGCGGCGATCATCGCGCTGGGCCACCAGCTGCACCTCAAGGTGATTGCCGAAGGGGTGGAGACGGCGGCGCAGTTCGAGTTCCTGCGGGCGCAGGGGTGCGACGGGCTGCAGGGGTTCCTGTTCAGCCAGGCGGTGCCGCACGAGGTGCTGCGGGAGATCCTGGAAAAGGGGATTCGCGTGCCGACCCCCACGTCTGCGGGCGCCACGGCGCTGCGCGAGTCCTGATCGTCCAGGGGCATCATTTATAACTTGCCGGCGTGCATGCGCCGCTGCCCCATCCCAAATCCCCCGATACCTCCATCGAAATACTTTGCCGATCTGCCACACGGCTGGCATCTGCGCTGCCTATGCTGGCGACCGATTCAACTGAGATTGCGGAGATTCGGTGATGCAGGCAGGCAAGTCCGGGGAGGGCCGGGCATTCCTGGCGGTGGAGCAGGTCAGCAAGCGCTTTGGCAGCTTCGTCGCGCTGGACGGCGTGTCGCTGTCGGTCGGGCAGGGGGAGCTGCTGTGCCTGCTGGGCCCGTCCGGGTGCGGCAAGACCACGCTGCTGCGCATCATCGCGGGACTTGAGCGCGAGGACGCAGGGCGCATCCATGCCGGCGCGCGTGAACTGACCGGCCTGCCGCCGCAGGCGCGCGACTACGGCATCCTGTTCCAGTCCTACGCGCTGTTTCCCAACCTGACCGTGGCGCAGAACGTGGCCTATGGCCTGCATGGGCGCGGCATGGGACGCACGCACCGCGACGCGCGCGTGGCCGAGATGCTCGACCTGGTCGGCCTGGCCGGCAGCGAGCGCAAGTTCCCGGGCCAGCTCTCCGGCGGTCAGCAGCAGCGCGTGGCGATGGCCCGTGCGCTGGCGCCGGCGCCTTCGCTGCTGCTGCTGGATGAGCCGATGTCGGCACTCGACGCGCGCGTGCGCGAACACCTGCGGCTGGAGCTGCGCCAGCTGCAGCGCAGGCTGAATATCACCACCGTGATGGTCACCCACGACCAGGAAGAGGCCATGACCATGGCCGACCGCATTGCCGTGATGGACGGCGGGCGCATCGTGCAGGCCGGCACTCCCGCCGAAATCTATGAGCAGCCGGCGTCGGCCTTTGTCGCCGGTTTTGTCGGGCAGGCCAACTGGCTGCCGGGGCGCAGCGCGCAGGCCGGGCGCTTCACCGTTGGCGAGGGCAGCCAGGCCGTCGAATTCCTGGTCGACACGCCGCAGCCGGCGGCATCCGCCGGCCGGCTGTGCTGCCGCCCGGAAGCGGTGCGGCTGGACCCGGATCCCGCCGAGCCCAACCGGCTGCTGGCGCGCGTGGTCGACCAGACCTACCTCGGCAACCGCTACCGGCTGGCGCTGGAAGCGGACCGCCTGCCGGGGCTGGCCCTGTTTGCCGACGTGGCGCGCGAAGCTCGGCACCGGCTGCCCGACGCGGGCGGCCACAAGTTCTGGATTGCGCTGCCCGCGCGGGCGTTGCGGGTGTTTGCATGATGCGCGCGGTCACTGTCGTCCTGCCCGCGGCTACCCAGGCAGTATCGCCGCGCGGCACCGGCCTGGCCTCCCGGCTGGCGCACGGTGCCCCCGCCGCGATGAAGTGGCTCTGGCTGGCCGGGCTGGCCGTCGGCCTGCTGCTGCCGTTGCTGGCGCTGTTCCGCCAGGCGTGGTTCGATGCGGCGGGGCAATGGGCGCTGGGCGCGCGCATGGCGGCGCTTGTGACCAGCCCCAACTTCCTGCCGATGCTCGGCCGCAGCGTGGCGGTGTCGCTGGCGGTGGTGGCGCTGGTGGTGCCGCTGGCATTTGGCTTTGCCTATGCGCTGCAGCGTTCCTGCATCGCACTGCGGCCGCTGTGGCGCGGCATTGCGCTGTTGCCGCTGTTTGCGCCGTCGCTGCTGCCGGCGATCGCGCTGGTCTACCTGTTCGGCAACCAGGGCATCTTTCGCGGCGCCTTCGGGCCGGGCGGCATCTATGGCTTCTGGGGCATCGTGCTGGGCGAGGCCTTCTACACCTTCCCGCATGCGCTGATGGTGCTGGTGGCGACATTGTCGCTGGCCGATGCGCGCCTCTATGAGGCGGCGCGCGCGATGGGCGCCAGCCCGTGGCGCACCTTCTGCACGGTCACGCTGCCGGGCGCGCGCCAGGGCCTGTTCGCCGCCGCCTGCCTGGTGCTGACGCTGGTGATCACGGACTTTGGCGTACCCAAGGTGGTGGGCGGCGGTTATCCGGTGCTGGCGCTGGAAGCGTACAAGGCCGTGGTCGGGCAGCAGCAGTTCGACCGCGGCGCGCTGATTGGCATGCTGCTGCTGGCGCCCGCGCTGCTGACCTTTGCCGTGGACATGGCAATGCAGCAGCGCCAGCGCACGCAGATGGGCAGCCGCGCGCAGGTGTATGTGCCGGCGCCCGCGCGCGGCCGCGACAGCGCGTGCCTGCTGCTGGTGGCGCTGGTCAGTGCCGCGCTGCTGGCAGTGATCGCCACTGCGGTGGGCGCGTCGCTGGTCAAGCTGTGGCCATACAACCTGGGCCTGACGCTGGCGCATTACGACTTCGACAACATGGACGGCGGCGGCTGGCTGGCCTACCGCAACAGCCTGAAGCTGTCGGCGCTGACCGCGCTGGCGGGCACGGCGGCGATCTTCCTGGGCGCCTGGCTGACGCTGCGCACGCGCGGCCCGGCCTGGCTGCACGGCGTGCTGCGCGCGGGCTTCCTGTTGCCGATGGCGGTGCCGGGGCTGGTGCTGGGCCTGGGCTATGTGTTCTTCTTCAACGCGCCCGGCAATCCGCTGCACGCGCTGTACGGCACCATGGCGCTGCTGGTGCTGTGCAACGTGGCGCACTGCTACACCACCGGCCACCTGACCGCGGCCGCGGCGCTGCGCCAGCTCGACAACGAGTTCGAGGCCGCGGCGCTGTCGCTCGGGGTGGCGCCGCTGGTGACGTGCTGGCGCGTGACGGTGCCGGTGTGCCTGCCGGCACTGCTCGATATCTTCCGCTACCTCTTCGTGTCGTCGATGACCACGGTCTCGGCGGTGATCTTCCTGTACAGCCCCGACACCGTGCTGGCGGCGATCTCGGTGCTGAACATGGACGATGCCGGCGACACCGCGCCCGCTGCCGCGATGTCGACGCTGATCCTGCTGACCTCGGTGCTGGCGGCCTTGCTGCTGCACGCGGTCTCGGCCGGCTGGCTGCGCCGCGCGCAACGCTGGCGCGCCGGCTGACCCTTGCCCGCTTCGCCGTACCCCTGCATTCCGGAACACTGACCGAACCCAAAGGAGAAACCATGTCCCGCATCACCAACCTTGTCGCGGCGCTTGCCGCCGCGGCCGCCCTGCCGATGCTGGCCGGCAATGCCAGCGCCGCCACCGTGCTGACGGTCTATACCGCGCTCGAAGCCGACCAGATCGCCGCCTACAAGACCGCGTTCGAGAAGGTGCATCCCGATATCGAAATCAAATGGGTGCGCGACTCCACCGGCATCGTCACCGCCAAGCTGCTGGCGGAAAAGGCCGCGCCGCGCGCCGATGCGGTGTGGGGCCTGGCCGGCTCCAGCCTGGCGATCCTGGACAAGGAAGGCATGCTCGACCCGTATGCGCCGAAGAACCTGGCCGCGATCGATGCCAAGTACCGCAGCCCGGCCAACCCGCCGGCATGGGTCGGCATGGACGTGTGGGGCGCGGCGATCTGCTTCAACACCGTGGAGGCGCAGAAGCAGGGCCTGCCCAAGCCGACCTCGTGGGCCGACCTGACCAAGCCGATCTACGCGGGCAAGGTGGTGATGCCGCACCCGGCCTCGTCGGGCACGGGCTTCCTCGATGTCAGCGCCTGGCTGCAGATGATGGGCGAGCAGAAGGGCTGGCAGTACATGGATGCCCTGCACAAGAACATCGGCCTGTACACGCACTCGGGCTCCAAGCCGTGCAAGATGGCCGCGCAGGGCGAGTTCCCGATCGGCATTGCGTTCGAGTACCGTGCCATGAAGTCGAAGAAGGAAGGCGCGCCGATCGATATCGTGCTGCCTGGCGAAGGCCTGGGCTGGGACATCGAGGCCACCGCCATCGTCAAGGGCACCAGGAACCTGGACGCCGCGCGCAAGCTGGCTGACTTCTCGGCCTCGCGCGAAGCGATGGCGCTGTATGAGAAGAACTTTGCCGTGCTGGCCGTGCCCGGCATTGCCAAGCCCGATGCGCTGCTGCCCGCCGACTACGAAAAGCGCCTGATCAAGAACGACTTCCGCTGGGCGAGCGACAACCGCGACCGCATCCTGGCTGAATGGAGCAAGCGCTACGAAGGGAAGGCGGAGAAGAAGTAAGGCACAAGGCGCGCCTCGCGGCGAGGAGATGGCCCGCAGAAACGGGTACGCTCCCCGCGCCGCGGCAGCCGCGCTGGCCGGATCAGGCCTGGCGCGGCACTTCGTCGGTGGCCGGCTGGCCGGCGTGCAGGCGGCGGTAGAGATCGTCGATGCGCTGGCGGCTGGCCTGCAGTTCTTCGCGACCGCGCTCGGTCAGCAGGTAGACCCGGCCGATGCCGTCGCGCAGCACGCTTTCCAGATAGCCTTCCATTTGCAGGGCGCGCAGCAACGGGCGCACTGAACCGATATCGACCTGGAAGCCGTATTCCAGCAACATGTCGGCAAGCATGGCCACTGTAGCCGGGACTTCGAGCGCAAATTGCAGGACGTAGACGCGGGCCAGCAGGCCCAGGAACTGTCGTTTCATGTGGACTGGCAACGCGGCAGGCGCCGCGCCGGTTGACGCAGGCGGCGTCCGGAGCTCGGTGTTTGCAGGCGTTGTGATGCCGGCGGCGCGGCAGCCTGTCATCCTGTTGGACTGGTGCGCATGCGCCTGATAAGGCGCATTTTACCCTTTGGACAAAAAAGAAGCCGCCAGGAGCCCTGGCGGCTTGTCGGGAATGCGTCGGAGGGGTCAATTAACTCTGGCGCAGACCAGAGTTTAATTTAATCGAAGGCGGCTTGTCACGCCTCGGTAACAGCGCCCCCTCCAGCGTGGGGTGATGATGAAAGGCTCTGTAAGAAAAGTGACGAGTTTGCGCGACATTGTGCGGAGAACGGCGCTCAAAAATGTTGTAAATCAGTCAACACCACTTGGATTCCTGCCGGAAAGCGGGTCGCCATCGTGGCGACGGCGGGGCACAGGTCCGAATCCGGCTTGCGGTATGCGCCGCACAGGCGTCAAATCGCGGCAACCTTCAACCCGCGCCTCCCGGTTCCCCTGATGAAACCCGCCGATCTCGCCCGCTTGCTTGCCCTGGCCGCCATCTGGGGGGCCAGTTTCCTGTTTATCCGCATCGGCGTGCCAGTGCTGGGACCGATGCCGACCGCCTTCGCCCGGGTGCTGATCGGGGCGCTCACGCTGGCGGCATGCCTGCCGCTGCTGAAGCTGCGCTGGGATTTGCAGGGCAAATGGCCGGCGGTGCTGGCGCTTGGTGTGGTCAATTCCGGTCTCCCGTTTGTCATGTACGCCATCGCCGCGCTGTGGCTGCCGGCCGGTTATTCGGCCGTGTTCAATGCCATGACCCCGCTGATGGGCGTGCTGATCGGCGCGCTGGCGTTTTCCGAACGGCTCACGCGCGCCAAGGCCGCGGGCGTGCTGCTGGGCGTGGCGGGCGTCGCGGTGCTGACCCGCACCGGACCGGTGGCGTTCTCGGCGGACGTGCTGCTGGGCGCGCTGGCCTGCCTGCTGGCCACCGCCTGCTACGGGCTGTCCGGCTTTCTCGCGCGGCGCTGGATCACGCAGCGCGGCGGCCTCGACAGCCGGCTGGTTGCCGCCGGCAGCATGGTCGGCGCCACCGTGTTCCTGCTGCCCTTCTGCCTCGCCGCGCTGTGGCGCCACAACACGCTGCCCGCTGCCGGCGCCGGCGTGTGGGCGGCCATGCTGGGGCTGGGCGTGCTGTGCACGGCGCTGGCCTACATCCTGTATTACCGACTGATTGCCGACCTGGGCCCGGTGCGCTCGCTGAGCGTCACCTTCCTGATCCCGCCGTTCGGCATCGTCTGGGGCGCGCTGTTCCTGGGCGAGGCACTGTCGTGGGCGCACGCGGCGGGTGGCGCGCTGATCGGGGTGGCGGTGTGGCTGGTGTTGCGGCCGGTGGCGGGGGTGGAGCAGGGCGTCAGTCCGGCAGCTGGTGTAGCGGTCAAACGTTGAGCTCCTCCGGGTAAGAATAAACTTATATTCATTGCCATAGTGTCTTTGTTGCCTATAATTTTCTTATATTCGAGTGATGAACTCGATATATTGGGCAACGAAGGCCACGAGGCAAGTCCGAAAGCTCGACAAGCCAATGCGCGTCGCGATCCTTGATGCGATTGAGGGCTTGGGGCATATGCCGAACTGCCAATATGTCAAAGCGCTAGCCAACCATGCCTATGGCTATCGGCTCAGAGTCGGCAACTACCGGGTGCTGTTCGACTGGGACGGAGCGATACGAATCGTGGAAATACAGGAAGTGAGAAAGCGGGATGAACGCACCTACTAACATCCAGACGATCATCGGGCCGGATGGCAAGCCGGCGTTTGTCGTGATTCCCTATGGGGACTACGTCTCGCAATATGCGCGCGCCAGTGATCTGGTTCCGCATGCGGTCGTGCGTCGCGTGCTAGCCGATGACGTGCCGCCTCTGCGCGCCTGGCGCGAGCATCTTGGCCTGACCCAGGCAGACGTCGCAGTGCGCCTCGGCATTTCACAGCCAGCCTATGCGCAGCAGGAGAACAGCACCCGCCTGCGCAAGACCTCGCGTGAGCGCATTGCCGCCGCACTCGGCATCACTGCAGCGCAGCTCGATATCTGAGCCAGGACGCCAGGCCACTGACTCAGGCCTGTGCCGCCGTGCCCGCCGCCACGTTGTACTGCTCGCGCACCATCACCACCACGCGGCGCGCCTGGCGCAGGTGACGCACGGCGTCGGCTTCGCTGCGTTCGGGGAAGTCGACTTCGGCGCTCCAGTTGCAGCCGGTGTGGTCGGGCCGGTGCACGCAGACCGCGCGCAGCTGGCAGTCGTGGCAGCCGGGCTCCTGCCGCAGGCACAGGTTGATCAGGCGTTTCAGTTCGGACAGGGGCTTGTTCAGGCGCTCCATGGATGGCTCCGTCAGGTGCGCGCTTACGCCCGGGCGGGCAGTTCCGGCGTGGGCTCGGCCTCGGTGGCGCCGGCCCGGCATTGCGGGCAGACGCCATACAGCACCAGCATGTGCTCGCGCAAGACAAAGGCGTTGTCGGCGGCTACCTGGCGCTGGCGCTGCTCGATGCTTTCATCGCGGAATTCCTCCACGCGGCCGCAGGCGACGCAGATCAGGTGGTCATGGTGGCCGCCTTCGTTGAGTTCGAACACGGCGTGGTCGGACTCGAAGCTGTGCCGCAGCAGGATGTCGGCCTGCACCAGCTGGTTGAGCACGCGATACACCGTGGACAGTCCCGCATCCTCGTCCTGGGTCAGCAGGATGCGGTAGACGTCTTCGGCGCTCAGGTGGCGCTGGGCGCTGGTGCGGAACACTTCAAGGATCCGCATGCGCGGCGACGTGGCCTTCAGGCCGGCGCGCTTGAGATGGATCGGGTTTGTGCTCTCGAATGACATGGCGGAAGGCATTGGCATGCGGCTGGCGCCCCGCGCGCAGGGCGGCGCCCGGCCTGGCGCCGCGCACTGGCGGCGTCGATGGCTTGGCGGGATTTCAGGCTGAAGCGCCAGGGCCGGACCAGCGCTGGCGCTCCCGTCCCTGGCGGCGCGCCGTGCTTGCACGACGCGCGGAATAAAAAGGTGGCCTGGCTTGTCACCGGAAGACGCGATCGGGAAAGCGGGGTCTGGTTGCTTTCCCGATCTTCCGAAGACTGGCTACTGCCAAACGCTCCGCGTGACGGAGCGGTCCCCACAAAAGTCGGTGTCGAATGCCGCAGCGGCGGCATCCGGAAAATCCTGTCGTTCCTGCCAGCTTCGGTTGCTGCCGCGTGCCGCGGCGCGCCGGAGCTGGCCGGTCTGCCTGTCGGCTGGTGCATCGTGCGTCAGGCAGTGATCGCATAGTAAATGGGAATCGATCTCATTACAAGGAAAATTTTACGGGTGGCCTCGTTTTTTGAGGGTGACCCGGTGGCGCAATGTACGACCTTGAGGTCAGTAATGAGAATTGTTATCATTCTTAACGATTTCTTGCCCCGGTCCTGCGCCATGTATCGACTTTCCTCCCGCCATCGACGCCCCGTCTCCGGCATGCCGCTGCAGTCAGCCTCAGCCGTGACGGCCGGCCTGGCCTGCGGCGCAGCACTGCGCGTGCCGGCATGAGCCAGGCCCACGCGTCCGGCTGGCGCTATCGCGCCGGGGTAGCCTCGCGCGCGGTCGCGGCCATTGCTGGCGGCTACGCGCTGGCGGCGTTGGCCACCGCGGCCCTGTCCGTGTGGCTGCCGATGGCGCGGCCCGATGCCGTGACCACGGCCACGCTGCTGTCCTTTGCGATCTATGCCGCGGCGGTGGTCTGGGTCTTCGCGGTGCGCAGCGCGTGGCGAGCCTGGGCCGGGCTGGCGCTGCCGGCAGCGCTGCTGTTGGCGCTACTGGCCGTGGGACGGGGCGGCTGATGCGCGCGGGTTTCAGGCAGTCGATGGCATGGCTCCATACCTGGAGTGGCCTGCTGGTGTGCTGGGTGTTGCTGCTGATGTTCTGCGGCGGCACCGCCAGCTATTTCAAGGAAGAGATCTCGCTGTGGATGCGGCCCGAGCTGCATCGCACCGCGCCCGCCGCCGAGGTGCCGGCCGCGCAGGTGGCGCAGAACGCGGTGCGCTACCTCAGCCGGCAGGCACCGGATGCCGCGCGCTGGTTCATCACGCTGCCCGACGATCGGCGCCAGGCCGCCACCGTGCGGTGGGTCTACAAGCCGGGCCAGGCGCCGCGCGACGCCGACGGCAAGCCGCGCCGGTTCGACAGCCGCTTGCTCGACCCGGCCACCGGCGCGCCGCTGCAGGCCGCGCGCGAGACCCGCGGCGGCGAGTTCCTGTACCGGCTGCATTTCGACCTGCACTACATGCCGGCCAAGTGGGCGCGCTGGATCGCCGGCTTCTGCGCCATGTTCATGCTGGTAGCCATCGTCAGCGGCGTCATCACGCACCGGCGCATCTTTGCCGACTTCTTCACGTTCCGGCGCGGCAAGGGCCAGCGATCCTGGCTCGATGCGCACAATGCGCTGGCGGTGCTGGCGCTGCCGTTCCACCTGATGATCACCTACACCGGGCTGGTCACGCTGCTGTTCATGTATATGCCCTGGGGGATCGAGGCCGCCTACCGCGGCGGCGAGCGCGCTTTCCAGGCCGAGGCGATGCTACGTCCGCGGCCAGCCAGCTCAGCGGGCACGCCCGCCGCGCTGGCAAGCGTGGCAGACATGGTGGCGCAGGCGGAACGACGCTGGCAGGGGGCCGCGCCGGGGCGCATCACCGTGAACCTGCCGGGCGATGCCAATGCCACCGTGGCGCTGACCCGTGCCGAGCCGCCTACGCTGGCACACGATGCGTCCACGCTTGAATTCTCCGGCACCAGCGGCGCCATGCTGCGCGCGTACGCAGAAGACAAGTCAGCGGCAGAGCTGACGCGCAGCGTCATGACCGGCCTGCATATCGCCGGCTTTGCTTCACCAGGCCTGCGCGCGCTGTTCTTCCTGTGCGGTCTTGCCGGCACCGCCATGGTGGCTACCGGGGCGATCCTGTGGGCGGTACGCACGCGCCAGCAGCAGGCCAAGGCGCTGGCTGCAGGGGCACGCCCCAGCGCTGGCCTGCGCCTGGCCGAGGCGCTGAACATCGGCGCCATCGCCGGCCTGCCGATTGCCTTTGCCAGCTACTTCTGGGCCAACCGCCTGTTGCCGGTGGAACTGGCGCAGCGGCCCGAGGCGGAGATCCGCTGGTTCTTCATCGCCTGGGCCGCCAGCGCGCTGCTGGCGCTGCTGCGCCCCGCGCGCGGCATGTGGCGCGCGCAGTTGTGGGTGGGGGCGGCGCTGTTCGGGGGCGTCCCGGTGCTCAATGCCCTGACCACCGGATCGCACCTGGGCGTGACCTTGCTGCAGGGACGCGGGCCGGCGGCGGTGGCTGGCTTCGACCTGGTGACGCTGGCGCTCGGCATCGCGCTGGCAGCCGCGGCCTGGATGGCCGGACGCAGGCAGCCGGCACCGCGGCGCACGTTGCGCCAGCCGCAGAAGGTGGCCGAAGTGGCTGCCGTCAAGCAGGAGCCCGCATGAATATGCTGGCTGCCTTCGCACTGTCGCTGTCAGGATTCGCCGCACTGGCGCTGTCGCTCGACCGCCACCATGCCGATATCCATGGCCGCGGCAGCATGCCGTCGCGGCGCGCCGTGGCCGGGCTGCGCGCGGCGGGTGCCGGCGCGCTCGCGCTGGCCTGGTCGCTCCATGTTGCTGCCGACGGCGGGCCGCTGGGAACGGTGTCGTGGCTTGGCACGCTGACCGCCAGCGCGTTTGCCGTGGCGCTGGGCCTGTCCTATGCGCCACGCGCGGTGCAGCGCCTGCTGCCGGGCGTGGCGGGTATCGGCCTGGCCGCGCCGGCCGCGCGCTGGCTGCTTGCCACCTGAGCGTAGCCCCTGCGCAGGCCTACAGCGGCGGGGACACCCAGTACGGGTCACGGCCGTAGTATTCGTGCAGCGACTTGCCCCACTGGGGATCGGCCATGCTCGGCCAGCTGTCCTTGTTGAAGCCCGGTGCGGATTTGAGCCGGTCTGCCGTCACCGCAATCCGGAAGCATTTCTCGTCGGTGTCCATGACCAGTGCATTCCATGGGATGGCGTGCAGCGTGTCGCCGATGCCGAGGAAGCCGCCGGTGGTCAGCACCGCGTAGGCGATGCGGCCGTGCGGCACGTCCAGCATGATTTCGGAAATCTTGCCGACGTGTTCGCCATCGGATGAATAGGCCTTGGTGCCGTCAAGGCTCGATGCCGCCATCACTTCAGGGCCCGGGCCTTCGCCCACGCCTGAACCGATGATGGCCGCGCCTGCACTGGTGGGAGGTTGGTTCGGCATGCTGTGCTCCTTGTCGCAAGAGTTGGAATGCATGGCATGCGCAATGACCATGCCTGCGCCGTTTGTGGCGCAGTACGCATGGGGCTGAAGTTGCCGGCTGCCGCCGTGGTAATTCTTTCGTGCGGCATGGAAAAAAAGGCGCGTCAGCATGGCGCTGCGCGCCTTCCTGCAGCGGCACCCGGTGGAGCCGCCGCGATCCTCAGAAGTGATGCCGCATGCCAAGCATGACGCCCACGCGCGTGGTGCTGTCCACGCCCGCGGCGGGCGCGCCGGCCCAGTATTCGGTCTCGCGTCCGACCGCGCCGCCGCGCGCGTGCACGGCATCGGCTTCCAGGTACAGGCTGGTGCGCTTGGACAACGCATAGTCGGCCACCACGGCGATGCTGTCAGCGTTGCCGCTGCCCAGCAGCGCCGGCACGTCCTGGAACTGCGTAGTCACGTTGCCACCCTGCCAGTAGCGGTAGTAGGCGCCCGAGACGTGCAGCGCCGGCGTGAGCTGGTAACCGAGGCCGGCAAAGGCAATATTGAAGCGAGCGTCGCCCGCCGATTCGCGCCGGCCCATATGTCCGAGGTAGGCCGTGGCCTTGCCGAAAGCGTAGGAGCCGCCCACCGAGTAGTTGCGCACGGTGTTGCCGCCGTCGGCGCTCTTGCGCTGGTCATAGGCCGTGCCCAGCGCCAGCGCGCCCTGCTGGAACATCAGCCCGCCCCCCAGCGTGGTGCCGAGCGCCAGGCTGCCGGGCTGCTCGCCGGCGCCGTAGTCCAGCTGCAGCGTGAGCGGGCCTGCGGTCTTCTTGTAGACCACGCTGTTGTTGATGCGGTAGTCCTGGAAGAAGATGTCGCCGCCGATATACAGCGGGTCGGACCAGAAATTGCCCCAGCCCTGGTCCAGCGGATTGAAGGCCCAGCCAATATTGTTCAGCGCGTTGTACTGGCGCCCGAAGGTCAGGCTGCCCCAGTCGCCGGAAAGTCCCGCATAGGCCTGGCGCCCGAACAGCGCGTTGTAGCTGGAGCGGCCGTCGTCACTGCCGATGCCGGCCTCGAGCTGGAAGATGGCGTGGTTGCCGCCGCCCAGGTCTTCATCGCCCTTCAGGCCGAAGCGGCTGCCGACCATGCCGCCGGAGACCAGTGCGGCCTGGCCGTTGTGGTGGCCATCCAGGTTGGAGGTGTAGCGCACGGCGGAGCTGGCGATGCCGTACAGGGTCACGCCTGGCTCGGCGTGGGCGTTGGTGCCGGTGAGGGCGGCAAGGGCGACGAAAGGCAAAAGCCCGGCCGCCAGCAGCCAGTGGCTGGCTGTCTGGTTCATGGATTTCCTCCGGAAGTCCGAGCCGCCCCGGTGCTTGCAGCGCGCCGGCGCGGTTCCGTCAGGCCGATGGCCTGCGGGTTCCAGTCCCGCGCGGGGGCGCGCGGGTCGTCATCGGGCGCAGCGCAACGGATGCGCAGGGCCCGGGCGAAGGTCGAAGTGGGCGGCGATGCCTGGTTGGCGGCGAATGCCGGCAGTGTTGCCGGGCAAGCCTTGGGCAGCGCCGGTTGCCGGCGCCACGGGAGCGGCCCGAAGGCCATTGAGCGGGTTCGCCGGCGCCCGCTTCGGCAGTCATGGCGGCCAGGGCCGATATGACCGGGGAGGCATGTTCCGGGTCGTCCCGGGTGCGGCGAACAGGCGCTAGTTTACCTGCATTGCGCAAACGCCCCCGGAAAGTGCGTCATGGGGCGCAGCGAGGCGGCGCGATCAGTTGCCGGCAGCGGTGGCCGGCGCATCGCGCGACAGGCCCAGGATCCAGTTGCGGAAGGCCGCCAGCGCTTCGGATTCGGGCCGGCCCTCCGGATAAGCAAAGTAGTAGCCCTGCTGTTCGTCCAGCATGCCCGCCAGCGGGATCACCAGCTGGCCGGTCTGCAGCTCGCGCTCGATCAGCAGGCGCGGCGCCAGGCCGATGCCAAGCCCGGCCGTAGCGGCGGCCGTCATCATCGTGAACAGTTCGTAGCGCGGCCCGCGCGAGGCGGCCAGGTCATAGGCCCAGCCCTGTGCCGCGTACCAGTCGCGCCAGGCGTTGGCGCGCGTGCTCAGGTGCAGGTGGCGGCAGCGCGCCAGGCTGGCGGCGTCGGTCACGGGATGCCCGGCCAGGAAGGCGGGACTGCACACCGGCACCATGCCGCCTTCGCGGAAGATCACGCCGCCGCGCGTGCCGGGCCAGAACTGGTCGCCGAAATAAATCGCCGCGTCATAGGCGCATTCCTGGAACGAGAACGGCTGCGAGCGCGCCGCCAGGTTGACCGTCACATTGGGATGGCGCCGCGCAAAGTCCGGCAGGCGCGGGATCAGCCATTGGGTGGCAAAGGTGGGCACCACCGCCAGCTCCAGCGTGTAGCCCATGGCCCGGCCGGTGGTGATTTCCAGCGTGTCGCGCTGCAGGTGGTCCAGGTGCCGGCGAATGCGCGCGGCGTATTCGCGCCCGGTATCGGTCAGCTCCAGGCGCCGGCGCACGCGCGTGAACAGCGCCACGCCCAGGCGCTGCTCCAGCTGCGCCACCTGCCGCCCCACCGCGCTGTGCGTCAGCGCCAGCTCTGCCGCGGCGCGGGTAAAGCTGCCCAGCCGCGCCGAGGCCTCGAAGGCCTGCAGCGCGCCCAGGTTGGGGATGTCGTTTCTCATGGGACTGCGAGGGAAGGAAGGCTGACAGTATAAACAGCGGCGCCAGGCCGCACCGCTACCGCGGTCGTGCGCCGCACGCACAACGTTGTGCGCAATGCGCGCTTGTGCGCGCCATGGGGGTGCCCCTATCCTGCCCCGCGTATCGTCGCCAGCCCGGCTGCCATCCCAGTGTTCACCTGTTTGCGCCCATGACCTCCAATCTCTCCACGCTTCTCACCGCCAACGTCGGCGCCGCCCGCGCCGCGCAACTGCTCGCGCTGGTCACCTTGCCCGCGGATCTGCCGCAGGCCCCGCAGGGCCGCGCCAGCCGCGCGGAAATCGCCCAGGCCCTGAACATGGTGCTGTTCGGCGGCATCCTCGAGCGCGTGCCGAGCGGCCGCGCCTACACCGACGACGTTGCCGCCGCCGGCGGCAAGGTCACCTTCGACCACGGCGCGCTGCGCACGGTCAAGTGGCGCGACAACGGCGCGCTGCCCGAAGGCGAGGCCGCCTTCACCCGCATCCTGCGCCCGCTCGGCTACGTGCTCAACGGCACCTATCCGCTGGACCGCATCGGCATGACCGGCCGCTCATACGCGCATGCCGACGCGCCCGAGGACATCGCCCAGTTCTTCCTCAGCGAATTCCATCCGGAACGCTTCAGCGAAGCCTTCCGCGCCGCCGTCAGCCGCGTCACCGGCACCTCCGCCGACCCGCTCACGCCGCGCGCGCAGACCCTGCTGTGGCAGCTGGAGCGCGACGGCGCGCTGGACCTGGTTGACGGCGCCGAGCTGGTCGGCCTGCTGGTGCCATGCTTCGAGCGCCAGCACGCCACCCCGAGCCTCGCCGACTATGAAACCCTGCTCAGTGAATCGGCGGAGATGGCCTGGGTCGCCACCGAAGGCAACGCCTTCAACCACGCCACCGACCGCGTCGACGATGTGTTCGCGCTCGCCGAGCAGCAGAAGCAGCTGGGCCGGCCGATGAAGGACAAGGTGGAAGTCTCGGGCAGCGGCCGCGTCAAGCAGACCGCGTTCCGCGCGGATACGGTGCGCCGCGCCTTCGTCGGCGCGCACGGCGAGACGATGGAGCGGGACGTGCCGGGATCGTTCTACGAGTTCATCACGCGCGACCGCTTTGCCGATGAAGCGGCAGCGCCGCAGCGTTATGACCTGGGGTTTGATGCCGGGAATGCGCAGGGGATCTTCAAGATGACGGCGGCGGCCTGCTGATCGCGATCAAGGAGGAGGGCACGGGTGCGTGGATGCGCCGGCCCTCTGCCCCGGCCCCTCTCCCGCACGCGGAGGAGAGGAGCAAACCATTGTTACCCCCGCTTCGTCGATATCACCGCCTCAGCCACATTGGCCGGCGCCTCGGCATAGTGCTTGAACTCCATCGTGTACGTCGCGCGCCCCTGCGTCAGCGAGCGCAGCGTGGTGGAGTAGCCGAACATGGTTGCCAGCGGCACCTCGGCGCGCACGATCTTGCCGCCGCCACCGGCGATGTCTTCCATGCCGTGCACCATGCCGCGTCGTGACGACAGATCGCCCATCACGTTGCCGGTGAATTCCTCAGGCGTTTCCACCTCGACGGCCATCATCGGCTCCAGCAGGACGGGCCTGGCCCGGCGCATGCCTTCCTTGAACGCCATCGAGCCGGCCATGCGGAATGCGTTCTCGTTCGAGTCGACGTCATGGTAGGAGCCGAACACCAGCGTGGCCTTGATGTCGACGATCGGGTAGCCGGCCAGCACGCCTGACTGCAGGGTCTCGCGGATGCCCTTGTCCACCGCGGGGATGAATTCGCGCGGCACCACGCCGCCCTTGATGGCATCGACGAACTCATAGCCGCCGCCGTGCGGCATCGGCTCGAGGTTGAGCACCACGTGGCCGTACTGGCCGCGTCCGCCCGATTGCTTGATGAACTTGCCTTCCACGTCCTTGACCGGCTGGCGGATGGTCTCGCGGTAGGCCACCTGGGGCTTGCCGACCGATGCCTCCACGCCGAACTCGCGCCGCATGCGGTCGACCAGGATTTCCAGGTGCAGCTCGCCCATGCCGGAGATGATGGTCTGGCCGGATTCCTCGTCCGTGGTCACGCGGAAGGACGGGTCTTCCTGCGCAAGGCGGTTCAGCGCAATGCCCATCTTTTCCTGGTCGGCCTTGGTCCTGGGTTCCACTGCCTGCGAGATCACCGGTTCCGGGAAGCTCATGCGCTCCAGGATGATGACCTTGTCGGGGTCGCACAGGGTGTCGCCGGTGGTCGCTTCTTTCAGGCCGACGGCCGCGGCGATGTCGCCGGCGCGCACCTCCTTGATCTCCTGGCGCACGTTGGCGTGCATCTGCAGGATGCGGCCCAGGCGCTCGCGCTTGGCCTTGACCGGGTTGTAGACGGTGTCGCCGGATTTGACCACGCCGGAATAGACGCGGAAGAAGATCAGCTGGCCGACAAAGGGGTCGGTCATGATCTTGAACGCCAGCGCGGCAAAGGGCTCGTCGTCGTTGGGATGGCGTTCGGCTTCGCGGTCGTCTTCGGTGTGGCCCAGGATGGCCGGCACGTCGGCGGGCGAGGGCAGGTAGTCGATGACCGCGTCCAGCATGCTCTGCACGCCCTTGTTCTTGAAGGCGCTGCCGCACAGCATCGGCACGATCTCGTTGGCGATGGTGCGCTTGCGCAGGCCGCGCTTGATCTGCTCCTCGGTCAGCGGCTCGCCCGACAGGTACTGGTTGAGCAGCGTCTCGTCGGCCTCGGCGGCGGCTTCGACCATCTTGTCGCGCCATTCCTGTGCGGTCGCCAGTAGCTCCGCCGGGATGTCCTGGTAAGCAAAGCGCACGCCCTGGCTGGCATCGTCCCAGACGATGGCCTTCATCTTGACCAGGTCGACCACGCCCTGGAAATGGTCCTCGGCGCCCAGCGGGATCTGGATCGGCACGGCGCGGCCCTTGAGGCGGTCGGCGATCTGCGTCTGCACGCGGAAGAAGTCGGCGCCGACGCGGTCCATCTTGTTGACGAAGGCAATGCGCGGCACCGCGTACTTGTTGGCCTGGCGCCAGACCGTCTCGGACTGTGGCTGCACGCCGCCGACGGCGTCGTAGACCATGCAGGCGCCGTCAAGCACGCGCATGGAGCGCTCGACTTCGATGGTGAAGTCGACGTGTCCCGGCGTATCGATGATGTTGATGCGGTGTTCGGGGTAGTTGCCGGCCATGCCTTTCCAGAAGGCAGTGGTGGCGGCCGACGTGATGGTGATGCCGCGCTCCTGCTCCTGCTCCATCCAGTCCATGGTGGCCGCGCCATCGTGCACTTCGCCCAGCTTGTGGTTGACGCCCGTGTAGAACAGGATCCGTTCGGTCGTCGTGGTCTTGCCGGCGTCGATATGCGCGCTGATGCCGATGTTGCGGTAGCGCTCGATGGGGGTCTTGCGAGGCACAGTGTTCTCCATGGATGAAACACGCTGGAATAGAGTAGCACCACTGGCTGTTTGCCGTTGTCCCTGCCGTGCGCAGGGGCACACCGCCGCGGCCCGGTGCTCCGGCATGAGCGCGTGTCTGAGGCGGGCCTAGGATTCGGCCTCATGCGAAACCGATTTCTCCCATCCTGCCAGCGTCCGCGGCTCCCTATACTGGCGCAGCGTCGCGCCCCGCGTGTTGATCGCCCTGCCATCCCATGCCCGGGCAGAATGCGCGCCGTCGCCGATGCGTTCCCGGACTACGAAGCCACGCATGACAACCATCCTGATCGTTGACGACCATCCGGCGATGCGGCTGGTGCTCAGGCACCATCTGCTGCAGCTGCTTGGCGTAGACGAGGTGATCGAAGCAGACAACGGACAGTGCGCCATCGAGCTGGTGCGCGCGCGCACGCCGGACCTCGTGCTGCTCGACCTGGACATCCCGCGCTCCAGCGGGCTGGATGTGGCGCCGCGCCTGCGCGCGATCCATCCGCAGGTGCGCATTCTGGTGGTGACGGCGCTGGACCCGGCGGTGTTCATCAGCCGCTCATGGCAGGCCGGTGCGCAGGGCTTCGTCAGCAAGACCCAGGACATCAAGGAAATCCTGCGTGCGGTCGAGGCGGTGCTGGCGGGCTATACCGTGTTCCCGATGCTCAGCCGCGGCGGCGCGCCGCGCCAGGCCATGTCGGCGGATGAGGAGATCCTGCGGCGCCTTTCCGACAAGGAACTGGTAGTGCTGCAGATGCTGGCGCGCGGCATGTCCTACAAGGCCATCAGCGCCAGCCTCTTTATCAGCAACAAGACCGTCAGCAGCTACAAGGCACGCATCATGGGCAAGCTGCAGGTCTCGTCCCTGGTGGAGCTGGTGGACTTTGCGCGGCGTTGCCGGCTGACCCCTTAATTCCTGGTCGTTATCATTAGACATCGTATGACTTGGCGGGCGCACCACACCCAGTGCGGGTGCGCCGCTCAGCCCTGGGCACCGGCCGGCGCCGAGGCCTTGCGCAGCCGTTCGCGGCTGTTGGTCAGGTGCATGCGCATGGCGGCCTTGGCCCCGTCGGGGTCGCGGCGCTCGATCGCGTCGTAGATGTTCTCGTGCTCGATGCTGACGCGGTCCAGGTACTGCTCGCGCTCGGGCGTGCTGACCTGCAGGCGGCTGCGCGGGATCACCATGGTGCCCAGGTGGCCCATGATGTCGGTGAAGTAGCGGTTGCCGGTGGCGCGTGCAATCGCCAGGTGGAAGGCAAAATCGCTCTCCACGGCGTCGTTGCCGGCGCCGGCACTGCGCTTGAGCTCGTCCAGCGCCTGGCGCATCGCGGCCAGCTGCGCGTCGGTGCGGCGCGACGCGGCCAGGCCCGCGGCCTCGGCCTCAAGGCTGACGCGGAATTCCAGCATCGCCATCACATCCATGGCCGTGCCCAGCGCGTCCGGCCCGATGCGGAAGGGCGAGGGTACCTCGGCCGCGCGCGCCAGCACGAAGGTGCCGATGCCGTGGCGCGTCTCGACCAGGCCGCTGGCCTGCAGCCGCGACAGCGCCTCGCGCACCACGGTGCGGCTGACCCCCATCGACGCCATGATCTCCGACTCGGTCGGCAGCTTGTTGCCGGGCTTGAGCTGGCCCTGGCGGATTTCTTCGCCAAGGGCTTGCACCACTTCTTCGGCAAGCGTGCGTCCGCGGCGGCGCAGCGGCGCTTGCGGCGCAGAAACGGGCGGAACGGACTGGGCGGAGGTGGAGTTCGGCATGGTGGATACGGGCGGGGTTTCCCGGACTTGACCGGTTCGAGATGGCCTCATTATACTGGGTTATCAGTCATACGATGACAGATAACATACGCGATGTGATGGTCCGGGTGAACGATACTGCGCCTGCCATCGGAAATGCCGGAGACAACCCAGAGATGACCCCAACCGCCGCCCCCATGGCGTCCGCCCACACCCCGGTCGTGACCGAACTGACCGTGGTGCCCGTGGCCGGGCATGACAGCATGCTGATGAACCTGTCCGGCGCCCATGGCCCGTGCTTCACCCGCAATATCGTGATCGTGCGCGACAGCGCCGGCCACACCGGCGTGGGCGAGGTCCCGGGCGGCGAGGGCATCCGCCAGACGCTGGAAGACGCGCGGCCGCTGCTGGTGGGCCAGCCCATCGGCCAGTACCAGTCCATCCTGAACCGCGTGCGCGCGGCATTCGCCAGCCGCGACGCCGGCGGCCGCGGCCTGCAGACCTTTGACCTGCGCATCACCATCCATGCCGTGACGGCACTGGAGGCGGCGCTGCTCGACCTGCTCGGCCAGCACCTCGAGGTGCCGGTGGCCGCACTGCTCGGCGAAGGCCAGCAGCGCGACGCCGTGGAGATGCTCGGCTACCTGTTCTATATCGGCGATCGCCAGCGCACCACGCTGGACTACCGCACCGAGCCTGATGCCGACAACGCGTGGTTCCGCCTGCGCAATGAAGTGGCGATGACGCCCGAGGGCGTGGTGCGCCTGGCCGAAGCCGCTTACGAGCGCTATGGCTTCAACGACTTCAAGCTCAAGGGCGGCGTGCTGAGCGGCGACGAAGAGATGGAAGCGATCCTGGCGCTGGCCGAACGCTTCCCCAAGGCGCGCATCACGCTGGATCCCAACGGCGCCTGGTCGCTGGCAGAGGCCGTGCGCCTGTGCCGCGACAAGCGCGGCGTGCTGGCCTATGCCGAGGACCCGTGCGGCGCCGAAGACGGCTATTCCGGGCGCGAGATCATGGCCGAGTTCCGCACCGCCACCGGCCTGCCCACCGCCACCAACATGATCGCCACCGACTGGCGCCAGATGGGGCACGCGGTGCGGCTGCAGTCGGTCGACATCCCGCTGGCGGACCCGCACTTCTGGACCATGCAGGGCTCGGTGCGCGTGGCGCAGATGTGCGCCGAATGGGGCCTGACCTGGGGCTCGCACTCGAACAACCACTTCGATATTTCGCTGGCCATGTTCACCCACGTGGCGGCCGCCGCGCCGGGGCGCGTCACCGCCATCGACACGCACTGGATCTGGCAGGACGGCGAAAACCTGACCCGCAACCCGCTGCGGATCGAAGGCGGCCTGGTGCAGGTGCCCAAGACCCCGGGCCTGGGCGTGGAGCTCGACATGGATGCCCTGGCGCGCGCGCACGAGCTGTACCAGCGCAAGGGCCTGGGCGCACGCGACGATGCCGCGGCGATGCAGTTCCTGATCCCCGGCTGGAAGTTCAACAACAAGGCGCCCTGCATGGTGCGCTGACGCAGTACCGGCAACGCCCAACCGGCCGCTGCCGTGATCGGCACGGCCGGCTCATCTGATAAAGACACTGCAGGAGACAACGATGTACACGTTCCAACGCCAGCGCGCCCCGCGCCTGCCTCACTGGCTGCGCGCCTTTGCGCTCGGCTCTGTCGTCACGGTGGCGGCCCTGACCGTCAGCGCCGCCGCATACGCCGCGCCACAGGACTGGCCGCAACGCCCGGTATCGGTGGTGGTGCCGTTCCCGCCGGGCGGCTCCAGCGACGCCATCGCGCGCATGCTGACCGTGCCGCTCAATGAAAAGCTGGGCCAGCCCTTCATCATCGACAACCGCCCCGGCGCGACCGGCGCTATCGGCGCCACCTTCGTCAAGCGCGCGCCAGCGGACGGCTACACCATGATGGTGGCGTCGATCGGCGTGTACGCGGTGAACCCGTTCCTGCAGAAGAACCTGGCCTATGACCCGGCCAAGGACTTCGACCTGCTGACCGTGGCGGTGCGCGCGCCCAATGTGCTGGTGGCCAATCCGCAGTTCCCGGCCAACACGCTGCAGGAACTGGTGGCCTACATGAAGAAGAATCCGGGCAAGGTCAGCTTTGCCTCGTCCGGCGCAGGCTCGTCCGACCACCTGACCGCGGCGCTGTTCTGGCAGAAGAGCGCCACCGACGGCCTGCACGTGCCCTACAAGGGCGGCGGCCCGGCCATCTCCGACCTGCTTGCCGGCCAGGTCGACGTGTCGTTTCAGAACGTCAACGCCGTGCTGCAGCACATCCGCACCGGCAAGCTCAAGGCCATGGCGGTGACCTCCGACAAGCGCTCGCCGGTGCTGCCCAATGTGCCGACCATGGCCGAGGCCGGCGTGAAGGATGTGGAGGTGTACTCGTGGCAAGGCGTGGCCGCGCCGCGCGGCCTGCCGCCCGAGGTGAAGAGCCGCCTGCACGGCGCGCTGGTGTCGTCGCTGAACGACCCGAAGATGCGCCAGAAGCTGTCCGAGAGCGGCTTCGAGGTGGTGGCCAACACGCCCGAGCAGTTCAACCAGTTCGAGGCGCAGGAGCTGCAGCGCTGGAAGACCGTGATCGAGAAGGGCAAGATCGCGCTGGACTGAAGCCATCGCACTGAACCCATACACTGCAGCACAGAACGCGCCGGGCATGCACGCATCGCGTGCCGCGCCGGCGCTCGCGTCATCGACAGGAGACAACAGCATGACCCAGGGACGCCGCACCTTCCTCAAGCAATCCTCCGCACTGGCCGCCGGTCTGGCAGCCGGTCCGCTCGCGGGCCTGTCATCGGCTGCGCACGCCGCGCAGGACTGGCCCACCCGCCCGATCCGCCTGGTGGTGCCGTACACCGCCGGCGGCTCGTCGGACATCATCGCGCGCCTGATCAGCAAGCAGCTGGGCGAGGCGCTGGGCCAGTCGGTGGTGGTGGACAACCGCCCCGGTGCCAACGGCAACGTCGGCGCGGCACTGGTCGCGCAGGCCACCGACAACCACACGCTGATGCTGTGCGATATCGGCGCGCTGGCGATCAGCCCGTCGGTCTATACCAAGCTGACCTTCAATATCGCCAAGGACCTCAAGCCGGTGTCGATGCTGGCCTACTCGCCGCACCTGCTGGTGGTGCATCCGTCGGTGCAGGCGGCCAGCGTGAAGGAACTGGTGGCGCTGTCGCAGCGCAGCCAGCTCAACTTTGCCGTGACCGCCATCGGCAGCGCGCCGCACCTGGCCGGCGTGGCGGTGGAGCAGGCCACCGGCGCCAAGTGGCAATACGTACCCTACAAGGGCGGCTCGCAGGCCATTGCCGATACCGTGGGCGGCAGCGCCCAGGTGCTGATGAACGGCATGCTGGCCACGCTGCCGCACGTGCAGTCGGGCAAGCTCAAGCTGATCGCCCAGTCCAAGCGCACGCGCATGCCGCTGCTGCAGAACGTGCCGACCATCGCCGAGCAGGGCGTGCCGAATTTTGAATCCGGGACGTGGCAGGGCGTGATGGCTCCGGCCAGCATGCCCGATGCAATGGTGGCGCGCCTCAGCGGCGAGTTGATCCGCATCATCCGCGCGCCGGATCTGCGCGCGCAGCTGGTGGCCCAGGGGGCGGAGGTGGTGACGATGACGCCCGGGGAGACCGGGAAGTTCTTTGTTGCCGAGCAGGCGCGATGGGCGGGGGTGGTGAAGCAGGCGGGGATCAAGCTGGAGGCTTGATCTGGGGCTAGCGGGCCGTAGCTGGTTCTTCGCAGATTTGCGGGGTGTTTTTGTTGTTGCCAAGGGCGACAACCGACCGCATGGCAACAAGCCAAAGCAGGGCTTCCCAAATCTAGCGAAGACCCCCCAATAAGAAAAAGGCCCCGCGCACTGCGGGGCCTGCGCGATCAACCCTTCACCGCTTCCGGCAACAACGCCTGCGGCAGGTTCTGATAACAAACCGGCCGCAAGAACCGGTCAATCGCCGTCGCCCCCACCGAAGTCGAACGCGCATCCGAAGTCGCCGGGAACGGCCCGCCATGCACCATCGCATAGGCAACCTCAACCCCAGTCGGATAGCCATTGCACAGCACCCGCCCGGCCTTGCGTTCCAGCACCGGCAGCAGGCGCCGCGCGGCCGCGTGGTCGGCATCGTCGAGCTGCATCGTCGCCGTCAGCTGGCCTTCAAGCTGCCGCGCCACCGCCAGCATCTCTTCAAGATCGCGGCACACCACCAGCACCGTCGACGGCCCGAACACCTCGGCCTGCATCCGGTGATCCGCCATGAACTGCGCCGCGGTGGTCTCGAACATTACCGGCCGCCCCTGGTTGGCCCCGTTGCCGTCGACGCCATCGCCAATGCGTTGCAGGCCGTCGAGCGACGACAGCTGCGCCACGCCTTGCTCAAAGGCGGCGTGGATGCCGGGCGTCAGCATGGTCGCCGCCGGCTTGCCTTGCAGCGCGCCGAGCGCCGCGGCGCGGAACTTGTCGAGCGCGGGGCCTTCAATGCCGATCACCAGCCCGGGGTTGGTACAGAACTGGCCGACGCCCATCACCAGCGAATCTACCAGCTGGCGGCCGATGTCCTCGCCGCGCGCATCGAGCGCCGCGGGCAGCAGGAACACCGGATTGATGCTGCTCATCTCCGCATACACCGGGATCGGCTGCGGGCGGCGCTGGGCCGCCTGCATCAGCGCCAGGCCGCCGGCGCGCGAGCCGGTGAAGCCCACCGCCTGGATTGCCGGATGCGTGACCAGTGCCGTGCCGATGGCATTGCCCGCCCCGACCAGCAGCGAGAACACGCCTTCGGGCAGGCCCGCGTCCTGCACGGCCTGCTGGATCACGCGCCCCACCAGTTCCGACGTGCCCAGGTGCGCCGGGTGCGCCTTGACCACGACCGGGCAGCCCGCGGCCAGCGCCGAGGCAGTGTCGCCGCCGGCCACGGAGAACGCCAGCGGGAAGTTGCTGGCGCCGAACACTGCTACCGGACCGATGGCGATGCGCTGCATGCGCAGGTCCGGGCGCGGCGGGTTGCGCTCGGGCAGCGCGGGGTCGAAGGTAGCCTGCTGCCAGCGGCCTTCGCGCAGCACGGTGGCGAACAGGCGCAGCTGGCCGGCGGTGCGGCCGCGCTCGCCCTGCAGGCGCGCGATTGGCAGCGCGCTTTCCAGGTGGGCGCGTTCGATCAGCGTGTCGCCGAGCGCCTCGATGCCGGTGGCGATGGCTTCGAGCAAGGCCGCGCGCTGCTCTGGCGTGGTGTTGCGGTAGGTGTTGAAAGCGGCTTCGGCCAGCGCACAGGCGCGCTCGACCTCAGCCTGGCCGCCGCCATGGAAGTCAGGGCCCAGGGCTTCGCCGGTGGCGGGATTGATGGCCTGCAGCAGGGCTTCGGTGCCGCGCACGGCTTGCGTGCCGATCAGCATGTCGCCGGTGATGTGCATGGAAGGATTCCTTGTCAGCGTTTGGAACGGGAACGCCGGCCGGAGGGCAAGTGCCCCGCGGCCGGCCTGTCGATATGCAATGCGAGGACGGCTTGCTTGCTGCTTACTGCGGGCCGAGCTTGTTGACCAGCGCGCCCAGCATCTCCATCTCCTCGCCGGTCAGGTCGGTCAGCGGCGCGCGCACCGGGCCGCCGTCGTGGCCGACCAGTCGGGCGCCGGCCTTGACGATGCTCACGGCATAGCCGGCCTTGCGGTTGCGGATGGCCAGGTAGGGCAGGAAGAAGTTGTCTAGCAGGCGGCCCACGGTGTCGTGGTCATCCGCGGCGATGGCGCGGTAGAAGTCCATCGCGGTCTTGGGGATGAAGTTGAACACTGCCGACGAATACACCGGCACGCCCAGCGCCTTGTAGGCCGCGGCATAGACCTCGGCCGTGGGCAGGCCGCCGAGGTAGGAGAAGCGGTCGCCCAGCTTGCGGCGGATGCTGACCATGGCCTCGATGTCGCCCACGCCGTCCTTGAAGCCGACCAGGTTGGGGCAGCGCTCGGCCAGGCGCGCGAGTTGCGTCGCATCCAGCTTCGAGTTGGCGCGGTTGTAGACGATCACGCCGATATCCACCGACTTGCAGACCTGCTCCACATGGGCGGCGATGCCGTCCTGGCTGGCTTCGGTCAGGTAGTGCGGCAGCAGCAGCACGCCGGCCGCACCCAGGCGCTGGGCTTCCTGCGCGTAGGCGATGGCGGTGCGGGTCGGGCCGCCGGCGCCGGCCAGGATCGGCACCTTGCCGGCGCAGGTGCGCACGGCGGTGTCGACCACGGCCGAGTAATCCTGCGGCGTCAGCGAGAAGAACTCGCCGGTGCCGCCCGCAGCGAACAGCGCGGTGGCGCCGTACGGGGCCAGCCACTCCAGCCGCGCGGCGTAGGACTGCGGCGCGAAGTCGCCCTGGGCGTCGAAGTCGGTGATGGGGAAGGACAGCAGGCCTTCGGAGACGATTTGCTTGAGTTCGTTGGGTGCGAGCATTGCGGCAATCCTGAGCGGGCCAGTGGCCCCGGTGGCAGTGGCGGCTGACTACGGCGGTGCAGGTCAGCCGAGTTATCAGTCATCGTACGACAAGGTCCTGGCGAAGGCAATAGGGCTGGCGATCATTCGGGGTTAACCGGGATGCGGCCGGCGTTTTCGCTGGGAAGTCCTGCCGGCGAGCAAAAAAGGACAGAAACATGCAGTCAGGGGCACTTCAAGCATGGATGACGGCCGTCGTACCGTGGGTGAGCCCCGGTGGGGCAGGCGTGTGATGTTGTAGGACAACGTAAGTCGGAGTGGTTTCTGCCAGCGCGCCTGCCACTCAGGAAATTTGAAACACCCATGCAAAGCTGGCGGTGCACGGGCCCCCGGCGACTGGCACACTGGCATCCTGGACTGACGGGGAGAACATGGTGGGAGAGTTACAGGCCTTGCTGGAAAACCACGGGCTGATGCTGGTGTTCCTGAACGTGCTGGTCGAGCAGGCCGGGCTGCCGGTGCCGGCCTACCCGATGCTGTTCGTCGCCGGCGCGCTGGGCGTGCAGGAGACCGGGCCGTCGATCGGCGCGGTGCTGGCGGCGGTGATCTTCGCCTGCCTGATTGCCGATACCGGCTGGTACTTCGCCGGGCGCCGGCTGGGGCAGCCGATGCTGCGCACGATCTGCCGGGTATCGATTTCGCAGGACTCATGCATCCGCCAGACCCAGTCGCTCTATCTGCGCGTGGGGCCGCGCTCGCTGGTGATTGCCAAGCTGCTGCCCGGTGCCGGGGCCTTGTCTACCGCGATGGCGGGCATGACCGGCACGCCGTTGCCGGTGTTCCTGTTCTATGACGCCATCGGCGCGCTGGTCTGGGCCGGCAGCGGCCTGCTGATCGGCGTGGTGTTCAGCGATTTCATCGATGCCATCCTGGAGGCGTTCAGCGCCTACGGGCATATGGCCGTGGTGGGGCTGTTGGTGGCGTTCGCGCTGTTCCTGGCGTGGCGCTGGTGGCGCCGCTTCCGGCTGCTGCGCCGCACGCGGCGCGTGCCGCGCATGACGGTGGATGAGCTGGAAGCGCGCCGGCTCGCCGGCAGCCTGCCGGTGGTGATCGACGTGCGCGCGCACGGCGACACGCCGATGGAGCGCATCCCCGGCTCGGTGGTGCTCGACATGCAGGGCGCGCTGGACAGCCTGGACGCGCTGGGCGTGCCGCACGCCGGGGCCGACATCGTGGTCTATTGCGCCTGCCCCAATGAACTGTCCGCCGCGCTGCTGGCCGAGCGCCTGCGGGTGGCCGGCTACCCGAAGACCTGGGCGCTGGCCGGCGGCTTCGACGAATGGAAGCGGCGCCACGGCGGCACCGCCCCGACCGAGGCGGCCAACCAGCCAGGGCCGGCCGAAGCCGCCTGAACCTGCCAGGCCGCCGGCGCTGCGCTCAGCGCTTGCCCGCGGTCTGGAATACCGACAGGTCCGGGTAGGCCGCGCGGATCTTCTCCCACTCGGCGGCATTGAAGAACTGGCACTTGCCGGCGCCGAAGCGCTTGGACACCTCCACGCAGAAGCGCACGGCTTCGGCGATGTCGATCTCATGGTTGGCCGAGGTCGCGCTGCCCGACACCACCGACTGCGCCGTCACCGCCACGCCGACCACCGGCGCTCCGGTGGCCACGTGCGGCTGCATGATGCTGTTGAAGTGGTACAGGCCGTTGTGGTACGGCGTGATGTCCTGTTGCGAGATCGGGAAGGTCACCGCCGGGCAGCCGGTGGTGGACTCCATGGTCGCCACCAGGTCCGGCGCCACGCGCAGGATGTAGCCCTGCATCGCCGTCGGCGAAATCGCAAAGCCGCGGTGCTTGATGATGCTGTTGCCCTTGGACGCATCGATCGACAGGATCGCGTCCATCTCCGGCAGCACCTGGTAGTCGTTCATGGTGTCGGACGAAACCGGCATGCCCATGAACGGCACCGGGTCGTGCGGCTGCATCGAGACATTGGTCGACAGGTGCGTGGTCACGATCACGTCGCCCGCCAGGTGGTCGCCGCGCGCCTTCATCTGCGCCAGCTTGAGCGCCACCGCCAGGCAGCCGATCGGGCCGTCGGCGTCAGACACCAGCCCCACCAGTTCCGGGCGCGCGCCGATCGCGCCATTGCGGCCGATCACGCCCAGCGTCGGCGCACTGCCGCCGCCACGCTTGCCCGTGGTGCCGGGGATCACGATAGTGATGAAGTCGGTGGTGTTGGCCGTGTTCTCGGGCGGGGCGTTGTGGATCGTGGTCACTTCCACGCTCACGCCGGCGCCGGCATAGGGCGCGAACAGTTCGCTGACGACCGCACCGTTGGCGTGCGGGTTGTCCAGGGCTTCATGAATGACCAGCGTCTGCTGCAGGGCCATGGCTTTCTCCAAATGATGTGCCCTGCCCGCGCGGCGCGGGCAGGGCGTCTACAAAAAGTCAGAACTGGTGGCGCAGGCCGACCATCACCGTGGTCTGGCTGTCGCGCCCGTCCAGCGGCTTGCCGCTGCCGCCGGTCCAGCTGGTGGTGTTGTTGCCGAACAGGCCCGACCAGTCGCCGTGGACACGGTCGTAGGCCAGCGCCAGGTAGGCATCGGTGCGCTTGCTGAAGGCGTAGTCGGCGACCGCGTAGGCAGTGGTGCGGTTGCCGCTGAAGCCGTCGGCACGGGTGCGGTTGTGCATCACGCTGCCGATCAGCGTGACGTTGCCGGTGACCGGGTAGCTCGCGCCCAGCGTGAAGAAGTCGTCGTGGCGGCTGCCGCCGAAGACCGAGCTGATGGCGGCGCGGTTGGTCGGCGTGGCCGCGGTGGACATGCTGGTGATGGTGGCCGTGTCGGTGCCGCCCTTGGACGAATCGAAGCCCGCGTCGCGGTCGCTGTGGATGTAGTTGGCGAACAGGCTGGCGCGGCCGACCGCGGCCTTCAGGCCGGCCAGGTAGATGCGTGCTGCGCGGCTCTGGCTGTCGCGGGTCTGCTGGAAGTCGCCGACTGCGGTGATCGGGCCGGCCGCGTACCTCACGCCGAACGACATCGACGAGGTCGCGCGGGTGTTGCCCGCGGTTTCGCCCAGCGCATATTCGGCGATCACCGACACCGGACCGAAATTGCCGGTGTAGCTGACGGCGTTGTCGTAGCGCTGGCCGGTCAGGTAGACCATCCACGCATTGGACGGCGCCGCGCCCACGCCGAGCGGGTCGACGTAGTACAGCATGGTGTTGGCCGTGGTGTACTGCCGGCCCAGCGCCAGCTCGCCCCACTGGTTGCCGATCTTCACGTAGGCCTGGCGCCCGAACAGCTGGCCTTGCTGGTCCAGCCTGCCGGTGTCGGCCAGCAGGCCGTTCTCCAGCACGAAGCCGGCCTTCATGCCGCCGCCCAGGTCCTCGATGCCCTTCAGGCCGAAGCGGCTGCCCGACAGGAAGCCTTCGCCGCCCTGCTGCAGCCCGATCTGGGCATCGCCCGCGGGGTTGGAATGGGTCTGGTAGGTCAGCGCGGTGTCGATCACGCCGTACAGCGTCACCCCGGACTGCGCCATCGCGGCGGCCGGCAGGCCCAGCAGCAGCGGCAGTGCCAGGCGGGCGGCGTGGCGGATGGTGTGGCTCATCTTGTTTTCTCCTCCAAAGGGCAAAAGGGGGCCCGCGCGGGCGGCACGGCGCGGCCCGCGGGGCGGTTCTTCTTTGTTGTGCCCGGGGCAGGCCCGGGTCAGTGCGTCAGCGGCTCAGGGCAGTGCCGCCGGCTCAGGCAGCAAAGCCCGGCCAGTCCTGCATCCCGGCCGGACCGGTGATCTGCGACAGCGGGAAGGTCTCGCCTTCGCGAATCGTTTCGACCTTGCCTTCGGCCGGGAACCACAGCGCATGGCGCTCGCCCAGCACGGTGCCGCGGGTGCCGTCCGAGAACAGCGCCGAACCTTCCGGCAGCGCAAACACGTGCTCCGGCGCGTTGATGTGCAGGAACTCGGCCAGGCGCTCTTCGCGGCTTTCGCCGTTGTGGCCGGCGGGCTTGCCGCTGATGAAGTGCGGGTTGATCTGGAACGGCACCAGCCCCAGCGCGCGCAGCGACGGCGGCTGCACGATGGGCATGTCGTTGGTGGTGCGGATGGTCGGGCAGGCGACGTTGCTGCCCGCGCTCCAGCCTACGTATGGCGTGCCCGCGCGCACCCTGGCGCGGATCGCGTCGACGATGCCGGCGTCGTACATGCGCTTGAGCAGCGCAAAGGTGTTGCCGCCGCCGACCGCGATGGCCTCGGCCTGCTCCACGGCGCGCAGCGGGTCGGCGCTGTGGTGGATCGATTCCAGCGCGTAGCCCAGCGCCTCGAACACCGGCTTGACCATGCCTTCATAGGTGTCGAAGCTGAAGATCACGCCGGCGAACGGCACGAACAGCACCTTGCGCGGCTCGCGCCTGAGCAGCGTGTGGATCTGCTCGCCGGCGTGCTCGAGGTAGCCGAGGTTGTCCTTGCGCGAGCTGCTCATCAGGAGGATGCGTTGGGTCATGTCTTGGTTTCCGTCAGGAGAGTCTGGTGAAGTTCAATGCGGGATCAGGCGATCGCGGCGCGGATCAGCGCGGCCACGCGGTCGATCTCTTCATGCGTGTTGAAGTAGTGCAGCGAGACGCGCGCCATGGTGGACACGCCGTAGCGCGCCAGGATGGCGTCGGCCATGAAGTTGCCGGCCTCGATGATGCAATGCTGCGCTTCCAGCGCGGCGACGATGCGCGCCGGGTCCACGCCGCGCACATTGAACGGCACGATGCCGATGCGGTTGGCCACGTCGGCCGGGCCGTACAGCTCGAAGCCGGGGATCGACGCGAACTTCGCCACCGCGTACTCGGTCAGGTCGCGCACGCGCGCCTCGATGGCGTCGATGCCGATGGCGGCGGCGTAGTCGATGGCGGTGCCCATGCCGAGGATCGCCGGCACGACCGGGCAGCCAGCCTCGAAGCGCCTGGCGCCAGCGACCAGCGACAGCGCGCCGGTGGCGCGGTCATAGGCGCCGTTCCACCAGCCCACCAGCGCGGGCTCGACCTGCTCGATCAGCGCGCGGCGCACATACAGGAAGCCCGCACCCTCGGTCGCGCGCAGCGCCTTGCGGCCGCAGCCAGCCAGGAAATCGCAGTCCAGCTCGGCCACGTCCGAGCGCAGCATGCCCACGCTCTGCGCCGCATTGACCAGCGACAGCACGCCGTGGCGGCGCGCCACCGCGCAGATCTGCGCGGCCGGCTGCACCGCACCCGTCGAATTGGGCAGGTGCGAGAAGGTGAGTAGGCGCGTGCGCGGGGTGACGGCGGCCGCGAACGCCTCGGGCGCAAGCAGCCCTTCGGCATTGGCCGCGACCATCTTCACGACGATGCCGCGCGATTGCTCCAGTCGGCGCCAGGGCAGCAGGTTGCTCAGCATTTCGGTGTCGGCCACCAGCACTTCGTCGCCGGCGTTCCAGGCGATGCCGCGCGCGACGATCGAGATGCTCTCGGTGGCGTTCTTGGTGAAGGCGACTTCGTCGGCGGCGCAGTTGAGCAGCCCGGCCAGCTTGCCACGCACCGCTTCCACGCGCGCATAGGTCTCCTTGCGGAAGGCCGGCAGGTAGATGCCGACATGGCCGGTATCGAGCAGGTAGCTGCGCACGGTATCGAGCACCGCGTCGGGCGGCAACGAGGCCGCGGCGGTGTCGAGATAGATGGTGGAGGCCGTCAGCGGGGTGTCGGCGCGGATGGCCTGGATGGCTTGGATATCCATGGAACGTCTCGGGTAATGACAGGCGGGACGCGGCGGCCGCGCCCCGAGGTAAGACTCAGTTGCGCACTTACTTGCGCAGCTTGGTGACGGAGCCGAAGAAGCTGAACAGCGCGTCGCCGGCAATCACGCCGCCGGCAAAGGCGCTCATCTCGGCCACGTGCTTGTCGCCGCGCAGGCGCTGCAGCATGAAGCGGATCGCCAGGCCGGCCAGCACTGCCCAGCCGGCCAGCGGCGAGGCAATCAGCATGCCGGTGGAGAGCAGGATGCCGAGCTGGCGCCTGGAGCCGCCGATCAGCTGCAGCAGCGCGCCGGGGATGGCCCAGATCACCAGGTTGCGGGCAATCTCCGCCGACGAGCCCGCCTTGATCGAGGCCGCGTAGACGCGGTCCACCGGCGGGATCAGGTTTTGCGCGAAGAAGGTGCCGTGGAACACCAGCACCACCACCGCGGCCACCGCGAAGCCGATCATCGCGGCCAGGAACTGCTGCTTGCGCCCGGCCAGCTCGGCCTCCATGTCGCGGCCCTCGCCACGCAGCAGGTAGCCGGTCTTGAGGTCATAGCCCATGTCGGCAAAGGCCGGGCCGGTGGCGGCGGAGAAGCCCACCAGCACCGCCAGCGCCGTCGGCGGGAAGCCGATCAGGATGCCGATGGTCAGCGTGATCAGCGCCACCGCGAAGGCCGGGAACCAGCCCGAATGCATCGCCGCGATGCCGACGATCAGCTCATGCACATAGGCGGCAAAGGCGGCATAGAGCACGAACACCACCAGCATGCCCAGCGACATGTCAGAGACATGGCCGGCCAGCACCGAGATCAGCAGCGCAATCGCCAGGTAGATCAGGAAGCCGCCCGACAGGATGCGGCTGGCGCGCGAGGCCGGGACTTCGATGGTGCCCGTGTCCACGGCCGGGGCATGGCGCGCGCGGCGGATTTCATTGGCGACCTGGAACAGCGCGACGATGCCCGCGCCGATCATCAGGCCGTGCGGGATATAGGCGCGGGCGATGTCGATGCCGGTCAGCGCCACCGAATAGCCACGCACCAGCAGGCCGATGCCGAACATGGTCAGTGCCGCCAGGTTGCCCAGGAAAGCGGCGCCGAACGCGGACATCGGCACGCCCAGCCAGGCGCCGCCCACGCCCACGGCAATGCCGAGGCCCAGGAACGCGGCCTTGCGCCCGCCGCGGTCGCCGGCCCAGATGGCCTCGGCCGTGGCGATGCCGGCCGGCCAGGTGCCGGTGGCGGGGAAGATCTTGCTGCCGAAGAGGAAGTACAGCATGGCGCCGTCGACGAACATGGCGATCACCGCGCCGATCAGCATCGGCGTGGCCAGTTCCGGCATGCCCATCGCGTAAGGCACGCCGATCGGGATCATCAGCGAGTTGGCGGCGCCGAAGGTGGCCGACGAGATTGCCGTCTGCACCAGGTTCTGCCGCTCCAGCACGCGGAAGCGCCGCGTGATCTCGAGCGGGATGCGCGAGAACACGATCGCGATCAGCGCGCCGATGATCGAGGTGTTGGCCGAGATCCCCAGCGACACGATCAGCTGCATGCCGATCATGGCGCCGAATACCGACAGTCCCACGGAGACCAGCAGCAGCAAGGGCTCCATGAAGCGTGTCCGTGTTGCAGGCTGCGCCGCCATCGGCGCGTTCAGTTGTGTTGGCATGGTCATGTTGTCCACCGCTCCCCGTAGTGTTGTCTGGTTTTGTCTGTTGTGTGTGATGCCTGGCGCGCGCTCAGCGCATGAAACCCGCCACCGGGCCGATGGTGTTGCGCGCGGTGCGCAGCGCCTCCAGCAAGCGCGGCACCGCCTCAGGCGTCAGGCGCTGCAGCGGGCCGGCGATGGCCAGCGATCCCACCACCGCCCGGCTGTCGCGGTGGCGCAGCGGCAGCGCCAGCCCGGCCACCGTGGCGGCGGATTCCTCGCAGGTGTAGGCCCAGCCGTCGGCGCGGATCTGCGCCAGCCGTGCTTCCGGCTCGGGCGCGTCGCCCGTTACCTGGCGCCGGAACGCTTCCGGCTGGAATGCCAGGATGGCCTTGGCGTGCGCGCCGGCGTCCAGCGTGAAGCGCTGGCCCACTTCGATCGAAAAGCGCAGCTGGTGCTGGCTCTGGGCGATATCCGTGCACAAGCCCTCGCCACCGTCCAGCCACGACAGGAACACGGTCTCGCCGCATTCGCGCGCCAGTGCTTCCAGCGCCGGTTGCACCACCTCGGCCGGCGAAAACGTCTTGCGCATCACTTGTCCCAGCTCGAACCAGCGCAACCCCAGGCCGTAGCGGCCAAGCGCGTCTTGCACCAGGAAGCCGTTGGCGGCAAAGGTCGCCAGCACGCGGTGCACCACGGCGTGGTGCACGCCGCTGTGGCGCGCCAGTTCGCGCACGCCCCAGCTGGGCTGGCGGGCGGTGAAGTGGGTCAACAGCGCCAGGGCGCCGTCCAGGGTCTTGAGCATGGCGGGGTGGTTGCGTCGACTGCTGTTGTCTCTGTATAAGAGACAACGTCTCTTATACAGAGAAATGCTAGGCCTCGTCCCGGCTCTCAACAATCAGGGTTAACGCGGGGCTGGCTGGCGGCGCCGGGCGAGTGCCGGCGGCGGCAACGGCGGAGCGCCGCCGCCTATACTTGGCGCAGACCGACTGTTACCGGGAGGACGCGCATGGCCGCGGAACACCACGGAACCGGCGGATCCGGCGACGAGGCCACCCGCATCGCCCAGCGCCGCCGCCAGCTCGGCATTGCGCCGCGCGCCGGCGACGGCCAGCGCAACTGGGCCCTGGCGCTGGCCGGCGGCGGCATCCGCAGCGCCACCTTCTGCCTGGGCGTGATGCAGGCGATGGCGGGCACCGCGATGCCCGCCAAGGCGGCAGCGCCGGCCCCCGCGCCGGAAGCCGCGACACCGGCGGCGGCCACCGCCGCCGCGGCGCAGACCGTGCCGGGCCTGGCCTCGCTGCTGGCGCAGTTCGACTACCTGTCCACCGTCAGCGGCGGCGGCTACCTCGGCGCCTTCTTCGTCAGCCTGTTCGTGCCCGGCCGCCTGCGCCGCGGCGCGGGCCCGGTCCAGGCCGCCACCGACGCCTATCACACGCTGCAATGCGAGCCGCCGGGGCGCATCCATACCTCGGTGTCCTACGCCGCCGACCCTGGCCGCGGCGCGGTCGCATGGCTGCGCGAGAACGGCCGCTACCTGTCGCCCACCGGTGCCGGCGACAACCTCTATGCCGCCGCGCTGGTGGTGCGCAACTGGCTGGCCATGCATTTCGTGATCGGCAGCGCGCTGCTGGTGCTGCTGGCTGTGCTGGCGCTCGGGCAACACGTCGCGGTGGGGGTTTCCTACGGATTGGGGCGCTATGAGATGGACCTGCTGCACGACGCGCGCCAGGCCTTCAACCAGGGCGAATGCGCGATCTGGTGGAGCACGCTGCTGTGGCTGCCGCTGGCCACCGCGCTGGCTGGCGCGGTGCCGCCCGGGCTGGCCTACTGGCTGATCTACCCGCGCGCCAACGATCCGCAGGCGACGGCCCGCTTCCTGAGCCCCGCGCCGCTGCTCGCCACGCTGCTGGGCCTGATGCTGCTGGCCGCGGCGCGCTGGTCCGAATGGCTCGGATCGGGGCTGGTCATCGGCGAGCTCTTTGCCGTGCTGGGCGTGCTGACCCTGCTGGGCGTGCTGTGGTGCCTGGCGCTGCTGCAGGGCGAGCCGCGCACCGTGGCCGCCTACCGCGTGCGCACCACGCGCGCACTGCGTGGCGCGCTGACGCTGACCCTGTGGCTGGCGGCGCTGGGCATTGCCGACACCATCGCACGCACCGCTTACCTGTTTGCCCACCAGGCCCACCACCAGTGGGGCGCGGCGCTGCCCGCAACTGTGCTGGGCGTGCTGGTCTGGCTGGTGCACTACGGCTCGCGCTGGCTCGATGCCGGCCGCAAGGGCCGCGCCGACACGCCCTGGCGCGCGCTGTGCGCGCGGCTGCCGGTGTCGCTGCTGGCGGGCGCGGCCGCGGCGGTGCTGGCGCTGCTGCTGTTCGTGCTGTGGTCGTGGCTGGTGCTGTGGGTGCGCTGGGACGGGCGCGAGCCGGTCGACTGGCTGGTGTTCGGCAACGCCTATACCGGCCCGGCGCTGGCCACGTTCACCGTGGTGAGCCTGGTGCTGGCGCTGGTGGCGGGGCGCTTCTCCGGCTTCCTGAACCTGTCGACGCTGCAGCCGTTCTACGCGGCGCGGCTCACGCGCGCGTTCCTGGGCGCGTCCAACGGGGAGCGCTTCGCGGCTCCCGACCCGAGTGCCGACCGCGACGGCAGCCAGCGCGCCCGCTTCAGCGTGGCCGAGCCCGTGCCCGGCGACCAGCTCAGCCTGAACGCGTACTACGATCCGCGCGTGCTGGCGCCGCTGCACCTGATCAACGTCACGCTGAACCTGACCGTCGATCCGGCCGCGCAACTGGTGCAGCGCGACCGCAAGGGCATGCCGCTGTGCCTGGCACCCGGACCCTGCGTGGCGCAGGCCGGTACGGCGGCGGCGCTGCCGCCGGACGCCTACGCGCGCTTCACCATCGACGGCTGGGCTTGCTGCCCGGATGTGTCCTGGCCTTCGTCGGGCAAGCTGGCCGAATCGCGCACCGTGGGCGACTGGATCGCGATCTCGGGTGCGGCGGTGTCCACCGGCCTTGGGCGCGCGACCACGCTGGGCACCTCGCTGCTGCTCGGCCTGGCGAACCTGCGGCTGGGCACATGGTGGCCGTCGTATCCGGCCAGCCACGCGCGCGAAGGCGGGCGCCGGGGCCGCGCGCGGCGCCATCCGGAACGCGCCACGCATCCGTGGCTGGCCGCGGGCATCGCGCTGTTCCGCACGCAGTACTACCTGGGCTGCGAACTGAGCGCGCGCTTCCACGGCACGCGGCGCGGCTGGCAGTACCTGTCCGATGGCGGGCATTTCGACAATACCGGCGTGTACGAGCTGCTGCGCCCGGGCCGCGAGGTCGCGCTGATCGTGCTGTGTGATTGCGGGAGCGACCCCGACTACCGCTTCGGCGACCTGGCGAACCTGATCCGGCTGGCGCGCATCGACCATGGGCTGGAGATCGTGGTCGATACCGAGGCTGCCACCACGCACCCGGTGCTGAGCCGTGTCTTTGGCGTACCGGATGATTTCCTGCCGGGCGCTCCGACCGGCGACAAATGCGCGGTGCTGCTCAACGTCTTTCGCACCGGCCCGGAGTGCGGGGCGCCCCGCGCGCGCACCTGCCGCATCGTGCTGCTCAAGCCGCGGCTGGTGTCATGGGCGCCGGCCGACGTGCGCCACTACGGCGCGACCCATCCCGCGTTTCCGCAGGAGGCCACCGGCGACCAGTTCTTCGATGAGGCGCAATGGGAGAGCTATCGCGCGCTGGGCCATGCGATCGGCCAGCGCGTGCTGGGCGGGGCCGTGGGCAAGGCCCTGCTGGTGTGAGGGGACAGCGCGTCAGCGCACGAAGCCGATGACGTCTTCCAGCCGGCCGCTGGCATCGCGCAGCGCCTCCAGCAGGCGCGGCACCGCGGCTTGGTCCAGCCGCTGCTGCGGCCCGGCGATGGCGACCGAGCCCACCACCGCGCTGCGGTCGCGCGACCGCAGCGGCAACGCCAGGCCGGCCACGCTGGCGGCGGCTTCCTCGCGCGTATGGGCCCAGCCGCGCTCGCGCACCTCGGCCAGCTGCTGCTCGATGCGCTCGCGGTCCAGCGTCGTGTGGGGGGCGATGCGCGCCAGCCCCTGGCGGTAGACCTCATCGCGGAAGGCATCGTCCTGGAAGGCCAGCATGGCCTTGGCATGCGCGCCCGCATAGAGCGGGAAGCGCTCGCCCAGCTCGATCGAAAAGCGCAGCTGGTGCTGGCTCTGCACCAGTCCCACGCACAGGCCCTCATGGCCATCGAGCCACGACAGGAACACGGTCTCGCCGCTTTGCGCGGCGAGCTTTTCCAGCACCGGGCGCACGATCTCGTCGGGCGAGAAGCTTTTGCGCACCACCTGTCCCAGCTCGAACAACCGCAGTCCCAGCGAATATTTGCCGGTGACCGCGTCCTGCACCAGGAAGCCATTGGCGGCAAACGTCGCCAGCACGCGGTGCACCACGGCGTAGTGCACGCCGCTGTGCTTGGCCAGCTCGCGCACGCCCCAGGTCGGCTGGCGCACGGTGAAGTGCGTCAGCAGGGCCAGCGCACCGTCCAGTGTCTTGAGTGTCATCGCTTGTTCCTTGGCATCGGGCTGCATGGTACGGGCAAGCGCGGCGCGACTCAATCCTTCCCGCGCCCCCGTGATACCCACGCCGCCCGAAGGGCCGCGATCAGGCTGCCAGCACGATCGAGCCATGGTCTCTAAGATAGCGGGCCATACGCATTGCCCGCGTGCGGCACCAGCCGCCCGCCATCCACCACATGAATCACGACTCTATCCCCAACGGCGCAGGCGTGGCCTGGTCGGTGCTGGACCTGGCCCCCATCCCTGAAGGCAGCGATGCCGGCCATGCCATGCGCAACTCGCTCGACCTGGCCCGCCATGCCGAGCAGCTGGGCTACCACCGCTACTGGCTGGCCGAGCATCACAACATGCCCGGCATTGCCAGCGCCGCCACCGCCGTGCTGATCGGCTATGTCGCCAACGGCACCAGCACCATCCGCGTGGGCTCGGGCGGCGTGATGCTGCCCAACCATTCGCCGCTGGTGATCGCCGAGCAGTTCGGCACGCTGGCCTCGCTCTACCCGGGCCGCATCGACCTGGGCCTGGGCCGCGCGCCCGGCACCGACCAGGCCACTGCGCGCGCCTTGCGCCGCCACCTGTTGGCCGACAGCGCCGATACCTTCCCGCAGGACGTGGAAGAACTGCAGGCCTACTTCGACGACGTGCGCCCCGGCCAGCGCCTGCGCGCGGTGCCCGGCGCCGGGCTCAAGGTGCCGATCTGGCTGCTGGGTTCGAGCCTGTTCAGCGCGCAGCTGGCGGCGGCGATGGGCCTGCCGTTCGCCTTTGCCTCGCACTTTGCGCCGGGCTTCATGCGCCAGGCGGTGGACCTGTACCGGCGCACCTTCCGGCCCTCCGAAGCGCTGGACCGGCCTTATGTGATGCTGGGCCTGAACGTGTTTGCGGCCGAGACCGGGGACCAGGCGCGCCGCCTGTTCAGCTCGCTGCAGCAGCAATTCCTGGCGCTGGTGCGCGGCACTCCGGGGCAGCTGCGCGCGCCGGTGGACGATATCGAAGCGCTGTGGAACGAGAGCGAGGCCGACCATATCCGCCGCTCGCTGGCGTGCTCGGTGGTGGGCGATCCCGACGCCGTGCGTGCCGGCATGCAGCGCTTTGTCGATGACCTGCGCCCGGACGAGCTGATGCTGACCGGGCAGATCCATGACCACCAGGCGCGCCTGCGCTCGTTCGCCATCGCTGCCGATGCGGCGCGCAGCCTGAAGACCTCATCGGCGCTCTGAGCGCCTGCGGTCCTGCGGTATGGCGTGCGCCGCACTTGCGGCATGCGCCCGCGAGCGCCGCTCTAATCCTGTTTGCGTACCGCTGATCCGCTCGGATACATTAGAAGGCCCGAGACACAGAGGCGCGGCTTCCGCAGCACGCGCCCGACAGTCCGCCCGATCCATCACCCCATCCATCACCCATGGGGCCGACGGCAGCGACGACAGGAGACAGCGATGGACCTGCGGCAACGCGAGCACATCGAGACGGTGGTCCAGGCCACCACATACCTTGCCCCGCCGGCCGTGCTTGCGGACCGGATCGCGCACGACGCCATCATCCAGAACTCATGGCGCCGCTGCGTGCACCAGTACGGCCTGGATCCGTCGCGCATGCAGGAGGCGCGCATCTTGCCGCAGCCGCGCCTGCGCGAACACCAGGAACGCATCGACGACTTCGCGCGCATCGCGCGCCACGGCCTGCAGAGCCTGTATGGGCAGGTGGCGGGCCTGGGCTATGTGGTGCTGCTGACCGATGCCCAGGGCGTGACCGTCGACTATATCGGCGAGGCCCGCAGCGACGCCGCGCTGCGCCACGCGGGCCTGTACCTGGGCGCCGAGTGGAGCGAGAGCGGCGCCGGCACCTGCGCGGTCGGCACCGCCCTGGCCACGGGCCAGGCGCTGACGGTGCACCAGGCCGACCATTTCGACGCCACCCATATCCCGCTGACCTGCACCGCCGCGCCGCTGTTCGACACGCACGGCAACCTGCACGCCATCCTCGACATCTCCGCGCTGACCTCGCCGCAGGCCAAGGACAGCCAGGGGCTGGCGCTGCAGATGGTGCGCATCTACGCCGCGCATATCGAGAACGCCAACTTCCTGCGCGCGCACCGCCGCGACTGGATCCTGAAGCTGAACGTGGCGCCGGAGTTTGTCGACGTCAATCCCGAATACCTGCTGGCGCTGGACGAGGCCGGCCGCATCGTCGGCCACAACCACCGCGCCAGGCTGATGCTGGAAGGCGAGCTGGGTGGCGCACCGGGCGCCACCGTGCTGGGCCAGCGGTTCGAGACGCTGTTCGACGCGCGCCTGGAGGACCTGGGCCACTATGTCTATTCGCGCCCGAGCGAGCAGCGCCTGGTGGCGCTGACCCGCAGCGGCGGCCTGCTGTACCTGAGCGTGCTGCCGCCGGCGCTGCGCTGGCAGGCGCCGCCCGCCGAAACGCAGGTGGCGATGCCGGATGCGCTGGCGGCGCTGACCGGCGGCGATGCCGCGCTGCAGCAGCAGTTGCAGCGCGCTGCGCGCCTGGTCGATTCGCCGATCAACCTGATGATCCACGGCGAGACCGGCAGCGGCAAAGAGTTCCTGGCCAAGGCGCTGCATCTTGCCAG
Organism: Cupriavidus sp. CPT47-8839-RL05A; assembly: GCF_058792255.1. Lineage (NCBI taxonomy): Bacteria > Pseudomonadati > Pseudomonadota > Betaproteobacteria > Burkholderiales > Burkholderiaceae > Cupriavidus > Cupriavidus sp. CPT47-8839-RL05A. The sequence continues at coordinate 9,098 of NZ_JBYTEG010000011.1, read as the reverse complement.
CGCCCGCCGCGGCGGGCCGTTCGTAGCGGTGAACTGCGCGGCGATCCCTGAAACCCTGATTGAAAGCGAATTGTTCGGGCACCTGCCCAACAGTTTCTCCGGCGCAGGCCCGCGCGGCAAGCGCGGCCTGATCCAGGAGGCCGACGGCGGCACGCTGTTCCTGGACGAGATCGGCGACATGCCGCGCGAGCTGCAGTCGCGGCTGCTGCGCGTGCTGGCCGAGGGCGAAGTGCTGCCTATCGGCGCCGCGCGGCCGGTGCCGGTGCGGCTGCGGGTCATTTCCGCCACGCACCACAGCCTGGAGCAACTGGTGGCCGACGGGCGCTTCCGCGAGGACCTGTACTACCGCCTCAACGGCGCGCGCTTCACGCTGCCGCCGCTGCGTGCGCGCACCGACCTGGACTGGCTGGTCCGCAAGCTGCTGCAGGAAGGGGGCGCAGAGGGCAGCGAGATCAGGCTGTCGCCCGCGGCACGCGAGCGGCTGCACCGCCACCGCTGGCCCGGCAACCTGCGCGAACTGCGCAACGTGCTGGAGTACGCGCGCGCGGTCTGCGCCGACGGCTATATCGATGTGCCGGACCTGCCTGACAGCCTGGCGGGACCCGCACCGTCCGCCGCCCTGCCGCAGCCAGGGCCCGCCCAGTCACCCGCTGCCGCACCGTTCGATCCGCACCAGTTGCCGCCGGAAGGCATGCTGCTGATGCAATACCTGCGCGCGTCCGGCTGGAACCTGAGCGCGGTCGCGCGGCAGATCGGCGTCAGCCGCATGACGCTGTACCGGCGCATGGAGCGCTACGGCATCCAGTCGCCCAACCGGCGCGACGGCGGCCCGGAGCCCACCGACGCATAAGCCGGCAGGCAGCACGGCGCACGCGCGCCATCCCTGCGATACGGTTGTCCATCCCCTGTACACCTGCGCTGTGACACCTGTCACAGCGCAGCGTCGTTTTTGCCCTGCCGCCTCGGGGTAATCCCTCGGATCCGACCCCGCCGAGGCCGCTGTTTCCCCTGTTTTCACTGCCTGCGCGCACTGGCACAGCCATTGCAAATACGCCTGGCAAGACAACGACAACAGGAGACAGGCAATGGGGCACGCAGCAGGCGCCAGCGCGCAGATCGCGCCAGTGGTCGGCATCATCGCCAACCCGATTTCCGCGCGCGACATCCGTCGTGTGATCGCCAACGCCAACAGCCTGCAGCTGGCCGACCGCGTCAATATCGTGCTGCGCCTGCTGGCCGCGCTGGCCTCCTGCGGCGTGGAGCGCGTGCTGATGATGCCCGACCGCGAAGGCCTGCGCGTCATGCTGGCGCGGCACCTGGCACGCCGGCAGGGGCCGGACTCGGGCCTGCCCGCGGTCGACTACCTCGACATGCCGGTCACCGCGCGCGTCGACGACACCCTGCGCGCCGCGCGCTGCATGGCCGATGCGGGCGTGGCCGCGATCATCGTGCTGGGCGGCGACGGCACCCACCGCGCGGTGGTGCGCGAGTGCGGTGCTGTGCCGATCGCGGGCCTGTCGACCGGCACCAACAATGCCTACCCCGAAATGCGCGAGCCCACCATCATCGGGCTGGCCACCGGCCTCTATGCCACGGGCCGCATTCCCCCTGCGCAGGCGCTGGCGTCGAACAAGCGGCTCGACATCGTCATCCGCGACGGCAACGGCGGCTTTCGCCGCGATATTGCACTGGTGGATGCGGTGATCTCGCATGAGCACTTCATCGGCGCACGCGCCTTGTGGAAGACCGACACGCTTGCCGCCGTCTACGTGTCCTTTGCCGACCCCGAGGCCATCGGCCTGTCATCCATCGCCGGGCTGCTGAAGCCGGTGGGCCGGCGCGAAGAGGGCGGCCTCGCGATCGAACTGGCCGCGCCCGGCGAAGGCGAATTCGACCTGTGCGCGCCGATCGCACCCGGCCTGATGTGCACCGTGCCGGTGGCCGGCTGGCAGCGGCTTGAACACGGCCGTCCCCATCGCGTGCGCCAGCGCAGCGGCATTGTCGCGCTGGACGGCGAGCGCGAGCTGGCATTTGGCCCGGACGACGAAGTCACCGTCACCCTGCATGACCACGCCTTTCGCAGCATCGACGTCGCGGCCTGCATGCGCCATGCCGCGCGCCACCACCTGATGCGCAGCCTGCCGCAGCCCGCCGCGGTGGGATGACGCGCGGGCACCGCGTCCGCCCGCTTTTCCCCTTTCTTGAAGTGCAACACCTGAAAACGAAGGAGACAGACATGACAGCCAGAGCTTCTCAAGATTCCGCAGCGCTGCCGCTCGACAAGGAGACGTTGCTGACGGTGTACCGGAAGATGCGCACCATCCGCGATTTCGAAGAACGCCTGCACGTGGACTTCGGGCGCGGCGACATCCCGGGCTTCGTCCATCTATACGCGGGCGAGGAAGCCACGGGCGTCGGCATCCTGCACCACCTGGACGATGGCGACCGCATCGCCAGCACGCACCGCGGCCACGGCCACTGCATTGCCAAGGGCGTCGATCCGGTGGCGATGATGAAGGAGATCTACGGCAAGAAGGGCGGCTCGTGCAATGGCAAGGGTGGCTCGATGCATATCGCCGACCTGTCCAAGGGCATGATGGGCGCCAACGGCATCCTGGGTGCAGGCGCGCCGCTGATCTGCGGCGCCGCGCTGGCTGCCAAGTTCCGCGGCAAGGGCGAGGTCGGCATCACCTTCTGCGGCGACGGCGCCTCCAACCAGGGCACCTTCCTGGAAAGCCTGAACCTGGCCGCGGTCTGGAACCTGCCGGTGATCTTCGTGATCGAGAACAACGGCTATGCCGAATCGACCTCGCGCGATTACGGCACCGCGGTGGACAGCTACGTGGACCGCGCCGCCGGCTTCGGCATCCCGGGCGTGACGGTGGACGGCACCGACTTCTTCGCGGTCCATGAAGCGGCCGGCGAAGTGATCCGGCGCGCGCGCGAAGGCGGCGGACCGTCGCTGCTCGAATGCAAGATGGTCCGCTTCTATGGCCACTTCGAGGGCGATGCGCAAACCTACCGCGCCGCCGGCGAACTCGACGACATCCGCGCCAACAAGGATTGCCTGAAGCTGTTTGGCCGCGCCGTGACCCAGGCGGGAGTGGTCGCGCGCGAAGAACTCGACACCATCGACCGCGAGGTCGCCGCGCTGATCGAGCATGCCGTGCAGGAAGCCAAGGCCGCGCCGCAGCCCGGGCCCGAAGACCTGCTCACCGACGTCTACGTCAGCTACTGATCCGCCACGCGCCAACCCAATATCAGGAGACAAACCATGGCTCGCAAACTGAGCATCAAGCTGGCGATCAACGAGGCGATCGACCAGGAAATGACCCGCGACCCCAGCGTCATCATGCTGGGCGAAGACATCGTCGGCGGCGCCGGCGCGGACGGCGAGAAGGACGCCTGGGGCGGCGTGCTGGGCGTGACCAAGGGCCTTTACGCCAAGCACGGCGACCGGCTGCTGGACACGCCGCTGTCTGAATCCGCTTACGTGGGCGCCGCCATCGGCGCCGCGGCCTGCGGCATGCGCCCGATCGCCGAGCTGATGTTCATCGATTTCATGGGCGTTTGCTTCGACCAGATCTTCAACCAGGCGGCCAAGTTCCGCTACATGTTCGGCGGCAAGGCCGAGACCCCGGTGGTGATCCGCGCGATGGTCGGCGCGGGCTTTCGCGCGGCCGCGCAGCACAGCCAGATGCTGACGCCGCTGTTCACGCATATCCCCGGCCTGAAGGTGGTGTGCCCGTCCACGCCGTACGACACCAAGGGCCTGCTGATCCAGGCGATCCGCGACAACGACCCGGTGATCTTCTGCGAGCACAAGAACCTGTACGGGCTGGAGGGCGAGGTGCCCGAAGGCGCCTACGCGATCCCGTTCGGCGAGGCCAATATCGTGCGCGACGGCAAGGACGTGTCGATCGTCACCTATGGGCTGATGGTGCATCGCGCGCTCGAAGCGGCGGCAACGCTGGCCAAGGAGGGCATCGAGGCCGAGATCGTCGACCTGCGCACGCTCTCGCCGCTGGACATGGACACGGTGCTGGAATCGGTCGAGAACACCGGCCGCCTGGTGGTCGTGGACGAGGCCAGCCCGCGCTGCAATATCGCCACCGATATCTCCGCGCAGGTTGCGCAGCAGGCCTTCGGCGCGCTCAAGGCCGGCATCGAGATGGTGTGCCCGCCGCACACGCCGGTGCCGTTCTCGCCGACGCTGGAGGACCTGTACATCCCCAGCGCCGCGCAGATCGTCGCCGCCGCGCGCAAGACCATGAAGGAGGGCAAGCACTGATGGCAACCGAAATTTCCCCCACGATTATCCCGATCGTGATGCCCAAGTGGGGCCTGTCGATGAAGGAAGGCACGGTCAATGCCTGGCTGGTCGACGAAGGAACCGTGATTACCGTGGGCCTGCCGATCCTGGATGTGGAAACCGACAAGATCGCCAATGCGGTGGAGGCGCCCGACGCGGGCACGCTGCGCCGCAAGGTGGCGCAGGCCGGCGACGTGCTGCCGGTGAAGGCGCTGCTCGGCGTGCTGGCACCTGCGGAGGTGAGCGATGCGCAAATCGATGACTATGTCGCGGCTTATGAGACGCCGGCGGACGACGCTGGCGAAGAAGACGCCGCTGCCGCGTACCAGTTTGCCGACGTCGACGGCATCCGGGTCCGCTATGCCCGCAAGGGTGGCGGCGCCGAAACCGTGCTCTTCATCCACGGATTTGGCGGAGACCTGGACAACTGGCTGTTCAACCTCGATCCCCTGGCCGACGCGTACACCGTGGTGGCGCTCGACCTGCCCGGCCACGGACAGTCGTCGCCGCGGCTCGCGGGCGCGACGCTGGCGCAGATGGCCGGCTTTGTAGCGCGCTTCATGGACGAGACCGGGATCGAGGCGGCGCATGTGGTCGGCCATTCGATGGGCGGCGGCGTGGCGGCGCAACTTGCCGTCGATGCACCGCAGCGGGTGCTGTCGGTGGCGCTGGTGTCGCCGGTGGGCTTTGGCGACGCCGTCAACAGCGGCTATACCGAAGGCTTCGTCAGTGCCCAGTCCCGGCGCGAGCTCAAGCCCGTGGTCGAACTGCTGTTCGCCGACGCGGGGCTGGTCAGCCGCCAGATGCTGGACGACCTGCTGCGCTACAAGCGGCTGGACGGCGTCACCGAGGCGCTGACGGCGCTGGGGCAGGGGCTCTTCGGCGGCGGCCGCCAGAGCGAGCAGCCTGGCCAGCGGCTGGCCAACAGTGGCAAGCGCGTGCTGGTGGTGTGGGGAGGTCAGGACCAGATCATCCCGGTCGCGCACGCTGAAGCCGCGCCGCCGGGAGCCACCGTCAAGGTCTTTGCCGATGCTGGCCACATGAGCCAGATGGAGAAGGCCAATGACTTCAACGCGCTGCTGAAGATGCATCTGGCCGGCTGATGCCGCGCGCGGATGGCGCCGCCCAGGGCGCCATCCGCGNNNTACCTACCCCCCCCCCCCCCCCCCCCCCCCCCCCCCCCCCCCCCCCCCCCCCCCCCCCCCCCCCCCCGCGGCCAGCTCGCCTTGTTCGAATTCAAGACAGGAGACCTCATGACCACAGACCTGAAGACCCGCCTGACCGAGATCAACAAGCAATTCGGTGCGCTCGGCCAGGCCCAGCCCGCCGCCATGAGCGCCTTCCAGGGCGTGATGAAGGCCGCCACGCAGGACGGCAGCCTGCCCGCCGCCGTCAAGGAACTGGTTGCCGTCGCGCTGGCGGTGCAGAAGGGCTGCGACGACTGCGTGCTGTTCCACACCAGCCAGGCGCTGCGCCATCGCGCCACGCGCGAGCAGCTGGCCGAAGTGCTGGCCATCAATATCGAGATGGGCGGCGGACCGGGCGCCATGTACGCGTCGAAGGCGCTGGCGTACTTCGATGCGCTCAATGCCTAGTGTTGCTAGACTCGGCACGTTGCCATCCGGAGGCTGGTGCCATCCCATGCCGTTTGAATTTGTCGATGCGGCCCATGCCGGGCAGGCGGGCAGCGACCCGCTGCAGGATGAGCTGGCCTTGCTCGACCTCGCGGCACAAGGCCGGCAGGTGGCGCAGCTGTGGGAGGCGCCGCTGTCGCTGGTGGTGCCGCGCACCTACCTGCGCCATGCCGCGCTGGAAACCGCGCGCGCCGACTTCGCGCAGCAGGGATGTCCGGTATTCCTGCGCATGTCGGGCGGCGGGCTGGTGCCGCAGGGCCCTGGCATCCTCAACCTGAGCCTGGCCTACACAGTGGAACAGCCGCCGGGCGCGCGCAGCGACGCGGTCTACCTGCACTTGTGCGAGGTCATCGGCGACGCGCTGCAATCGCTGGGCGTCGACACGCACTGGCAGGCGGTGGCCGGTTCCTTCTGCGACGGCCGCTACAACCTGGCCTGGGGCCCGCCCGAAGCCGCGCGCAAGATCGCCGGCACGGCGCAGTACTGGCGCCGCGCACCCGCGGCCATGCAAGCGCCCGACGGGCAGCGCCACCTGGTGCTGGCCCATGCGGTGCTGCTGGTCAGCGCCGACCCCGTGCAGATCAACGCGCGCGCCAATGCGTTCGAAGCTGCCATCGACAGCGGCCGGTGCTATGACGCGGGCAAGGTCGTCAGCGTGCGCGAGGCATTGTCGGCCAGCGGCCGCGCGGTCGATGACGACGCCGCGCTGATGGCGCAGGTATCGGATGCGCTGCGGCGAAGCGTGGGGCAGACGCCGCCACCGGCGTAGCCGCTTGACCGGGCGGCGCTAATTGGCGATCCCAAAAAAAATCGCGGCCCACGCGGGGCCGCCAAAAATCGGGAATGCGAGGCGTGTCAGATGCCTCAGGAGACGTTATCGACACAATGCGGGCCACCGAGACCCCACTTCGGTGGGGTCTATCGAGCACAATCATTGAGGCGAGTGATCGCTTACGCGATCAGGTAGGCAGAGTGCGGATCCGGCCGGATGGCAGCGCGCAGCTTGCGCACGCTGGCTTCCAGTTCGGCATGGGCGGCATCGAGCCAGGCCACCCGATGGCGCACCGGATCCTTGGCCGACAGGTCGCTGGCGGCGATCTCGCGCAGGAAGTAGCGCACCATGCTGCCGGCGCGCGCCGGCACGGGCATCATCCCCAGCAGTTGATGCTTTCCCAGCAGCCGGCGGCTGACTGCATGCCGCAGCCCTGCCCAGGCGGTACGGCCCAGCGCGATGTACAGCGCATCCGTGCGCATCTGGCGCACGGCTCCCAGGAACTGCGCTTCGAATACCTCGCGCAGCATCGGGGTCTCCAGCAGTTCTTCCAGTGGGCCGTCGAACGCCAGACCGCGCCGCGTGGTGGCATGCGGCAGCAAGGCAAGCGGTTGCAGGCGCTCGAATCCATCGTTCCACAATGCCGCGGCGTGCGGCAGGCCGACCAGTTCGGGCACCCGGAAGTGGTCGAGCATGCGGATCAGGTTAGGCCGCACCAGCTTGCCGCCCAGTTCGACGCGCCGCTTGTTCTCGCGCTGAATTACGCTGCCAGGTGCATGGGCGCGCATCAGTTCTTCGGTGACGGCGGCGGCCAGCCGCACATGGGCGTGGCCGGGCGTGGTGCTGACCAGCACCAGAGGTGCCTGGATGTTCAGGTATTCGCAGGGCACGTAGTGCATGGCGTAGGTGCCGTCCTGTGCCACCACAACCGGTTTGGCGATCACGCCGACTGCGCCCGCAAGCCGAACCTGCGCGCAATACGCTTCGATGAAGTTGGTCAAGGAATCCCCCCGCTCGCTTCGATGTATCGGCGCTTTCTGTTGGCGCCTTCTACTTGTTCTGCTTTCCGTTCATGGTAAGCCTGCGGTGCATGGCAGATAAAGCGTACGGCGCCGGTTTGCCCGGAAAGCGACGAAACCTTGGTGGGCCAGCCAACACACCGGGGCAGGATGCCCCTCGAACGGGTGGGGCACGCGCCTGGTCCACGCCAGGTACGGTATCGCACCACGTGCGTCAGGACGATGACATCGGGCAGGAGGGAATCGGCCGGAACGGGGCCGCCGCGACGGTAGGTCGCCGGAAAGAAAAGACCGGACACGTCCGTGTCCGGTGAACCCATTTGCTGACTCAGGACGTGTCACAGCCTGAGGCATAAATGATAACGATTATCATTTGGGCTGACAATAGCAGAGAGCGGGATCTTGCCAGGGTGGTCAGGCAATCGACGTCTGGATGGAAAACTGTCCCGACAAGGTCTTGTGCACCGGGCAGCGATTCGCCACGCGGAGCAGGTCATCCAGGATCTGGGGCGTGAGTTCTCCGCTGACCTTGACCTCCCGGTTCATGGTGTAGGTCCCGTTGGCCTCTTCATGACCGACCGATACATGGACTTCGGTGATGGCGTAGCCCTTGCGTTTGGCGTACAGCTGCAAAGTCAGCGTGGTGCAGGCGGCCAGGGCCGAATCCAGCAGGTCATGCGGGTTCGGGTATTGGGTGTCGCCGCCGGCAGATGCATCCAGGTCGGCCTGCCACTCGGCAGTCCCGTTGGTCAGGTGGCAGATGCTGTTGCCCTGGCTTGGTTGCCAGGTCGCTTGGATAGTCATCAAACGTCCCCATCTATAAAGAGCGGCCCGGTGGGCCGGAACAGCCATTCTATAAGCAGCGCCCGACGACAGCTGAAGTGGCTTGGAATGCGTTTTTTAGGCGGGTTGGCTTTTTTTCGAAGAACCCCTTGCCAACCCCGCTGCGGTCACTTAATATTCGCCCCCTCGCAACACAACGCAGCGCTGCAAAGCAGACGCAGCAAGGGTTGCGGGGTCGACCGGGATGGTTGGCGCAGCGAAGTTGGCGCGCTGGCCGCAGCAAAAAAAGATGCTGAAACGGTTGACGAAACGAGGAAAGCTCTGCATAATCTCGTCTCTCTGCTGCAGACAACGCAGCAGCGCTGAACGGCAAAGCCGGCGGCGAAGTTCTTTAACAACCAAACAACCGATAAGTGTGGGCGCTGGGTAGCGGACGCCGCTGTCTTCGGACAGTGTTGCTTCACAAGTTATACAGTGCTCGCACAGCAAAACGTGACTGGATCTTCGGATCTGGTCAGTCAGTTTTCTGAGAGTGAGCGACCGCTCGAAAGAGCGAGGGAGCCGCGAGGCTTCCACAC